>JAHCKS010000068.1 GCA_026125665.1 Rubrivivax sp.
CCCCCCGGCGGGTGCGGGGCGGGGGGGGGGGGGCGGGGGGCCCCCCCCCCGCCCCGCCCCCCCCCCCCGCCGCCGAACCGCTGGAGCACCTCGCCGCTGCGGCGCTGCACTGGATCGACGCGCAGCGTGCGGCCGCCCCCGCGCTCGGCTGCTGGAGCGAGGCGGCCGGCTTCACCGGCTGGCGGCTTGGCAGCGGCTGCGTCGTACCGGCGCCGCTGCCCGGCGTCGTGCTCGGCAGCAGCCGCAGCGAGTGGCCGGTGCGTTACGCCGCCCCGGCGCCCGATGGCCGCACCACGCTGGCCATCGGCGAGCAGGCCCTGCAGGCCGCGCTCGCCGGTGCGCACGCCTTGCCTGCGCTCGCCGCCGGCCGCCGGCTGCTGAGTCTGGACGGGCGCGTGCTCGAGGTGGCGCTGGCCGACGTGCCCGGCGGCGTCGAGGTGGTCAGCGCCCTCGGGCGCAGCGTCTTCGAGTGCACGCCTTACCTCGGCGGCGCGCTCGGCGAAGAAGGCGCCGACGGCCTCCTGCTCGCGCCGATGATGGGCAAGGTGGTCGCCGTGAAGGCGGCCGCCGGCGCCGCCGTCGCCGCCGGGCAGACGGTGATCGTGCTGGAATCGATGAAGATGGAGTTGCACGTCAGCGCGCCCTTCGACGGCACGATGGCGACGATCCGCTGCGCGGTCGGCGACATGGTCGAGCGGCACCAGGCGCTGGCCGAAGTGGCCCCGACCGCAGCTGCCTGAACGGGTTCTGCCTGAAAGGAGAGTGACGATGAATTCGCTGCCACGCCGCGTCGAGTTCCACGAGGAGGGCCCGCGCGAAGGCTTCCAGATGGAAAAGGGCACCTACCCGCTGGCCGACCGCCTTGCGCTGATCGACGCGCTGGCCGCGTCGGGCCTGCAGCAGGTGCAGTGCGCCTCGTTCGTGAGCCCGCGCGCCGTGCCGCAGATGGCCGATTCGCCCGAGCTGTTCGCAAACCTGAAGAAGCGCCCCGGCACGCGCTACACCGCGCTGTGGCTGAACGAGAACGGCTTCGACCGCGCGCGCGCCTGCGACAACGTCGATGTCGACGGCAAGATCATCTTCTACGTCACCGAGCCGTTTTCGCAGCGCAACAACAACTGCAGCGTGGCCGAGAACCGCGACCGCCAGCTGGCCTGGATCGACCGCTACGCCGCGCTCGGCATCCCGCTCGAGCAGGCCTACGTCGTCACCGCCTTCGGCTGCAACCTCGGCGGGCCGGTGCCGGTGTCGGCGGTGACCGACAACGTGCGCTGGCTGGCCGACGCCTGCGCCGACCGGCGCATCCCGTTCCCGGCGTTCTACCTCGCCGACACGATGGGCTGGGCCAACCCCGAGGAGATCAAGCGCCGGGTCGGCGCGGTGCGCGAGATCGTGCCCCAGGCGCGCATCGGCCTGCACCTGCACGACACCCGCGGTCTCGGCGCGGCCAACGTGTACGCGGCGCTGCAGATGGGCGTCGAGCTGTTCGACAGCTCGGTGGCGGGCCTCGGCGGCTGCCCCTTCGCCGGCCACAAGCACGGCGGCGCGGCCGGCAACGTCTGCACCGAGGACATCGCCTTCATGTGCGAGGAAATGGGCATCGAGACCGGCCTCGACCTCGAGCAGCTGGTCGAGGCCGCGCGCCTGGCCGAACGCATCATCGGCCGCCCGCTGAACGGGCGGCTGATGCGCAGCGGCACGCTCGCCGCGATGGGTCGGTAGGGCTCGGGCGCCGGGGCCGATTCGCGCGGTCGATCCCGATGACGAGCGACCCGAGCGATGCGCGCACTCTGGCGGCGGACATCCGCTGGCTCGACGTCCTGACCGGCGGGGAGCGCGACCGAGCCTGGAACTCGCTCAGGTTCGCGCGTGCCGATGCCGGGGCGTTCGTGTGCCGCCAGGGCGAACGCATCGCCGGCTGGGTGGGCGTGCTGGAAGGGCTCGTCCGCGTGGCCAGCACCGACGAGTCCGGCTGCACCACGACCATCACCGGGGTCCTGGCGGGAGGCTGGTTCGGCGAAGGCACGGTGCTCAAGCGCGAACCCTGCCGCTACCATGCCCAGGCGCTGTGCCGGTGCCGGCTCGCCATCCTGCCCGCGGAGGGGTTCGACGCACTGCTGGCCAGCTCGCTGCGCTTCAACCGTTTCGTGATGGACCAGCTCAACGAGCGCCTGAGTCAATTCATCGGCGCGCGCGAGTGGGAGCGGCTGCGGCGCCCCGACCTGCGGGTCGCGTGCCAGTTGACGCAACTCCACAACGCGGTGCTCAATCCGCGCGCCGGCACCCTCGTGAAGCTGCGCCAGCAGGAGTTGGCCGACCTGGCCGGACTGTCCCGCCAGTGCGTCAACCGCTCGCTCGCGCAACTCCAGGAGCGCGGCCTCGTCCGCGTGCAGTACGGCGGCGTGCAGGTGCTCGATGCGGCCGCGCTGGCGCGGGAGGTCGAGGCCGGCCATGGCTGAGGGCTCGGCGTCGGGGGCCGAGCCAGCGCCGGTCGCGTGGGTCCGGCCGCTCGTCGCGATGCTGGCGGTGCAGACGGCCGTGTCGTTCCTGTCGCGCCTCGCGCCGACGCTCGCCCCGACGCTGATGCCCCGCGTGGGCGGCTCGGCCGAGAGCGTGGGCTACCTGTCCTCGCTGATCACTGGAGGCTCGATGCTCGTGCTGCTGATCGGCATGCCGTTTCAGCGGCGCCTGGGCGCGATGCGCATGCTGCAGATCGGGCTGGCGCTCGGCGTCCTCGGCACGCTGCTCAGCGCGCTGCCGTCGGCCGCCGCGCTCGTGATCGGCTCGCTGCTGATTGGCCTGTCGATCGGCCCGCCGTCGTCGGCGGGCATGGACGTTCTGCAGCGCTTCTCGCCGCCGCACCACCGCAACCTGCTGTTCTCCGTGAAGCAGGCGGGGGTGCCGCTGGGCGGCGTGCTGGCCGGCCTGGCGATGCCCCTCGTGGCCGAGACCCTGGGCATCGTGCCGGCGTTCGCGCTCGCAGCCACGCTCGGCGCGGCCACGCTCGTGGCAGTGCAGCCGCTGCGCCGCGCGGTCGATGCCGGTCGCGACCGTGCGCTGCGGCTGAACTGGCGCCTGTTCGCGTCGATCGACAACCTGCGCCAGCCGCTCGCCTCGCTGAGCGCGCTGCCGAACCTGCGCCGCATGGGCATCGCCGGCGGCTGCCTCGGTGCCGGCCAGAGCGCGTGGTTCGCGTTCCTCGTGACCTACCTGGTGACCGGGCTGGATTGGTCGCTCACGTCGGCTGGTGCGTTGTTCGCGCTGATGCAGGCGCTGAGTGCCCTGGGCCGTCCGCTGGCCGGGTTCGTTTCCGATCGCCTGGGTGACGGTGTGCGCGTGCTGCGGTGGACCGCGTCCGGCTCGGGTGTCGCGACGATGGTGCTGGCGCTGTCGACGCCGGCCTGGCCGACCTGGAGCATCGTCGTGCTCGCGGTCTTCGGCGGCCTCACGGTGGCGAGCTGGAACGGCGTGCAGTTTGCCGAGGTGGCACGCTTGGCTCCCCGCGAAAGGCTCAACGAGGCGATGGCCGGCGCCACGCTCGTTCTGCTCGGCGCCTACGTGCTCGGCCCGGCGGTGGTCGGCCTGATCCTGACGCTGGGCGCCAGCTTCCGAACGGCCTTGGCGGTGACGGCCGTGGTGACCTTCGCCGCCTTGATCCCGCTCGGTCGCATCGGGCGCCCAGGCTGATGCGTGGGGGTCGGCCGGGCGTGCCGACGAGGGTGGCGCCGGCCTGGAGGCTCGACTCGCCGGCGCCGGGCCCGATCGCGACTAACGTCCCTGGAACCGTGGTTGGCGCTTCTCGAGGAATGCCGCGAGCCCCTCTCGATGATCCTCGGACGTGAGGGTGATGGACTCGCTGGCGGCAGCCAGCTCGAGCGAGGTCGCCAGGCTCATGTCGACGCCCTTGTGCATCACCATCTTGGCCAGGCGCAGCGCGATCGGCGGGCCCGCGGCGATGCGGTGGGCCAGCGCCACGGTCTGCTCTTGCAGTTCCTCGTGCGGCACCAAGCGGCTGATCAAGCCCCATTGATAGGCTTTCTGCGCACCGATCGGATCGCCGGTGAACAGCATCTCGGCGGCCTTCGAGAGACCGACCATGCGCGGCAGCAACCAGCAGCCGCCGGAGCCGGGGAACAGCCCGATGCGCGTGAAGGCCTCCATGAAGCGCGTGCGCTCGCAGCCGATGCGGATGTCGCACGCCAGGGCCAGGTCGCAGCCGCCCGCGGCGGCGTCGCCGTTCACCATCGCGATCACCGGCACCTCGCAGTCACGCAGGCCCCTGATCAGCGGATGCACCCCGAAGCGCAGCCCCTGCCGCTTCGATTCGGGGCCGTCGTGCGGAAGCACGCCGGCGGGCCCGCCCAGCTCCTTGAGGTCAGCGCCGGCACAGAAGCCGCGCCCGGCCCCGGTGATGACGATGACCCGCGTGTCGTTGCCGGACCGTGCCGCGTCCAGCAGCGCCAGGATCTCGGCCACCATCGTGGGCGTGAGCGCGTTCATTCGCTCCGGCCGGTTCAGCGTGACGGTCGTGACGCCGGCCTCGGTGACCACGGAGGTGTGCGGATTCACCGCGCGCCCTCGCCGCGCTTCGGATGCCAGCTCGGGGCGCGCTTGTCGAAGAAGCTCGACAGGCCTTCGCGCGCCTCGTCCGTCTCCCAGAAGTCAGCCAGCCTGTCGACGGTGTAGATGAGGTTGTCCGCCGGATCGTGCCCGAGCACAAAGTGCACCAGCTTCTTGGTGGTCTGGACCGCTCCGGGCGCACAGCTCAGCGCGAGGTCGATCTCCGCATTCACCGCGGCATCCAGATCGGCGGCGGCGACCACCTCGTGGACGAGGCCGTAGCGCTGCGCCTCGGCTGCTGTCATGATTTTTCCGTTAAGGAACACCCGGCGCGCGTAGCTCGGCCCCAGCTTGGCGGCCACGTAGGGGGAAATGGTGGCGGGCACGAGGCCCAGGCGCACCTCGCTCAACGAGATGCGCGCGCGGTCGACCGCGACCACGACATCGCACACCGCGATCAGCCCGACGCCGCCGCCGAAGGCCGAGCCGTTGATGCGGCCGATGACGGGCCGGCCGAAGGTGTCCAGCCGCGCCAGCAGCCGGGCCAGCGGCACGCCGCTGCGGATCCGGCTGGCGCGGTCCTGTTCGCGCTGGCTCTGCTGCCAGCGGAAGTCGCCGCCGGCGCAGAAGGTGTCGCCGTCGCCCGTCAGCACGACGACACGCGCGTGCGGGTCGGCTTCGATCGCGTCGAGCGCGGCGCCCACCTCCTCGAACATCGTCGGGTTCAACGCGTTGTGAACGTCGGGTCGGGACAGCGTGATGCGCGCGACACCGACGGGGTCGATATCGAGCCGGATGGTCTGGAAGCGGGAAGCGTTCATGGTGGGGCGGTGCGGTCGGGGGCAGTCAAGGGACGGGGTGGCGGCGTCATGCCGGCGCGGTGGCGCGGCACGCGACCAGGGCGTCGATCTCCGCCTCGGAATAGGCCAGTTCACGCAGGATCTCGTGTCCGTGCTCTCCCAGCCGCGGGGCCGGCCGGGCAGGGTGCTCTTCCACGCTGGCCCACCGGGTCGGGTTGGCCATCGTGCGGATGCGGCCTTCAGAGGGGTGATCGACATCCCTGAAGAAGCCCACCGCCTTCAGGTGCGGATCGTCCTGCACCGACTCGAGCGTGTGCATCGGCATCACCGGGATGTCGGCCTGCTCGAGGACGCCCACCCACTCGGCGGTGGTTCGCGACCTCAGCACGTCGGCGAACAGCGCGTACAACTCGGCCACGTGCGCGGCAACGGCTTCGCGCGTCGCGTACTTGGTGGAGCCTTTCAGATGCGCCAGACCTGCGATGTCGAAGAAGCGCTTCCACTGCTCGACCGAATATGGGCCGCCGCAGAGATGGCCGTCGAGTGTCTTGTAGGGCTTGCGATGGAACAGCCGCGTGTAGCCGGCGGCCGCCTGCGGCGGCTGGAAGGTGTGCGCCGCCAGGTGCGGCGTCATCACGAACTCGACCATCGACTCGAGCATCGGCACTTCGATGCACTCGCCCTTGCCCGTTCGTTCACGCTGGTACAGCGCCGCGGTGATGGCGTAGACGGCGACCAGGCCGACGGTCTGGTCGGCGATCCACGCCGGCGTGTAGTGAGGCTCGCCCGCCATCCGGCCTTCGAGGTAAGCCAGTCCGGATGCGCCCTGGATCAGGTCGTCGAACGCCGCCCGCGCGGCGTAGGGGCCGCGCTGCGAGGCGCCCACCAGCGAGCAGTAGATCAAGCGCGGGTTGCGCGCGGCAAGCTTCCCGTAGCCCAGCCCCAGGCGTTCCATCGACTTCATGCGCACATTCGAGACGAAGACGTCCGCGCCGTCGATCAGCTTCGTCAGCACGTCCCGGGCCTGCGGGATCTTCAGGTCGAGGACGATGCTGCGCTTGTTGCGATTCAGGTTCAGATAGAGCGGCGACATGTCGGGATGCCGGCCCGGCGCCTGCCCGCGAATGAGGTCGCCGGCGGGAGGCGCCTCGACCTTGATGACATCGGCCCCCAGGTTGCCCAGCGTCTGCGTCGCATAGGGACCCATCCCGATGGTGGTCAGGTCGATGACCCGGACGTTGTGCAGCGGTCCGCTCATGACGCGAACGACCGCTTGGGTGAATGTGCGCGCGGCAGCATGGTCACTCCGGCTTGATGCCCGCGGCCTGGACGACCTTGCGCTGCTTCTCCAGCTCGTCGCGCACGAAGGCCTGCTGCTGTTCGGTGGTCCGGTACAGAGGCTCCAGGCCGAGCGTGCGCAGCTTCTCGACCACCGCCGGCTGACCGAGGGCCTTGCGCAGCTCCTGGGCGAGTTGGCCGACCACGGCCTCGGGCACGCCTTTGGGGCCGGCCAGCCCGACCCAGGTCGAGTACGAATAGCTCTGCATTCCGAACTCGGCCACGGTCGGTAGATCCGGCCACGCGGGCAGCCTCGTCGAAGTCGTGACCGCGAGGGCACGGACCCTTTGCGTCGCGATCAAGGGCTTGACCAGCGCAACGTCGGCGACCATGAACTGCAGCTGGCCGCCGATCAGGTCGTTCATGGCCAACGGCTGGCCTTTGTACGGCACCCCGACCGTCTGGATGCCGGCCAGCGAATTGAGCAACGCCGCCGAGAGCTGCGCCGATGCGGTGCCGTAGCCGTAGCTGAGCTTGCCCGGGCTCTTCTTCGCGTAGGCGATCAGCTCGGGCACCGAGCGGACCGGCAAGTCGTTGTTGACGACCAGCACGAAGCCCGCCTCGACCACGTTGGCGATGTGCTCGAAGTCCTTCACCGAATCGTAGGTCACGTTGGTGAAGAGCCAATGCGCCACGGAGTTCTGCGCTCCGGACGAGAGCATCAGCGTGTAGCCGTCCGCCTTGGCCTTGGCGACCGACGTGGTGCCGATGATGCCGACGCGCCCGGGCCGGTTGTCGACCAGGAACGTGCCGCCCATCGACGACTGCAACTCCGCTGCCAGGATGCGGGCGATGGTGTCCGTCGAACTGCCGGCCGCGAAGGGCACGACGATGGTGACGGGCCTGTCCTTCGGGTACGGTTCCTCGGCTTGCGCGACCCGGGCCGCCAGAAGGGCGGCCAGCAGGGCGGCCAGCACTGTGGGCAGCACAGCCGCCCATGCGCCATGCGCGCGCAGCAGCCTGGTGAGGGTTCGCATCGTGACGTCTCCTTCGAAGGCCGGTCGCGGCCGGCGCGGTGGCAAGGCATGACGCCCGCTCTGCGGGAGGCGGTCCACTCCCGACGGGGCGCATGGCGGTGCGAGCATAGGGCCAAACGCTTGTTAGAGGTGCCCGGCCTGCAGCTTCGACGCCATGGATCGGCCACTTGCAGGCCGGGCAGGTCGGACTCGGCAGGTTCAAGCAGGCAGGTTTGGATCGGCAGGTCGAGTTGGCGCGAGCCACGCAATGCCTCTATTATCCAGGATCTAACGATCGTTTGGTAGTTCCGGCACGCGCGGGCGACGGCCATCGCCCGGTGTGAAGCCGAGGCCGGCGGCATGTCGACGGACTAGAGGAGAACGACGATGCAGAAGGAGACTTTCGGGCGCTCGAGGAGGCTGCGGCACCTGGGTTGCAACCCACCATGGGCGCAGCGGCAGTTGGAGGCCGAGGCTTCGCGGAGCCGAGCGCTGCTGCGCTGCGGGTGGGTGGTCGCCGCAGGGATGTCGCTGGCGCCGGTGGCCGGCGCGCAGAACGCCGTGGTGCTCTATGGCAACGTGGACGCGGGCGTGGCAGTGCTGCGCAACGATGCGCCGGGCGGCGGCACCCTCAAGGCACTGGCCTCGGGCATGAACAGCGCGTCGCGGTGGGGGATGCGCGGCAGCGAGGACCTGGGCGGCGGGCTGAGTGCCATCTTCCAGATCGAGGCCGGCATCGACCTCGACGTCGGCGCGGCCAAGCCCTTCGCCGGCAACCCGGGCACCGCAACACCGACGCTGCCCAACGGGACCACCGGGACCGGCTTCAACCGACGTTCGTACGTCGGCTTGGAGTCGAAGTCATGGGGCGGGCTCCGCCTTGGCCGTGACTACACCGCCATCTACTACTCGCTGGTCGATGCCGACGTGATGCGGCTCGGCATGTTCGGCAACCTGCAGCAGATCATCGCGCCCGGAGGGGGATCCGAGCGCTTCGCGCGCGCGAGCAACGCGATCTTCTACAACTCGCCGCGCGTGGCCGGCGTCGTCGGTCGCGCCTTCTACAGCCTGGGCTCCGAGGGCTCAGGGGGACCTGGCGCGCTGCCGAAAGACGCGAACCGCTTCTTCGGTGTCGAGGCTGACTACGCCTCTGGCAGTCTGTTCGTCACGGCTTCGTACCAGCAGTTGGCCTTCCCGGTCGTGGCCGGCGCCGCCTTCACCGGGGCAACGGCCGATCGCAAGGACGCGCTGGTCGCGGCCAAGTATTCCTTCGGCAACTACGCCGTCGGCACGGGCTACTGGAAGATGGGGTCGCCGCAGTCGGTGACAGACACCTGGCTGGGCGCATCGGCCGCGTTCGGCTTGAACACCTTCTTCGTGCAGGTGCAGCGCCTGAGGCAGGACAACCCGGCCGGCGAAGCCCGGCGGGGCACGGTGCTGGCCCTTGCGTACACCTACACGCTCTCCAGGCGAACAGCGCTCTACGCTTCCTATGGTCAGACGAACAACAACGCGACCGGCGCCTTCGGCGTCACGTCGAGCGACTTCGCGCTGGCCGCAGGCGGGGCCGGCGCCGATCCGAGCGCGCTCGGGTTCGGCATCAGGCACAACTTCTAGGCGTGCCGCGACGTTCGCTTGCCCTCACCGTCCCGTGGGCGCGGCAGTTCGCCCGCCGCACCCGCGGAACCGGAGCAGCGTGGCTCTGCGCCGCGGGCTGTCCGGCCGCGGCTTGACTCTTGAATGCCTCGGAATGGCATCGTGTCCCTGATATCGACTCGTTTGGTACCCGGCGCCGACCGAGCAAGCGGCGAACACTGGCGGCGTCAGCTGGCGCTGCTGAACGAGCGCCTCTTGCTCGTCGCCGGCGGTGGCCGCGATGCGCACATCCGCCGCCACCGCGAACGCGGCAAGCTGCTCGCGCGCGAGCGCATCGACCTCGTGGTCGACGACGGCGCGGCCTTCCTCGAACTTTCGCCGCTCGCGGCCTGGGGGCAGTACGGCAACGAGGTGCCCTCGGCGGGCGTGGTCACCGGCATCGGCATCGTCGCCGGCCAGCCGTGCATGTTCATCGCCAACGACGCCACCGTGAAGGGCGGTTCGTTCTTCCACGAGACGGTCAAGAAGCACCGCCGCGCGCAGGAGATCGCATGGCGGCTGCGCCTGCCGGTGCTCTACCTGGTGGACTGCGGCGGCGCCTTTCTCCCCGAGCAGGACCGCGTGTTCCCGGACCGCGATCACTTCGGCAACAACTTCTTCCAGCAGTGCCGCATGTCGCAGGACGGCATACCGCAGCTCTCGGCGGTGTTCGGCGGCTGCACGGCCGGCGGCGCCTACATCCCGGCGCTGTCCGACGAGGTGATCATGGTGCGCGGCAACGCCCGCATCCACCTCGGCGGCCCGTCGATCGTGAAGATCGCGATCAACGAGACGGTCGACGGCGAGACGCTCGGCGGCGCCGAGATGCACACCCGCGTCTCCGGCGTCAACGACCACCTGGCCGAGGACGAGCCGCAGGCGCTCGCGCGGCTGCGCGAGATCGTCGCCAGCCTGCCGCCGGCGCCGCTGCCGGTGCCGCCCCTCGTGCCGCGGCCGCCGCGCCACGACCCCGCCGAGCTGGACGCGCTCGTGCCCGCCGATCCCAAGCAGCCCTACGACGTGCGCGAGATCGTCGCGCGCCTGGTCGACGGCAGCGACTTGCACGAGTTCAAGCCCGACTGGGGTGCGCAGCTCGTCACCGGCTTCGGCGCGATCCATGGGCAGCCGGTCGGCATCCTGGGCAACAACGGCGCGCTGGTGGCCGAGGCGGCGCTCAAGGGCACGCATTTCATCGAGTTGGCCAACCAGCGCGGCGTGCCGCTGCTCTTCCTGCAGAACATCGCCGGCTTCATGGTCGGCAGCGAAGCCGAGCGCGGCGGCATCTCCAAGCACAGCGCCAACCTGGTCTACGCTGTGAGCTGCACGCGCGTGCCCAAGCTCACGCTCATCGTCGGCGGCTCCTACGGCGCCGGCAACTACGGCATGTGCGGCCGCGGCTTCGAGCCGGAGTTCCTGTTCACCTGGCCGAGCGCGCAGGTGGCGACCATGAGCGCCGACATCGCGAGCAACGTGATGCTCGAACTCGCGCGCTCCAACCTGCGCGGCCCGGCCGACGAGGCCCGCATGGCCGAGACCGAACGCGCGGTGCGCGAGCAGTACCAGCGCCAGACCGACCCGTACTACGCCACCTCGCGGCTGTGGGACGACGGCCTGATCGCGCCTTCGTCGTCGCGCGACGTGCTCGCGCTCGCGCTGGCGCTGTGCACGCGGCGCGTGCCGCCGCGCACGGCCACGCCTGTCTACCGCATGTGAGACCGGCCGCGCCATGTCCACAGCCATCACCGCTCCCGCCTTCGAGACGCTGCTGCTCGCGGTCGACGCGCGCTCGACACTCCCCCGCCGCCCCCCTCCGTGGCGGCAGGCTTGAGCGGGGGCGCTGGCATGTTCGACACCCTGCTCATCGCGAATCGCGGCGAGATCGCCTGCCGCATCGCCCGCACCGCGCGCCGCCTGGGCCTGCGCAGCGTTGCCGTCTACTCCGACGCCGACCGCGGCGCCCGCCACGTGGCCGAATGCGACGCCGCGCTGCGCATCGGCCCGCCCGAGGCCGCGCGCAGCTACCTCGACGCCGCGGCCATCGTCGCCGCCGCCAAGGCCAGCGGCGCGGAGGCGGTGCATCCCGGCTACGGCTTCCTGTCCGAGAGCTCCGCGCTGATCGAGGCCTGCGAGGCCGCGGGCATCGTCTTCGTCGGCCCGTCGCGCGAGGCGATCCGGCGCATGGGCTCGAAGATCGAGTCCAAGCGCATCGCCGTCGAGCACGGCGTGCCGGTGGTGCCGGGCTACCACGGCGACGACCAGGCGCCCGCGGTGCTCGCCGAGGCCGCCGCGCGCGTCGGCTACCCGGTGCTGATCAAGGCCTCGGCCGGCGGCGGCGGCAAGGGCATGCGCGTGGTGCGCGCGCCGGCCGAGTTCGCCGCCGCGCTCGACACCGTGCGCCGCGAGGCCAAGGCGTCGTTCGGCGACGACCGCGTGCTGCTCGAGCGCTACCTTGCCGAGCCGCGCCACCTGGAGGTGCAGCTTCTCGGCGACAAGCACGGCCACCTGGTGCACCTGTTCGAGCGTGAATGCTCGATCCAGCGCAACCACCAGAAGGTGATCGAGGAGGCGCCCGCCGCCAACCTCACCGACGCGCAGCGCGACGCCCTGTACCGCCACGCGCTCGCGGTCGGCCGCGCGATCGGCTACGACTCCACCGGCACCATCGAGTTCATCCACGACGCGGCCAGCGGCGACACCTTCTTCCTCGAGATGAACACGCGGCTGCAGGTCGAGCACCCCGTGACCGAGGCGACGGTGGGCATCGACCTGGTCGAATGGCAGCTGCGCGTGGCCGCCGGCGAGCCGCTCGCGTTCACGCAGGAGCAGATCGGGCGGCGCGGCTGGGCGATCGAGGCGCGGGTCTGCGCCGAAGACCCGGCGGCGGGCTTCGCGCCCGAGGTCGGCGCCATCGAAGGCTACGCCGAGCCCGCCGGCGAGGGCGTGCGCGTCGACAGCGGTGTGCGGGTCGGCAGCGAGGTCACGCCGTACTACGACTCGATGCTCGCCAAGGTGATCGCCTTCGCCGACACGCGGCCGCAGGCGGCGCGGCGGCTCGCCGCTGCGCTCGACCGCTTCGAGCTGCTCGGCGTGCGCAGCAACCTCGGCTTCCTCGCCGACCTGCTGCGCGCGCCCGCCTTCGACGGCATGCTGACCACGCACTACATCGAGCGCAGCTTTCCGGGCGGCTGGCGGGCGCGGGGCGACGCGCTGCAGGCGCTCGCGCTCGGCGCGCTCGGCTGCGCGCTCGCGGCCCAGGCACCGGCCGAGGCGTCGCCCTGGCTCGCGCTCGGCGCCTGGCGCGTGCTCGGCCCCGCGGCGCCGGTGGCGATGCGTGTGCTGCTCGAGGACGCGTCGCGATGCCTGCACGCGGCGCTGGTGCGGCGCGACGGCGCGCTGTGGCGGGTGGAGATCGGCGAGCGGCACTTCGCCTGCGCGGCGCGGCTCGACGACGGCCGGCTCAAGGTGGAACTGGACGGCGCGCGCGAAGTACACCGCTTCGTGCGCACGCGCGAGGCGGGCGCCGAGCGCGTCTGGCTGCACGGCCCGCGCGGCACCCACGCGTGGATGCGCATCGACCGCACGGCCCACGCGCTGGCCGGCACCGCGGCCGGCGGCGCGGCGGCGGGCAACACGCTGCGCGCGCCGATGCCCGGGCTGGTGACCGCGGTGTCGGCGTCGGTCGGCGTGCGGGTGCAGGCCGGCGACGCGCTGCTGATGCTCGAAGCGATGAAGATGTTGCACACGCTCGCCGCGCCGGTGGCCGGCACGGTGGCCGACATGCGCTGCCGCGTCGGCGACTCGGTGCGCGGCGGCGACGTGCTGGTGACGATCGAACCCGAGGCAACGAATTGAGCATGAACGAGCCGATCTACTTCACCGAAGAGCACCGCCAGTTCCGCGACAACCTGCGCCGCTTCGTCGACCAGGAGGTGGTGCCCAGGGCGGATGCGTGGGAGGAGGCCGGCAAGGTGCCGCGCGAGGTGCTGCGCCAGATGGGCGAGCTCGGCTACCTCGGCATCCGCTACCCCGAGAAGTACGGCGGCTCCGGGCTCGACACCGTCTACAGCGCCATCCTCGCCGAAGAGCTCGGCCGCTCGACCTTCGGCGGCTTCGCAGTCACCGTGACCGTGCACACCGACATGGCCTCGCCGCACCTCGCCAACTTCGGCAGCCCCGAGCAGCTGGAGCGCTACCTGCCGCCGCTGACACGCGGCGAAAAGGTCTGCGCGGTCGCCGTTACCGAGCCCGACGCCGGCTCCGACGTCGCCGGTATCCGCACCCGCGCCGTGCGCGACGGCGACCACTGGGTGCTCGACGGCAGCAAGATGTTCATCACCAACGGCGTGCACGCCGACCTGTACTTCGTCGGCGCCAAGACCGACCCGGCCGCCAAGGGCTCGCGCGGCATCTCGATCTTCATCGTCGAGAAGGGCACGCCGGGGTTTCGCGTCGGGCGGGCGCTGAAGAAGAGCGGCTGGCTGTGCAGCGACACCGCCGAGCTGGTGCTCGAGAACTGCCGCGTGCCCGCCGCTCACCTGCTCGGTGGCGAGAACAAGGGCTTCTACCAGATCATGCGCAACTTCCAGAACGAGCGCATGGTGATCGGCGCGGCGGCGATGGGCGAGGCCGCGCGCGCGATCGAGATGACGGTGCAGTACGTGCGCGACCGCAAGGCCTTCGGCGCCACGCTGTGGGACAAGCAGGCGATCCGCCAGCGCCTGGCGATGCGCGCGGCGCAGGTCGAGGCCGGCCGCGCGCTCGTTTACCACTGCGCCTGGCTCGACGCGCAGGGCAAGGACTGCGTGAAGGAGGTGTCGATGGTGAAGGCACTGTGCGGCGAACTCGTCAACGAGGTGCTCTACGACTGCCAGCAGTTCCACGGCGGCTTCGGCTACATGCGCGAGGCGGCGATCGAGCGCATGGTGCGCGATGCGCGCGTCGAGGCCATCGGCGGTGGCGCCACCGAAGTGATGCTCGAGGAAGTGGCCAAACGGATGTGAAGGGCGCTTGCGCGCGCCTGGTGAAAGGGAGGAACCGGATGTCGGATGTCGAAAGCAATCAAGCGGACAAGCTCCGCAAGTGGCAGCAGATCACCGTGATCTCGCCCTACAGCCGCGAGCTGGGCCTGAGGCTGCATGCCGTGGAGCCCCATTGGTGTGTGATCAAGGTGCTGCCCGACGAACGGCTGGTGGGCAACAAGGCCAGCGGCGTGGTGCACGGCGGCGTGGTCACGGCGCTGCTGGACAGTTGCTACGGCCTGGCCATCTTCGTGAAGCTGAACAAGCTGCGTCCGATGGCCACGCTCGATCTGCGCATCGACTACCTGAAGCCGGCCATGCCGGGACGCGAGATCCTGGGCGGCGCCGTTTGCTACAAGCTCGGGCACGAGCTGGCCTTCGTCCGCGGGTCCGCGTACCACGACAGCCCCGAGGATCCGATCGCCACGTCTGCGGCGATCTTCATGTTCACCGACGGGCCGGTCATCTCGCTGGAAGATGCGCTCACGATGCTGGAGGGATTCAAGCTATGACGATCGAAAGCATCGTCGCTGCGGCGCGCGCCAGCCGCGACTGGGAACCCATGTTGGCCTTGGTGCCTTTCGCGCGCTTCCTTGGCGTGCGCCTGGACATCCGCGGCGACCAGTTCAGCGCCTGCATGCCTTTCGACAAGAAGCTCATTGGCAACCCGGCGTTGCCGGCGCTGCACGGCGGCGCGATCGGGGGCTTCATGGAGAGTGCCGGGCTGTTCTACCTGTTGTGGGACATGGACAGCATCGATCTGCCCAAGACCATCAACTTCACCTTCGAGTACCTGCGCTCCGGCCGGCCGGTGGACACCTACGCCCAGGTCTACATGGTCAAGCAAGGCAAGCGCGTGGCCCATCTGCGCGTCGAGGCCTGGCAGTCCAGCCCGGACAAGCCCATCGCCATCGGCCACGGCAATTTCATGCTCAAGCCTGCCACCGGACCCACACGAGACAACCCATGACCACCGCCTCCTACCGTTCCATCTACCGCGCCGGGCTGTTCGCTGGCCAGACCGTGATTGTCACTGGCGGCGGCAGCGGCATCGGCCGCTGCATCGCGCATGAGCTGGCCAGCCTCGGCGCGGCGCTCGCGCTCGTCGGCCGCAAGATCGAGAAGCTCGAAGGCGTGCGGGCCGAGATCGCCGGGGCGGCGCCGGGCACCCGGGTCTCGCTGCATTCGTGCGACATCCGCGACGAAGCGGGCGTCAAGCAGATGGTGGCCGACGTGCTGGCAGCGCACGGCCGCATCGACGGCCTCGTCAACAACGCCGGCGGCCAGTATCCGCAGCCGGCGCGCGACATCACGCTCAAGGGCTGGGATGCGGTCGTGCGCAACAACCTGCACGGCGGCTTCCTCGTTTCGCGCGAGGCCTACACGCAGTGGATGGAAGGCCACGGCGGCGCCGTCGTCAACATCATCGCCGACATGTGGCTGGGCATGCCGGGCATGGCGCACAGCGGCGCGGCGCGCGCCGGCATGCTCTCGTTCACCGAGACGGCGGCCTGCGAGTGGGGCCACGCCGGCGTGCGCGTCAACGCCGTGGCGCCGGGTTTCGTGGCGAGCAGCGGCTTCGACACCTACGGCCCGGAGATGAAGGCCAAGTTCCGCAGCCTGATGAAGACGGCGCCGCTGCAGCGCTACGGCACCGAGGCCGAGGTGTCCTCGGCCGTGGTGTTCCTGCTGTCGGAAGGGGCGGCCTACATCACCGGCTCGTACACCCGCGTCGACGGCGGCGTGCCCAACGCGCGCCAGACCTGGAAGCTCGAGGAACACAGCCGCAGCCGGCCCTACGAGGGTTTCCCGCTGGCGAAGATGCCCGAGTGCCTCGCCGCGCAGGAGCCGGGCGCCGCAGGCGGCGAATGACGGCCCGCAGCAACACCCAAGGAACGAAGCATGCCTCTCGAACCCCCCGCCGGCGTCAAGCCGGTCCCTTTCAAGACCCACAACCGCACCATCACCGAGACCGACATCGTCACTTTCGTCAATGTCGTCGGGCTGCACGAGCCGTTCTTCATCGACATGGAGTACATCAAGAAGAACATGTCGGGCCGGCATCGCAACCGCTTCGCACCGGGGCCGATGATCATCTCGGTGGGCATGGGGCTGTTGGCGCCCACCGTGGCCGGCATCATCGACAAGGTGCTCGAGGGCCGCGAGCACGGCCCCTTCGGCGGCATGACCGGCGTGCAGGCGCGCGTGAAGGGCGCGCTGTTCCCGGGCGACACGATCCACGTCGAGGGCGAGGCCTGGCTGCGCCCGCCCACCTCGCGCGGCTACACGCTGATGGACCTGCGCCATCGCGTCGTCAACCAGCACGGCGAGGTGCTGGTCGACTTCACCGAGACCATCACCTTCCTGCCCAAGGGCGCGGTCGAGGCCGAGGCCGGGTAAGGCCACCGCGATGAGCCGTCGTTTCGAAGGCCGCGTCGCGATTATCACCGCGGCCGGATCGGGCATCGGGGCCGCGACCGCCAAGCGGCTGGCCGGCGATGGCGCGCGGGTGGTCGTCGCCGATCTCAGCGGCACGCGTGCGCAGGCCACTGCCGCCGCGATCGCGGCCGGCGGCGGCGAGGTCGCCTGGCTCAAGATGGACGCAGCGGAGCCGCCCGCCGTCGAGGCCACGGTCGAGCTTGCGCTGCAGCGCTGGGGCCGGCTCGATGTGCTCGTCAACAACGCCGGCTACGGCGAGCCGGCGCTGCTGTGCGACACCTCCATCGAGTCGTGGAACCGCACCGTCGCGGTCACGCTCACGAGCGTCTTCCTCGGCCTGAAGTACGGCCTGCCGCCGATGCGCCGGCAGGGCGGCGGCGTGGTGGTCAACACCGCGTCGGTGTCGGGCACCGCCGGCGACATCGGCATGGCGGCGTACAACGCGGCCAAGGCCGGCGTCATCAACCTCACGCGCGCCGCGGCGCTCGAGTGCGCGGCCCAGAACATCCGCGTCAACTGCGTCTGCCCGGGCGGCATCGACACCCGCGTCTCGCAGGTGCTGGCCGGCGAGCGGGCCGACGAGGTGCGGCGCGCGCTGGCCGCGGTGCACCCGCTCGGCCGCATGGGCAGCGCCGACGAGATCGCCGCGGCGATCGCCTTCCTCGCCAGCGGCGAAGCCTCGTTCATCACCGGCGCGGCGCTGGTGGCTGACGGCGGGCTCACCGCCGGCACCGGGCTGCCCCCTTTCGTGTCGCCTGCCGTGCCGCGCTGACCGCGGCGGAATCGAACCATGGACTTCTCGTTCACCGAAGAGCAGAACCTGCTGCGCGACAGCGTTCGCACAATGCTCGACCGCATCGCGACGCCGGAGTACATCCGCCGCTGCGACCAGGAGCCGCGTTACCCCACCGAGCTGTACGAGGCATTCGTCGAGCTCGGGCTGCTGCGCATGCCGTTCCCCGAATCGGTGGGCGGCCTCGGCGGCAGCGTCATCGACTTCGCGATCATCGCCGAGGAACTCGGCCGCAAGAGCTACGACTTCCTCGGCGCCTACGGCACCTGCGTCTTCAACGGCCTGAACATCCTGCACAACGGCAGCGAGGCACAGCGCCAGCGCTGGCTGCCGCCGCTGCTCGACGGCCGCATCAAGATGTCGATCTCGATGACCGAGCCGGGTGCCGGCTCGGACGCCGGCGCGATGCGCACCAGCGCGCGCCCGGACGGCGACCACTGGGTCATCAACGGCCAGAAGGTGTTCTCCACCGGCGCGGGTGCCGACCGCAACGTCATCAACCTCTACGCGCGGTCGAAGCCGGAAGGGCCGCACCAGCAGGCGCTGTCGCTGTTCCTGATCGACAAGGACACGCCCGGGGTCACCTTGCGCAAGCTGCCCACGCTGGGGCGCCGTGCGCTGGGCACCTACGAGGTGTTCTTCGACGACGTGCGCGTCCCCGCCGACCGGCTGGTGGGAGAGCCCCACAAGGGCTGGGCCTACATGCTCTCGGGCCTGCAGCTGGAGCGGCTGATGACGACGGCCGGCTACGCGGGCGCAGCGCAGGCGGCGGTGGACCTGGCGCTCGGCTACGCCAAGGAGCGCAAGCAGTTCGGCAAGGCGATCGGCACGTTCCAGTCGATCGCGCACATGCTGGCCGACATGCAGACCGCGGTGGAAGCGAGCCGCATGCTGATGTGGCGCGCCGCCTGGCAGCTGCACCGCGGCGAAGACGCGCTGATGGCGATCTCGCAGGCCAAGCTGTTCGGCTCCGAGGCCTACGCGAACATCGCCAACCAGGGCATGCAGATCATGGGCGGCTACGGCTACATCATGGAGTTCGACATGCAGCGCCACTACCGCGACGCGCGCGTCACCACCATCACGGCCGGCACCTCGCAGATGCAGCGCAACCTGATCGCCGGGTTGATGGGCCTGAAGACGAAGTAGACCCAGCCGAGGGCGACACGTGGACTTCGACCTGAACGACGAGCAGCGCCAGCTGCGCGATGCCGCCCGCAAGCTGGCGCAAAGCGAGTTCCGCGAGCGCGCCGCACGCTGGGACCGCGAGGAGATGTTCCCCGAGGAGAACAAGCACCGCCTCGCCGAGCTGGGCTACCTCGGCCTGAGCATGGACCGCGAGTACGGCGGCAGCGGCGCCGGGCTGGTGGACACCTACCTCGTGATCGAGGAGCTGGCCAAGGTCGACCTGCTCACCGCGATGATCGTGCACGACCAAAACGTCTCGCCGCGCATCATCGCCAACCACGGCTCGGTCGAAATGAAGCGCCGGCTGCTGCCGCGCTTCGTGAGCGGCGAGCTGGAGTGCAGCATCGCCTGGACGGAGCCGCAGGCCGGCTCCGACGGCACCGCCATCCGCACCTCGGCCACCCGCGAAGGCGACGAGGTGGTGATCAACGGCAGCAAGATCTTCACCACCTTCGGCGACCGCGCCGACATGCACCTGGTCTACGCCCGCTTCGGCAAGAGCATCGGCGCGCGCGGCATCGGCACGGTGGTGGTCGAGCGCGACCGGCCGGGCCTCACGGTCAAGAAGCTCGAAGGCAAGATGGGCGTGCGCGGCGCGGCCGAGAACGAGCTGTTCTTCGACAACGTGCGCGTGCCCGCGAGCAACATCGTCACCGAAGGCGACCCCGCCAGCTCCGCCGGCTTCGTCAAGCCGCTCACGCTCTACAACGGCACCCGCGTCGGCATGGGCGTGATGGCGCTGGGCGTCGCCGAAGGCGCGTTCGACCTGGCGCGCGAGTACATGACGGTGCGCGAGCAGTTCGGCCAGAAGCTGGCCGAGATGCAGGGCCTGCGCTGGATGATGGCCGACGCGCTGATCGAGATCGAGGCCGCGCGCTGCCTCTGCTACAAGGCGCTGGCGCTGATCGACGCCGGCCGGCCCGACCCGGCGCTGTGCTCGATCGCCAAGGTGTTCGCCACCGAGATGGCGCAGCGCGTCACCGTGCAATGCCAGCAGATGTTCGGCGGCTACGGCTACTTCGGCTCGCTGCCGCTCGAGCGCATGGTGCGCGACGTGCGCATGCTCACCCTCACCGGCGGCACCACGCAGACGCAGAAGAACGTGATCGCCGGCCACATCTTTTCCCGCCGCTAGCGCGGCACTCGAAGCAGCGTCGGACCGCAGGCCCGCGATGCGCCCGAA
Source organism: Rubrivivax sp. (assembly GCA_026125665.1). GTDB lineage: Bacteria > Pseudomonadota > Gammaproteobacteria > Burkholderiales > Burkholderiaceae_C > Rubrivivax. Next base: position 19,911 of record JAHCKS010000068.1, read on the forward strand.
ACGACAGTCCCAAGGAGACAGCGCCATGATCAGCACAACCCGCCGCCAGTGCGCCGCGATCGCCGCGGCCGCCCTCGTCGGTCTGCCGTGGGCGGCACGCGCGGCCGATCCGATCCAGCTCGAATTCGGCAACTGGCTCGCCAGCACCTCGCCGCAGTCGAAGAACTCGTTCGAGCCGTGGAAGGCCATGGTCGAGCAGAAGACCGGCGGGCGCGTCAAGGTCAACCTGCACCACGGCGGCGTGCTCGGCAGCTCGCGCGCCGTGCTCAACGACGTGAAGGGCGGCGTCTATCACGTCGGCCTGCTCGTCGATGCCTACTACTACGACACGCCGCTGTTCAAGCTGCTGATCGGCGAGCTGCCGTTCGCGCTGCCCGGGCCGACCGTCGCCACCAAGGTGATGAACGAGTTCCTCGACAAGCACGCCAAGGACGTCTTCGACGAGCTGAAGGTCAGGAACATGGGCGTGTTCGTCTCGGACGCCTATGTCATGTTCAGCACCAAGCCGATCCGCACGCTCGAGGACATGAAGGGCAAGAAGCTGCGCGCCGCCGGCAAGGCGTGGGTGCAGATCGCCAAGGACTGGGGCGCCGTCCCGGTGCCGATGCAGCCCGAGGAGGCCTACACCGCGCTCGAGCGCGGCACGCTCGACGTCATGCAGTACTCGCCCACCGGCGCGCTCGGCTGGAAGTACTACGAGCCGGCGCCGTACGTGATCAGGAGCGAGGCGCCGATCATCGTCGGTGGGCTGATCATGAACAAGGCCTTCTACGACAAGCTGCCCGACGATCTGAAGAAGATGTTCGACAACGAGCTCAATCCGGCGCTCGCGAAGATGGTCGTCGACACCTACGAGAAGGGCGCCAGCGAGGCACTCGAGAGGATGAGCCAGGTCTTCAAGGCCAGCGGCAGGGGCGAGATCATCACGCTCTCGCGCGAGGAACGGGCCAAGTTCGTCGCGCGTACCGAGCCGGAATGGACAGCGTGGGTGAAGGAGGCGAACCGGCGCGGCTATCCGGGCGAGGCGATGATGGCCGACTTCAAGGCCATCATGAAGAAGAACGGCCTGACCCCCACCTTTTGATCCGGAGTCGTCATGAAGCAGTTACTCTCGAGAAGGGCGTTCGGCGTCGTGGCCGCGCTGGTGCTGACCGGCGGGGCCGCGGTCCGGGCAGCCGAGCCGATCCAGCTCGACCTCAACAACTGGGCGCCGAGCACGCACCACCTGGCGACCAACGCCTTCGAGCCGTGGAAGAAGCTCGTCGAGGAGCGCAGCGGCGGGCGCATGAAGATCAACGTGCACCACGGCGCCGTGCTCGGGGCCTCGCGGGCCGTGCTCAACGACGTGCGCGGCGGCGTCTATCAGATCGGGCTGATGATCTCGTCGTACTACTACGACACGCCGCTGTTCAAGCTGACGATCGGCGAACTGCCGTTCGCCATCGACGGCCCGACGGTCGGCGCGAAGGTGATGAAGGAGTTCGTCGATAGGCACGCCGGCGACACCTTCGACCGCCTGGGCATCGTCAACATGGGCGTCTTCGTCAGCGACCCGTACCTGCTGATGAGCTCGCAGCCGGTGCGCCGCCTCGAGGACATGCGCAACAAGAAGGTGCGCGTGCCGGGCAAGGCCTGGGTGCCGATCGCCAAGGAGTGGGGCGCGGTCGCGGTGTCGATGCAGCTCGAGGACTCCTACACCGCGCTCGAGCGCGGCACCCTCGAGGTGATGCAGACGACGCCCGGCAGTGCCCTCGGCTTCAGCTACTTCGAGCCCGCCCCCTTCGTCACGCGGCTGAACGCGCCGACGGTCGTCGGCGGCATGATCATGAACAAGGGCTTCCACGACAAGCTGCCGGCCGACCTGCGCAAGCTGCTCGACGAGGAGCTCAGCCCGGCGCTGATGCGCATGATCACCCTCAGCTACGAACGCAGCACCCAGGAGGCGCTGGGACGCATGCGCGAGTCCTTCGCCAAGCGCGGCAAGGGCGAGGTCATCGAGCTGCCCGCGGCGGAACGGGCGCGCTTCATGAAGCCGACCGAACCCGAATGGACCGCCTGGGTGAACGAGGCCAACAAGCGCGGCTATCCCGGCGAGGCCATGATGGCCGACTTCAAGGCGATGCTGAAGAAGAACGGCCTGACGGCGCCGTTCTGATCGAGGAAGGAGGGCACGCACATGTTGAGAACCTGGATCGCGGGCGCTTCGGAAGTGTTCCGCTGGGGCGCGCTGCTTACCGTGGCGGCGATGGCGCTGCTGATCACCGTGTCTGTTGCGATGCGCGCGGCCGCCACGCCGCTCGGCGGCGAGCACGAGGTGGTCGAGCTGATGATGGTCGCGGTGGTGATGCTCGGCATGGCGCCGACGCAGTCGTCGCGCGGGCACATCTCGATCGGCCTCGTCGTCGATCGGCTGTCGCCGCGCGCGCAGGCGCGCTGCGACGTGCTGGCCGCCGCGCTCGTCGCGGCCACCTGCCTGGTCGTGGGCTGGGCCAACCTGCGCACGGCCTGGGAGTACGCAACGGAAAGCCCGATGTCCACCGACTTCCTGTCGGTGCCGCTGTACCCGTTCAAGGCGCTCGTCGGCGTCGGCTTCCTGCTGTGGGGCCTGCAGGCGCTCCTCGGCGTCGGCGTGGCTGGCGATGGCGGCCACGAGCATCCGCTGCGACAGGACGGCACATGAACATCCCCGTCGAAGCCGTCGGCCTGATCGGCCTGGCGTGCATGTTCTTCCTGATGTTCGCGCGCGTGCCGGTCGCGGTCGCCATGGCGGTGCCGGGTATCCTCGGCGCCTGGTACCTGCGCGGCTGGCAGCCGATGACGACGGTGCTCGACACCGTGGTCTGGACGCACAGTGCGCACTACACGCTGTCGACGATCCCGATGTTCGTGCTGATGAGCGAGCTGATCTTCGTCTCGGGCATCAGCAGCGAGCTGTTCGACGTGTTTCGCAAGTGGATGGGTGCGCTCCGAGGGGGGCTGGCGCTGGCGACCGTCGGGGCGTCGTCCATCTTTGCCGCGGCCTGCGGCTCGAGCGTGGCCTCCACCGCGACGATGGGCATCGTCGCCTCCAAGGAGATGCAGAAGGCCGGCTACTCCGACGTGCTGGGCTCGGGCGCCATCGTCGCCGGCGGTACGCTGGGCATCCTGATCCCGCCGAGCACCGCCTTCATCATCTACGGCATGCTGACCGAGGAGTCGATCGGACGGCTGCTGATCGCCGGCATCGTGCCGGGCATCGTGCTGACGCTGCTGTACATGGCGACGGTCTACGTTCTGGTGCTGATCCGCCCCGAGCTCGGCCCGGCCTCCGGGCGGACCGGATGGGCCGAGCGCATCGTGGCGCTGCGCTCGATCGCGTGGGTCGCAGTGCTGTTCCTGGTCGTCATCGGCGGCATGTACGCCGGGCTGTTCAGCCCCACCGAGGCGGCCGCGGTGGGTGCCTTCGGGGCCTTCGTGATCGCGCTCGTGCGCCGGCGGCTGACCCTGGCGAACCTGATGACGAGCCTGCGCAACACGGTCAAGGTGACGGCCTTCCTGTTCGCCATCATCCTGGGCGCCTTCATCCTGAACTACTTCCTCGCCATCACGCGGCTGCCGGCCGAGCTGGCGGGGTTCATCAGCGGGCTGGGCTGGCACCCGATCACGATCATGGTGCTGATCCTGCTGCTGTACCTGGTGCTCGGCGCCGTGATGGACGCGATGGCGATGATCGTGATCACGATCCCGATCCTGCTGCCCACCGTCAAGGCGCTCGGCTTCGACCTGATCTGGTTCGGCGTGATCGTCGTCGTGACGATCGAGATGGCGCTCATCAGCCCGCCCGTCGGCATGGGATGCTTCGTGCTGAAGGGCGTGAACCCGCGCCTGACGATGGCGTCCATCTATCGCGGCGCCCTGTTGTTCATGATTCCCATCGTGGTCCTGCTCGCTCTGCTGCTGGCCTTCCCGGACATCGCGCTGTGGATGCCCAGGCTGATGCAGTGAGACCGACCCCTCGTCTACAAGGAGTGCATCGATGACCGTGCGACTCGAACGCGACGGTGCCGTCGCGCACATCGTGCTGGCCCGGCCCGAGCGCCTGAACGCGCTGACGCCGGAAATGATGGAGCAGCTCGCCGAGGCCACCGTCGCGCTGCAGAAAGACCGCGAGGTGCGCGCCGTGCTGCTGCGCGGCGAGGGGCGTGCGTTCTGCGCCGGCGCCGACGTGAGCACGATGAAGGGGCTCGACGTGCTGTCGGGCCGCCAGCGCATCCAGCGCGCGCACCGCGTCATCGCCGGGCTCGCCAACATGGACAAGCCGGTCATCGCCGCGGTGCGCGGCGCCACGGTCGGCGTCGGCTGGAGCCTGGCGCTGGCCTGCGACATGATCCTCGCATCGGACAACGCCAAGTTCGGGCTCGTCTTCAAGAAGATCGGCCTGGCGCCGGACGGCGCCGCCGCCTACTTCCTCGCGCAGTACATCGGCGTGCTGCGCGCACGCGAGCTGATGATGACGGCGCGCATGGTGCCGGCGGCCGAGGGGCGCGAACTGGGCATGGTCAACGAGGTGCTTCCTGACGACCAGCTCGACACCCGCGCGATCGAGCTCGCGCGCGAGCTCGCCGAGTCGGCGACGTTCGCGCTGGCGATGGGCAAGCGCATGTTGCGCGCCGCCATCCAGCCGAGCCTCGAGGCGTTTCTCGACTTCGAGGCGCACACGCAGGGGCTCGTCCTGCAGAGCGACGACCGCAAGGAAGGCGTGGCTGCCTTCCTCGAGAAGCGCAAGGCCCACTTCGTCGGCCGTTGAACCGTCCACGGGAGACATCCATGTTCCAGCTCGCCCCCGACCTCGAAGCCTTCCGTCAGGACATCCGCAAGACCGCCGAACGCGCCTTCGCCGCCAAGGCCGCGTACTGGGACGAGAAGGAGGAGTTCCCGACCGAGAACCGCGAGTTGCTCGCCAAGCTCGGCTACCTCGGCATGGTGGTGCCGGAGGCCTACGGCGGGTCGGGCGCGCCCATCATCCAGGGCACGATCCTGCTGGAGGAGATCGCGCGCGTGTGCTTCAACACCGCTCTCGTGGCTCAGATCGCGATCAACGGCCCGTCGCGCGCCATCGCCATCATGGCCAGCGACGAGCAGAAGAAGCGCTGGCTGCCCGGCTGCGTGAGCGGCGAGAACAACTTCGCGATCGGCATCAGCGAGCCCGGCGCCGGTTCCGGCATGACCGACATGGTCACCTCGGCCACGCCGGACGGCGACCACATCTTGCTGCACGGCCAGAAGGCCTACTGCACCGGCGGGCACCTCGCCACGCACATCTTCGTGTTCGCGCGCTGGGGCAAGACGCAGGGGCCCAAGGGCATCGGCGCGCTGGTCGTCGAGCGAGGCACGCCCGGCTTCGAGGTCGGCCACCCGGATCTTAAGATGGGCGGCCGCGGCATGCCCGAGGTGGAGCTGTACTTCGACCGCTGCCGCGTGCCGCGCGCCAACGTCATCATGGAGGGCGACCCGGGCTCCACGCGCAGCTTCAAGCGCCTGATGAGCTCCTTCGGCCCGGAGCGCGTCGGCAACGCCGCGATGTGCCTCGGCGTCGCGCAGGCCGCCTACGAGGCGGCCAAGGCCTATTCGCAGCAGCGCGAGCAGTTCGGCCGCCCGATCTGCGAGTTCCAGGGGCTGCAGTGGAAGATCGCCGATATGGCGGTGCAGATCCACGCGGCGCGGCTGATGATCTACCGCGCCGCCACCAACCTCGTCGACGGCTTCCCGGACCCTCTGGAGGCGGCGATGGCCAAGCTCTACGCCAACGAGATGGTCCAGCGCGTCACCAACGAGGCGCTGCAGATTCACGGCCACGCCGGCTTCACGCGCGCGCTGCCGCTGGAACGCATGGTGCGCGACTCGCGCGGCTTCGCGCTCGGCGGCGGCACCACCGAGATCCTGCGCAACACGATCGCGTCGATGGTCTACGGGCGGGCGTTCGACCAGCGGCGCGGCTGAGAGGGAGCTGCCCATGCATCCCTTCCGGGAACAGATGGTCGGCGCGCCGGGCGCGGGGCTCGCCAGGCTGCATGCGCGCTGGCGCGCGCTGCAGGACGCGCTGGACACGGCGCTCATGGCCGTCGGCGCCGTGCTGCTGCTGGCGATGATGCTGCTGGTGGTGGCCGACGTGGCCTTGCGCTACCTGTTCAACGCGCCGCTGGCCTGGTCGTACGAAGTGATCTCGAGCTACCTGATGCCCGGCGTGTTCTTTCTGGCCGTGTCGCACGCGCTGAAGGTTCACGCGCATGTCGCCGTGGACCTGCTGCACCACCGGATGGGCCGGCGGCTGCGCTTCGCGGTTCATGCGGTGCTCGGCATGCTGGCCGCGCCGGTGTTCGCTTTCGCGGCGGTCGTCGCGGCGCAAAGGACCTGGGCCGAATTCGCCGCCGGCGATGTGTCGACCAGCGGCCTGGGGGTGCCCAGCTGGTCGGTGAGCGTTCTGCTGCCGCTGGGTTTCGGGCTGCTGGCGCTGCGGCTGCTGCTGGGGGCGGCCGGCTATGCAGGGACGCTGCTCACGGGGCGCGAGTGGGTCGGGCTGCCGCCGCTGTCCGGAGCGGAGGAGGGGCCGGCACCATGATCGCGGGCGGCATCACCGCGTTGCTGTTCCTGCTGCTGGCGGCCGGCATGCCCGTGGCTTTCGCGTTGGCGGTCGCCGGCAGCGTGGGCCTGCTGCTGGTGGGCGGCGTGGACATGCTGGCGGGCGTGCTCGCCACGGCGCCGCTGTCCAGCGCCGGTTCCTACGAGCTGATCTCGGTGCCCATGTTCATCCTGATGGCCGAGTTCGTCATCCTCAGCGGCATTGCCGACAACCTCTTCAAGGCCGCGGCGGCCTGGGTCGGGCGCGTGCCCGGCGGGCTCGCGATGGCCACCGCCCTGGCGGGCGCCGGCTTCGGCGCGATTTCGGGCTCCAGCACCGCATCGGCCGCCACGCTGTCGTCGACCACGCTGCCGGCGATGCTCAAGCAGGGCTATGAACCGAAACTCGCCGCCGGTGTGGTGGCCATCTCCGGCACCCTGGCGATGCTGATCCCGCCCAGCATCGCGCTGGTGCTGTACGGCATCATCGCCGACGTCAGCATCGGTCAGTTGCTGGTGGGTGGGGTGGTGCCGGGCATCCTGGTCACGCTCACCATCATGGCCACGGTGTGGGTGCTGGTGAAGCTGGAACCGGCGCGCGCGCCGCTGGCCGCGGCCTTCACGCTGCGCGAGAAGATCGCCGCGCTGCGCGTCGTCGGCCCCATGCTGCTGCTGTTCATGGCCGTCACCGGGGTCATCTACACCGGCATCGCCACCCCCACCGAAGCCGCCGGCATCGGCGCCTTCGGGGCCTTCGCGCTGGCGCTGGCCGCGCGCCGCGTCGACCGCAAGACGCTGATGCGCGCCCTGATCAACGCCGGCCACGCCAGCTGCATGATCATCATGATCGTCGTCTGCGCAAAGGTGTTCGGCTACTTCTTCACGCTCACACAGGCCACCCAGGCAATCGTGCAGTGGGTCGCTGCGCTGGAGCTGTCGCGCTGGGTGGTCATCGCGCTGATCCTGTTCGGCTACGTGCTGCTGGGCTGCGTGATGGACCAGGTCGCGATCCTCATCCTCACGGTGCCGGTCGTGCTGCCGCTGGTGAAGGCGCTCGGTTTTGATCCGGTCTGGTTCGGCGTCGTGGTGATCGTGGTGGCCGAGGTCGGGCTGGTCACTCCGCCGGTCGGGCTCAACGTCTTCGTCGTCTCCCGCTACGCGCGGCGTCCACTCAGGGAGGTATTCGACGGCGTGTGGCCGCATGTCTTCAGCCACCTGCTGCTGCTGGCGGTGCTGGTGGCCTTTCCGCAGATCATCCTCTGGCTTCCGTCGCGCATGGCGCCGTAGCGGCGGTGCCACCTTCTTCATCAAGCTCCCACGAAAGGAACGTTCCATGATCCCCACTGTCGTGTCCGTGCTGCGCATCATCGGGTGCGTGGCCGCGTTGACGTTGGCCGCCGGCGCTCACGCGCAGACGCCGATCAAGCTGAAGATCGCCGACTCGTTCCCGGTGGGCCACTACCTGCCCAAATACATGATCCAGCCGATGATCGAACGGCTCAAGAGCGAGCCCGCGGCCAAGGACCTTGTGTTCGAGCACTACCCCGCGGAGCAGCTGGGCAAGGCCAAGGACCTGCTCGCGCTCACCCAGTCCGGGGTGGCCGACATCGCCTACGTCGCGCCCGGCTTCGTGTCCGACAAGATGCCGCTGTCGGTGGTGGCCGAGTTGCCGCTGGCCTTCACCGGCTCGTGCAAGGGCACGCTCGCCTACTGGAACCTGGCTCGGCCCGGCGGGCTGATCTCGAAGAAGGAGTTCGAGCCCAACGGGGTGCGGCTGCTGTTCACGGTGGTGCTGCCGCCCTACCAGATCGTCACGCGCAAGCCGTTCGCGACCCTGAAGGACCTCGAGGGCACGAAGGTCCGCGCCTCCGGTTCGGCCAAGGAGCTGGTGCTCAAGAAGCTGAAGCTGACGCCCGTGCTGATTCCGACGCCGGAGGTCTACGAGTCGTTGTCCCGGGGCACCATCGACGGGGTGCTGTTCCCGTTCAACAGCCTGGTGCCCTACGAGATCCACAAGCTGTCGCAGACCTCCACCATCGGCGAGAACTTCGGTTCCTTCGTCGCCAATTACGTCATCGCGGAGAAGCGCTGGCAGAGCCTGCCCGCCGGGGTGCAGGCGGCGCTGACGAAGATGGGCGACGAGATCGTGCGTTCCACCTGCGCGCAGGTGGAGCGCGACGAGGCCGGCGACATCGAGAAGGTCAAGCAGGCGGGCATGAAGATGGTGACCTTGTCGGCCGCGGACAAGGCCGTCGCCGCGGCGGCGATGGGCGAAGTGGCCAAGGAATGGGCCGACGCGCTGGACCGCCGCGGCCGCGCGGGCACCGAGGTGCTCGAAGCCTTCAAGGCCGGGCTGAAGTGAGCCGCGCTGAGCCGATGCCCGATTCGAAGCCCGCCGAACACCGCCTGGACAGACCGGCACTCGCCTACCCGTTCGAGGCGGCGCCGGCGCCGGGCGAGGTGCTGCAGGTGGCTCCGGGCGTGATGTGGATGCGCATGGCCCTGCCGATGCAGCTGAACCACATCAACCTGTGGGCGATCGACGAGGGCGACCGCTGGGCGGTGGTCGACACCGGCATGCGCACTGACGAGACGCTGGCCACATGGCGGCAACTGCTTGCCGAAGGAGACGACGGCCGCAAGGTGGGGCGCGTATTCGCCACGCACATGCACCCCGATCACATCGGCATGGCCGGCTGGCTGACGCGCAAGTTCGACTGCCAGCTGTGGATGACCAAGATGGAGTACCTGAACTGCCGCGTACTCGCTGCCGATACCGGCCGCGAGGCGCCAGCCGACGCGATCCGGTTCTACCGCCGCGCCGGCTGGGGGGACGCGGCAATCGAAGACTATCGCGCACGCTTCGGCAAGTTCGGCCAGTTCATCCACGCGTTGCCTGAGAGCTACCGCCGCATTCGCGATGGCGAGACGGTGCGAATCGGCGACCACGACTGGCGCGTCATCGTGGGCACCGGCCACTCGCCCGAGCACGCCTGCCTGCACTGTCCCGATCTGAAACTCCTGATCAGCGGCGACCAGGTGCTGCCACGGATTTCGTCGAACGTGTCGGTCCATCCGACCGAACCCGAAGCCGATCCGCTGCACGACTGGCTGTCGTCGATCGGGAAGATCAAGGCCTCTGTTCCCGACGACGTGCTGGTGCTGCCGGCGCATAACGAGCCGTTCCGCGGCTTGCATGCACGGCTGGACCATCTCGCGCAGGGCCATCATCGATCGCTTGCGCGACTGCTGAAGTCCCTCGACCGGCCGAAGCGGGTGATCGACGTCTTCGGTGCGCTGTTCGCGCGGGCGGTCGATCCCGCGGACGGCGGCATGCAACTGGGTCTGGCCAGCGGCGAGAGCATCGCCAACCTGAACTACCTGATGAACCGCGGCGACGTGAGACGCGAGTTCGATGCCGACGGCGTGGCCTGGTTCTGTCGCATCGCCGCTTGAGCGTCAGGGTCCCCGACCTCACTTGAACTGCACCGGCGGGGCCTGCGCCGATCGCGGACGGCTGCCGCCGCTCACGCGGGCGGTGGTGCAACGGTACGGTCGCTGTACAGGGCCTCGCGTTCTGCGACGCCGTAGCCGAGTTCGGCGAGGATCGCCGCCGCATGCTCGCTCAGGCGCGGCGGCAGGCCCGCCACGCGCCCCGGCGTGGCGCCGAGCTTCACCGGCACGCCCAGATGGCGATGGCCGTCGGCCTCGACCGCCATCGCGCGGTGCACGGCGTGCGGCTGCGTGAGCGCCTGCGCGACGTCGTTCACCGGCCCGGCCGGCACGCCGCGGCGCATCAGCGTTTCGCACAGCGGCGCGGCCGCAAGCCCGGCCAGCGTGCGCTCGATCTCGGCGCGCAGTGCGTCGCGGTGCTGCAGGCGCAGCGCCGGGCTGGCGAAGCGCGCGTCGGCCGCGAGGTCGTCGCGGCCGACGCAGGCGCAGAAGCGCGCGAACTGCCCGTCGTTGACGATGCCGAGAAACACCTCGCCGTCGGCGGCCGAGTAGCGGTCGTAGGGCGCGATGTTCGGGTGCGAGCTGCCCATGCGCTGCGGGATGCGGCCCGAGTAGTACCAGTTGGATGCATGCGGCATCTGCAGGGCCAGCCCGCTGTCGAAGAGCGTCGCCTCGACGCGCTGGCCGCGGCCCGTGGCGGCGCGGGCGGCCAGCGCGAGCAGCACGCCGACCATCGCGTTGTAGCCGGTCAGGAAGTCGACCACCGGCACGCCCAGCCGCAGCGGGCCCGACTCGGGCGTGCCGTTGGTGCTCATCAGCCCGCAGATGGCCTGCGCCACCGCGTCGTAGCCGGGCAGTCCGCCGAGCGGCCCGTCGGCGCCGAAGCCGCTCACGCTGCAGTAGACGAGCCGCGGGTGGCGCGCCGCGAGCGTGC
>JAHCKS010000069.1 GCA_026125665.1 Rubrivivax sp.
TGCGAACGAGGGCGTGGCCCCCAAGGCTGTTTGGCGCAACGTCGCGAAGCTCGCCAGGTCACTGGCGGTGCACCGGCAGGGCTTGTGGGCGTGATGAGAGCGTGATGAAGTCGCTGCCGTCCGGCCCCTGGGAAGTGCTGTTCCAGCGAGCGCTGCAGCTGGTCGACGACATCCAGCGCCATGGGGGCCTTGCGGACCCGTTCTGGACCTTCGGCGGCGGGACCGTCCTGATGTTCAGGTACGGACACCGCCTCAGCAAGGACATCGACATCTTCGTGCCGGATCCGCAGTACCTCGGCTACGTGACGCCCCGACTCAGCGACACGGCGGCATCCCTGACCGAGGAGTACACGGAGATGCCGGGCTCGTTCGTCAAGCTGCAGTTCGAGGAAGGCGAGATCGACTTCGTGGCCGCACCGAACCTCACCGACGCGGCCTGGGAGCGGTGGGAGATCCAGGGGCGGCCGGTGCGCGTCGAGACGGCTGCGGAGGTGATCGCCAAGAAGATGTACCACCGCGGGGACCGTGCGACGGCGCGCGACCTGTTCGACCTCGCCATGGTGGTCGAGCGGGAGCCGGATGCGCTGGCGGCGGCCGCGCCTTTCCTCGTGCGGCACCGGGACAGGTTCCTGGAGCAGATCGGGCAACCCGGGGCAGGATTCGTGGCGACTTTCGAGGCGATCGCCGCGACCGGGTATCGGCCGAGTCTGGAGCACTGCATTGCCGTGGCCACAGCCTACCTGTCCGCGCTGGGGGACCGATGACCCGGTTGCACCAGGGCGACATGGCGACGCGGTAGGCGACGGAGCACCGGGGACTTGGGCACAGGAAATCCACAAGGGTTTCCACTACCGCCCGGCGAGGCCTGGATAGAATCACAGGGTCTACAACGAACAAAGCCAGGCGGCAACCTGGCTTTGTACGCCCTGAACTGGTTCGAGCCCAGGGGAAGGGAGGCCGCTGGGACCCCCGATCAGGACCTCGGATTCTAGCGAGCCTCGTAGGCATCGGGCTCATGTTGATCGAACAGAAAGGTGATCGACATGACGAAGAAGACCCAAGAGAGCTATCGCAGCGCTGTGACCGGCAGGTACGTCAAGGAGCACTACGGCAAGACGCACCCTGACACGACTGTCAAGGAGCGGACGCCGGCACCTCCGCCGCCGAAGAAGAAGTAACCGCAAGGTCGAGGGGCACCGGGAACCGGTGCCCCTCTTTGTCTTGGTGCCGCGTAGAGGTCCTATGTTCGACAACCTTTTGCGAGAACTGCGCGCGCTCGAGCACCGCTCGATCACCGTCCCCATCGACAGTGACGAGAAGGGCTACATCGACAAGGAGTGCCCGTCGACCAGCTGCGAGTTCCAGTTCAAGATTAAGGACGAAGACTGGAAGAACATCTGCCGCGACGAAGGCGTCTGGTGTCCGATGTGCGGACACGCGGCGCCAGCCAAGAACTGGTTCACCACGGCCCAGGTTCGACATGCCGAGCGGCACGCCCACAGGGTGATCCAGTCGACGATCGACGGCGCGATGCGCGCGGATGCGAGGGCCTTCAACGGTCGGCAGCCAAAGAACTCGCTGATCTCGATGTCGATGAGGGTAGGTGGCGCACCGCACTTCACACCGCACAGGGTTCCAGCGGCTGCGTCGGCAGCAATGGAGCTAGAGATCGCGTGCGAGAAGTGCACCTGCCGATTCGCAGTCATCGGCTCGGCGTACTTCTGTCCCGCCTGCGGCCACAGTTCCGTGGATCGCATGTTCGACGACTCGCTGCGCAAGATCAGAGCCAAGAAGGACAACGTGGACGTTGTGCGCGACGCCATCGCGGCGTCGGCTGGACGCGATGAGGCCGAACTGATGTGTCGATCGCTGATTGAGTCATGCCTTCAGGACGGAGTGACTGCCTTTCAGCGGTGCTGCGAGGGCCTGTATGCCTCGACCGGACCGGCGACGCCTCAGCCGATGAATGCGTTCCAGCGACTTGCGCAAGGCAGCGAGCTTTGGGCGGCGAGGGTCGGCATCACCTACGCAGACATCCTTGGCGCTGCGGATCTGGAGCGTCTCAGGCGACTGTTCCAGAAGCGGCACCTGCTGGCTCACAGCGATGGCATCGTCGACCAGCGCTACGTCAACGAGTCGGGCGACATGACGTACAAGGTCGGACAGCGCATCACAGTCTCAAGGTCGGAGATCGACGACATCGTCGCAGGCATCGGCCGATTGGTCGCAGGCCTGCGGAGCGCCATCGGCGCACCGCCGGAACGGCCGTAGCTTGCTGCGAGGTCACGGCTGCCCGCCATGGTCGAAGGGCCGGCCCCAGGCCGTGAGAGCGTCATTGCGATTGACGAGCAAGACCGCGAGAATGTCGTTGCTGACGGTCTCAAGACGTCCCATGCGGACAAGGGGAACAGACGGGGGAACAGCGCAGTTTCTCTCGTCAGTTTTCTTAATGAGATCAACAGCTTAGGTCGCCGTTTTGGATCCCATCAGCCACCCCATCCCAGCGTTTCATCAGGTCCCATGCCGGACCGAACTTCCCGCCGAATCAACGACTTAGCCGGTCGCTTGAGTGAGGAAGGCTCCTGCCGTCCCACGGCAGCGCAGCGAAGTTGGGAGAACATCTGGGGGAACAAATGGCGTGTTCGCAGCCATTTGACGTTTTGTTCCCCCATGCTCACCGACAAGCAGTGCAAGAACGCGAGTTGCGACGCGGGTAGTCTGCGCGTGCGCCTGGCCGATTCCGGCGGTCTGTACCTGGAGGTCTCGCCCTCTGGGTCCAGGCGCTGGATCTGGAAGAACCGGTTCGACGGGAAGGAGAAGCGCCTCGCCCTCGGGAGCTACCCAGATCTGGGTCTGAAGGACGCCAGGGTCGCACCTGATGATGCGTGCAAGCAACATCAATCGGGCGCAGATCCGGTGCTCACACGGCAGGTGGAGCGCCTCTGTCGGTGATCAAGCGCTGCAACTGCGAGCCCTTCGTTGCCGTGTAGGGCGACATCCGCTGCGCGCAGCCCAACGGTGTCGCCGCCGCGGTGTGGCGGGCGCTCGAACCGATGCGCAAAGAGCTGCCTGCCGGCTACCGCGTGGCCGTCGGCGGCTCGGTGGAACAGTCGGCCAAGGGCGAGGCCTCGATCACGAAGCTGCAGCCGGTGATGGTGGTGGCGATGCTGCTGTTCATCCTGCTGCAGATGCGCGCCTTCTCCGGCACCTTCATGGTGGTGGCCAGGGCGCCGCTGGGGCTGATCGGCGCCGCTCGTCCTCGACAAGCCCTTCGGGTTCGTGGCGCTGCTCGGCCTCACCGGCCTGGCCGGCATCCCGATGCGCAACGCGCTGATCCTCACGCAGCAGGTCAGCGACAACTTCGAGGCCGGCATGGGGCCCTTCGAAGGCGTGGTCGAGGCTGCCGTGCAGCGCGGGCGCCCCGTGATGCCGACCGCGCTCGCCGCAGTTCTGGCCTTCGTGCTGCTGACGCAGGACAGCTGCTGGGGGGCCGCTGGCCTACGTGCCGATCGGCGGTGTCGCGGTGGGCACGCTGGTCACGGTGCTGGTCGTGCCGGCGCTGTATGCCCTGTAGTTCCGGGTCCGGCCGGCTGCGGCGGCGTAGAGCGTCCATCGTGCGGAGACTCGAAAGCGCAAGAGCGCAGTGCCGAAATTCGAGCACGGGTAGACAAACGAACGTTAGGTAGCTTTACAATCCACAACTTCCCATGATCGGCAGTGCCGGGATTCGCGACCATGAATGCTCCATCCGTCGGCCCTGCGCCGCTGCGCAACACGATTCGCGGCTCCGCGGCCATCGTCGGTGCAGGCCGCTCGGCCGTCGGCCGGGTTCCCGGCCGCACGCCGTTGGCACTCGCCGCCGATGCCGCCAAGGCGGCGCTCGCCGATGCCGGCATTGCACGCAGCCGCATCGACGGCGTGCTGACAAGTGTCGCCTTTGCAGCACCTTTCCATCGGTTCAGCGTCGCCTTCAGCGAGTACTTCGGCATCACACCGACCTTCTCGAACACGCTGCAGGTCTCGGGCGCGACGGCGGCGACGATGTTCAACATCGCCGCCGCTGCCGTCGCTGGGGGTCTGGCCGAGAACGTACTCGTCCTGGGCGCCGACAGCCTGCTTTCGGGCCTGTCTCCGGATCTTGCGCTGCGCTCGATGACCGAGAGCCGCGATCAGCAGTACGAGATGCCCTTCGGCATCCCCGTGGCCAACACCTTCGCGATGACGGCGCACCGCCACATGAAGGAGTTCGGCACCACGGCGGAACAACTCGCCAAAGTGGCGGTGATTCATCGGGAACACGCAATGCGAACACCCGGTGCGCAGATGACGGAGCCGATCACCGTGGACGACGTGCTCAACTCCGGCTGGGTCACGACCCCGTACCACAAGCTCGACTGTTCGCTCATTTCGGACGGCGCCGCCGCCTTTGTCGTCAGCGCTGCTGATCGTGTCGGAGAGTTCAAGAGCAAGCCGGTCTACATCCTCGGTGCCGGCGAGTGCTACACGCATGAGCACATCTTCCTGATGCCGTCGCTCACCACCACCGGCGCCGTGCAATCCAGCGCCAGGGCCTACGCGATGGCCGGTTGCACGCCGAAGGACATCGATGTGGCGGGCGTCTACGACTGCTTCACCGGCACCGTGATCATGATGCTCGAGGACCTGGGCTTCTGCCCCAAGGGCGAAGGCGGGCGCTTCGTCGACGACCGGCAGATCACCTATGGTGGCAGCATTCCCTGCAACACCCACGGCGGGTTGCTGTCGTACGCGCACCCGGGCATGCCGGGGTCGCTGCTGCACTTTCTCGAGGTCGTGCAGCAGTTGCGCGGGCAATGCGGCGAGCGGCAAGTGGCCGGCGCCGAGCTGGGCCTCGTGCACAGCCTGGGCGCCGGATTCGCGACCCAGGCCACCACCATCCTCGGCACGGAGGCCACGCTGTGAGACGCATCGATCCGCGCGAAGCGCACATCAAGCCGCTGCCCACCCCCGACGCCGACTCTCAGGACTACTGGGACGCGTTGAAGGAGGGCCGCCTGCTGCTCCAGCACTGCCGTGCGTGTGGGCACAAGCAGGTCTACCAGCAGGCGCTGTGCCGGCAATGCGGTGCCGAAGAGCTGGTGCACGAGCAGGCCAGCGGGCGTGGCAAGGTGCACTCGTTCAGCGTCGTTCACCGCGCGCCCGGACCGGCGTTCAAGCAGGACACGCCGTATGCGGTGCTGCTGGTCGAACTCGAGGAGGGCCCGCGCATGATCAGCTCGCTGGCCGGGGCCGACCCGATGTCTGTGGACTTCGGCAACGCGGTCGAGCTTGTCTGCGAGCGGCTTGAGGACGGCACCGTGTTGCCGCGTTTCAGGCTCGCGCACGCCTGAGAGTTTGAGGGTTTCCCTCCGCGCGTGCCGCTGGATGTGCGGTGAGCGAGGTGCCAACCTAGCGTAAACCGGGGGAAGGGCAGGATCGCCTCGGCGCGGTGCCGGCTGCCCGGCCCCGAACCTGCCGGAACCAGGAGTCGAGATCTGTGGAACCCGAAAGCCTGAGAGGCCGGCGCGTGCTGGTGACGCAGTCGGCGGTCTTCGTCGGCCCCGTGTTGTGCGAGGTGCTGGCCGCGCGCGGTGCCGACGTTGTCGCGAATGACGAACGGCTGGACGCCCCCGATGCAGCCGAGCGCGTCGTGCGGGACGCCGGCACCATCGACGCGCTGGTGATCAACCTGGGCATCCCGGCCGCCGGCACGCTGGCCGCCGAGGTCGGAGACACCGAGTGGCGCGAGGCCTTCGCTTCGATGGTGGACCCGCTGCCGAGGCTGGCGCGCGCGGTGCTGCCGCAGATGATCGCGCGCCGCTCGGGCAAGATCGTGCTGCTCGGCAGCGCCGCCGCCCTGCGCGGGCAGAACCGCGCGTCGTCCTACAGCGCGGCCCGCGGCGCGCAGCTCGCCTGGGCGCAGGCCGTCGGCGTCGAAGTCGCGCGCCACGGCGTGCAGGTCAATGCGCTGGCGTTCAACTTCGTCGACACGCCCACCTACTTCCCGCCTGAGGTGAAAGCCAACCCGCGCTTCCAGGAGCGCCTGAAGCGCGAGGTGCCGCTGGGCCGTTTGGTTGGCGCGCGCGAGGCCGCCGGGTTCGCCGCGCACCTGTGCAGCCCGGCCGCGGACTGTTTCGTCGGCCAGGTCTTCCCGGTCAGCGGCGGCTGGGTCGCGCGGTAGCGGCAACGGCCGTCGCGCCCGCCACCCGTGGGTGGTGCGGATGCCGGGGGCCGGGTGCCGATTGACCGACAACCAAACGTTTGTTAGCCTGCGATGTCAGGTGCCGCGCCGTCCGCGCGGCAATTTGTTGTCCCAAGGCGATGCAGTACGGCGCCGGCCTGTCCGGCGGCGCGAGCATCGCCGCCCACGCGGGAGCATCGCATGCGCATCGGCAGCGTCGAATTCGAGAAAGTGGGCCGCATCGCGGTCCTCACCCTGGACGAGCCGGCCAAGCTCAACGCCATCTCGCTGGGCATCCGCCAGGGGGTGACCGAGGGGCTGGCGAGGATCGACGCCGACCCCGATGTTCGCGTCGGCATCCTCACCGGCCGCGGCGACAAGGCCTTCTGCGCCGGCGCTGACATCAGCAGCTTCCCCGAGACGCCCGAGCAGGCGCGCGACTTCATCGCCGGCGTGTTGCCGGTGCTCGAGGCGCCCGAGCGCTGCCGCAAGCCGCTGATTGCCGCCGTCAACGGCATCGCGTTCGGCGGCGGCTTCGAGCTCGCGATCGCGTGCGACTTCATCCTCGCCTCCGAGCGCGCGAAGTTCGGCGTGCCCGAAATCCAGCTCGGCCTGCTGCCCGGCTTTGCGCTGCTGCGGCTGCATCAGATCGTCGGCCGCCCGAAGGCCAAAGAGATGAGCATGCTCGGCGAGCCGATCTCGGCTGCCGAGGCGGTGGCTCTCGGCATCGCGCTGCGCACCGTGGCGCCGGAGAAGCTGATGGACGAGGCGATGGCCTTCGCCGAGAAGCTGGCCGCCAAGCCGCAGATGGCGCTGCAGGTGGCCAAGTCGTTCTACAACAAGGGCCTCGGCGGCGACGACATGCGCTACGCGATCGACGCCTTCCCGTTCCTGTTCCAGACCGACGACGTGAAGGAAGGCGTGGCCGCGTTTCGTGCCAAGCGCAAGCCGGTCTTCAAGTGAAGGACCGGGGCGCGCGATGAGCCGGGCCGTGCTGCACAACGCCTTCTGCGATGCCTGGGGCATCGAGGTGCCGATCTTCCTGGCCGGCATGGGCGTTGGCGGCCGGGCCACGCCGCCGGCGCTGGTGGCCGCGGTGTCGCAGGCCGGAGGCCTTGGCGTGCTCGGTTGCTCGGGCCTCTCGCCCGAGGAAACGCGCCGGCGCATCCGCGCTGTGCGCGCGCTGACCGACAAGCCCTTCGGCGTGGACCTGCTGCTGCCGGCGCGCATCGCCGACGCGCCGCCCACCCGCACCGCGGTGCGCGACGAGATCCGCGCGCGTTTCCCCAGGCACGCCGCGTTCGTGCAGGAGCTGATCCGCCGTTATGGCTTGCCCGACGTGAAGCCGGCCGACGAAACGGTGGTCAACATCGAGTACGCGAAGTCGGTGCTCGAGGTCATCTTCGACGAGCGCGTGCCGGTGTTCGCCGCGGGTCTGGGCGACCCCGACTTCCTGCTCGAGCGCGCGCGCGCCCAGGGCATGAAGCTGATCGGGCTTTCGGGCTCGGTGCGCAACGCGGTGCGGCAGAAGAAGACCGGCGTCGACGCCATCGTGGCGCAGGGCACCGAGGCCGGCGGCCACACCGGTACGGTGGCGTCGCTGCCGCTGATCCCGCAGGTGGTGGACGCGGTGAGCCCGACGCCGGTGCTCGCCGCCGGCGGCATTGCCGACGGGCGCGGCATCGTCGCGGCGCTGGCGCTGGGCGCGCAGGCGGTGTGGATCGGCACCGCCTTTCTCGTCGCCGACGAAGGCGAGCTGTTCGACGCCAGCAAGGACCAGATCGTCGCCTCCGACTCCGAAGCCTTCCGCATCAGCAAGATCTGGACCGGCAAGACCGTGCGCGCGTTCCACGGCGAGATCTCGCAGGCCTGGGCCGAATCCGGCCTGCCGACGCTGGAGACGCCGCACCAGCGCATCCTGATGGAAGACTTCCTTGCCGCGGCGTTGGCCGCCGGGCGGCACGATCTCTTCTACAACATCGCGGGGCAGGCGGGCGGACTCGTCAAGGGGCGGCGTCCGGCGAAGGACATCATGGCCGATCTGGTTGACGGCGCGGTGGAGCAGTTGCGCCGCCTGCAGCGCGACCTCGTCGTCAGCCTGCCCTGACCGCTTCACCAAGGAGAGCCATGGCCAGCAACGCCATCGTCAGCGGCGTGTACGACACCCAAGTCGGCTCGCTGCCCGAGAGCAGCTGCATGTCGCTGCACACCGAGGCCAGCCTCGGCGCGCTGGCCGACGCGGGCCTGAAGCTGTCGGATATCGACGGCCTGCTCACCGCGTACTCGTTCGCCTCGCCGCAGCTGATGCTCGGCGGCGTGCTCGCCGAGTACCTGGGTTTCAGGCCCAAGGTCAACGCCTCGATCTGCATGGGCGGCATGACCGGCGGGCTGCTGGTGCGGCATGCCGAATCGTTGGTGCGCTCGGGCCTGTGTCGCCACGTGCTGTGCGTGACCGGCGACAACCGCCTCACCGGCATGGGCGACAAGGTGCAGGCCGCGCTCGCCGACGTGGGCCATGCGCAATACGAGCAGCCCTACGGCATGAGCGTGCCGGCGGCCTTCGCGATGGCCGCGCAGGTGTACTTCCACGAAGGCTGGCTGAACGGCGACCACCTCGCCGCGGTGGCGGTGAACCAGCGCGCCAACGCCGCATTGCACCCGCAAGCGCACATGAAGAAGCCGATCACGATGGACGACGTGCGCCGCTCCAAGGTGATCGCCTCGCCGCTGCGCATGCTCGACTGCTGCCCGGTCTCCGACGGCGCCGCGGCGGTGGTCGTCAGCGCCGCCGAGACCGGGCGCGACAGACCGAAGCGTGCGGTGGAGATCCTCGGCACCGGCGAGGGCCACACCCACGAGCACATCTTCGCCGCGCCGTCGCTGGTGGACTTCGGCTGCCGCGAGTCAGTGGCCGACGCGCTGGGCCGAGCGGGCCTGAAGCACGCCGACGTCGACTGCGCGCACATCTACGACTGCTTCACCAGCACGCTGCTGATCCAGCTCGAGTCGATGGGCTTCTACGAGCGCGGCGCGGCGGGGCCGGCGGCGCTGGCCGGCGAGTTCGCCATCGGCGGCAAGTTCCCCGTCAACACCAACGGCGGTCTGCTGTCGTACGGCTCGTCGGGTGCGGCCGGCGGCATGTTCCATGTCGTCGAGGCGGTGCGTCAGCTGCGCGGCGAATGCGGGCCGCGTCAGGTCAAGGATGCCGAGGTGGCGTTCGCGCACACGCTGGGCGGGATTTTCTCGGGCCACTGCTCGATCCTGATGGGGAGGGCCTGAGCGATGGCCGAAGTACAAGCCAAGCCGGTGCCGGTGCCCGATGGCATCAGCCGCCCGTACTGGGAAGGCGCCAACCTGGGCGTGTTCCGCTACCAGCGCTGCGGCGCCTGCGGCAAGGCGCAGTTCTATGCGCGCAGCGTCTGCGTGCACTGCCAGGCCACCGATCTGCAATGGCACAAGGCCGCCGGCACCGGGCGCATCGCCAGCTTCTCGGTCATCCACCGCGCGCCGATCGCGTCGTTCGCGGCGGATACCCCCTACGTGCTGGCGCTGGTGGACCTGGACGAGGGCCTGCGCTTCATGTGCAACGTGCTGCGCTGCGACCCGGCCCAGGTGCGCATCGGCATGCCGGTGCGCGTGTGCTTCGAGTTGCGCCCCGGCAGCGAACAAAGGATTCCCCAGGTGGAGCCAGCATGAACGAAGAGACCGTCTTCAACTACGCCCACTACGAGCCGGGCAAGCACTACGGTGCGCGCGACTTCGTGGTGGACGAATCGACCGTCGCCAAGTGGCGCACCGTCTACCCGAACGACGACGACGTGGGCGTGATGCCCGCCGGCATGTTGGCGATGATCGTCATCGACGCGGTGCTTACGCTCCATTCGCCGCGCCCGCCCGGCGGCGTGCACGGCGGGCAGACCTTCGACATCGAGCGCATGCCGCGCATCGGCGAGAGCATCCGCACCGACGTGTGGTGCCTTGACAAGGAGATCAAGAAGGACCGCAAGTGGGTGCGCGTGCGCAGCGAGACGCGCGCCGTCGGATCGAACGAGCTGCTGTTCACCGGGGTCATGACGACGATGGTGGCGGAGTAGAAGGCGCATTGGAAAGGACATGCCCGTGCAGGCGCAGCTGACCCCGTCGACCAAGCATGTCGACTTCGACACCATCATGAAGTACGCGGCGGTGACGAACGACTACAACCCCATCCACGTCGACAAGGAATTCGCCGCCAAGAGCCCGATGGGCGGCATCATCGCGCACGGCACGATGTCGGTGGCGCTGATCTGGCAGGCGTTGAAGAACACGCTCGGCGTGCAGGCGCTGAACCGCATCCACCTCGAGATCAGGTTCGTGCAGCCGGTGCGCATCGACGACGACGTCACCGGCGGCGGCGAGCTGCGTGTCGGCAGTGAGCCGCCGGTCTACGACGTGTGGGTGCGCAACGGCAAGGGGCAGGACGTCATCAAGGGCACGGCGACGGTCAAGCCCGCAGGAGCAACGGCATGAGCCTCAAGAACACCGCCTGCATCGCCGGCGCCTACGAACACCCGATCCGCCGCGCCGACGACAGGTCGGTGGCGCAGCTGCACGCCGAGGTGGCGCGCGGCGCGCTCGCCGACGCCGGGCTGACGTTGAAGGACGTCGACGGCTACTTCTGCGCCGGCGACGCGCCGGGCCTGGGCGCGATGTCGATGGTCGACTACATGGGTCTGAAGCTGCGCCATGTGGACAGCACCGAGACCGGCGGCTCCTCGTACGTCGTGCACGTGGCGCACGCCGCCGCGGCCATCGCCGCCGGGCGCTGCAACGTCGCGCTCATCACGCTGGCTGGCCGGCCCAAGGCCGAAGGCATGGCCACCGGCACCGCGCCGCGCGACTACGGCGCCTCGCCCGACGTGCCCTTCGAGCTGCCTTACGCGCCGACCACGGTAAACATGTACGCGATGGCGGCGATGCGCCACATGCACGAGTACGGCACGACGAGCGAGCAGCTGGCGTGGATCCGCGTCGCCGCGTCGCACCACGCGCAGCACAACCCGCATGCGATGGTGCGCGAGGTGGTCACGGTGAAGGACGTGGTCGGCTCGCCGATGATCTCCGACCCGCTGCACCGGCTGGACTGCTGCGTCATCAGCGACGGCGGCGGCGCGCTCGTCGTCGTTCGGCCCGAGATCGCGCGCAGCCTGAAGCGGCCGGTGGTCAACGTCATCGGCACCGGCGAGTATCTGCGCAACCAGAGCGGCGGCAAGGTCGACCTGCTCACCACCGGCGCGGCGTGGACCGGCAAGGCCGCGTTCGAAGAAGCGGGCGTGAAGCCTGCGGACATCCAGTACGCGTCGATCTACGACAGCTTCACCATCACCGTGCTGCTCACGCTCGAAGACCTCGGCTTCTGCGCCAAGGGGCAGGGCGGGCGCTTCGTCAGCGACGGCAACCTGATCTCGGGCATCGGCAAGCTGCCGTTCAACACCGACGGCGGCGGCCTGTGCAACAACCACCCGGGCAACCGCGGCGGCATGACCAAGGTGATCGAGGCCGTGCGCCAGCTGCGCGGCGAAGCTCATCCGAAGGTGCAGGTGCCGAACTGCCGGCTGGCGCTGGCACATGGCACCGGCGGATCGCTGGGCACCCGGCACGGCAGTGCCACCCTCATCCTGGAGCGCGCATGAGTCTCACCATTGGCCGGCGCCAGATGCCGGCACCCACCGTCTACCCCGAGGCCAAGCCGTTCTGGGACGCCGCCGCCGAGGGCAAGCTGCTCGTCAAGCGCTGCGACGACTGCGGCGAGCACCACCACTACCCGCGCGACGGCTGCCCGTTCTGCGGCAGCCTGAACACGCAGTGGCGGCCCGCCAAGGGCGAGGGCACCGTCTACAGCTTCAGCATCATGCGCCGCGCCGAGGTGCCGTACGTCGTGGCCTACGTGACGCTCGCCGAGGGGCCGACGATGATGACCAACATCGTCGATGCGGATGCGGACACGATCCGCATCGGCCAGCGCGTGGTGGTGCGCTTCCAGCCGAGCGACGGCGGGCCGCCGTTGCCGGTGTTCGTGCCGGCCTGAGCGCAGCGCAGGCCCCGGCCGTGCGAGCGGGTCCCCCGGTGGGGCTTGCGCGACAGGTCGCGGGGTTCGTGAATCGACCGAATCGCAAGGAGGATTGCATGCCCACCCCCGTTCGCGCCAGCAACGCACCGTATCCCGTCGCCGTCGAGGCCGGCAAGGACTACTGGTGGTGTTCCTGCGGCGCCAGCAAGAACCAGCCCTTCTGCGACGGTTCGCACAAGGCCGCCGGCCAGTTCACGCCGGTGAAGTACACCGCTGCCGAGAGCACCACCGTCTACTTCTGCGGCTGCAAGGCCAGCGGCAAGGCGCCGCTGTGCGACGGCTCGCACACGAAGGCCGTCTGAGCCCCTGCGCGTCGCCTCACGGCGGCGCCCCGCCGGCTCACTCCGGCAACAGCACCCCGTCGGCGATCGCGTTCACGTCGGCCAGCAGCAGCTCCCACGGCTCGCGGTGGTAGGCGCGCACCGGCTCAGGGATCGGCACGTTGCCGAACTCGGCCAGGCGCACCGCGCCGCGCCAGTCGCGCGCCGGCAGTGCGCGGTTCGCGTTCGAGCGGTGCGGCGAGAACGGGACGTCGATCACGCCGGCCTCGACGGCGCGCACCGCCGCCGCGGCGGCGTCGCCGTCGCCGAGGTCGAGCGCGGCGTCGACGAGCGCGCGCACTTCGGCTTCGACGATCTCCTGCTCGGCGGCGATCTCGGCGATCGGTGCGAGGCGCTGGTCGGCCAGCATGCGCAGCACCATCTTCGAGGCGGTCAGGCCGTGGATGTTGGCCTCCGCGGTGGGCACGCCGAAGGCCTCGTGCGGCGACTTGGAAATCATGTAGGTCACGCCGCCCAGGTAGCCGGCGAGCGCGGCCATGCAGATCACGCCGAAGGCCTGGCCCTCGTCGGGCGGGAAGCCGCCCATCCATTGCGACATCACGGTCGACAGCGCCACGTCGTGGAAGCCGAAGCGGTCGAGGTAGTGGCGGCCCAGCCGCGGATAAGCACGCAGCGCCGCCGCGTCCTGTGCCAGCTGGCACTGCTGGCCGATGCCCAGCGAGATGCAGCGCACGCCCTGCGCCGCGGCGATCAGCGAGTCGAGGATCACGCAGGCCATCGACATCGACTGCGGCACCAACGTCGAGATCGGCAGGTAGTGCTCGACGCTCATCGTCACGCCGCGCTCGCGATAGGCGCCCATCATGCGGTAGGAGTACTGCCAGCACTCGATCGCGCGCGCGATCGGGTAGTCCTTCGCGTAGCCGAGCGAGAAGACGACGGGCCCGGCGGTGCACGAGGTGTAGCCACCGGCGTACATGATCTCGTGGGTGAGCCGGCAGTCGGGCGAGGCGGTGCGGGCGAACAGCGGCGCGTCGACGGCGTCGGCGATGCGGCGGCAGCCGCGCACGCCGTGGTTCACCGCCGGCAGGCCGTTGAGCATCGAACGGCCGGCCTCGCGGCTTTGCGCGAGGCCGCGCTCGGCCTCGGCGTAGCGGCATTCGCGCGTGTAGGAGTCGACGGTGGTCGGCAGCAGGTCGGCGCCCGCCGCGCGCAGGCGCGACAGCAGCGCGATCTGCGGATCGATCTCGGCCACGCCGGCGCGCGGCTGCACCAGCGTGCGCGATTGCTCGCGCGCCTGCGCCAGCACGTGGGCGGTGTTCTTGGCCGGCGGCTGCGCGCGGTGATAGGCGGCGGCCTCGTCGAGATCCGCCTCGGCACCGGTGGGCCAGGCGGCGAGCACCTGGCGGCGCATCGCGTCGAAGCGGTCGTCGCTCCAGCGTTGCATCGAGGGCGGGCTGGTGTCGGCGTGGTTCATGCGTCGGCTCCGGTGCGGGCCGCGTCGGTGCGCGCGGCGATGTCCTCGCGCAGCGCCGCGATCACCTGCTGCGGCGTCGTGCCCGGCGGGTAGGCGCGGTCGTAGCCCATCGCGACGAAGCGCGCCTCGACCGGCGCCCAGTCCTGCTTGCCGACGACGAGGTTGCCGCCGGCGTAGAGCACGATGCCGCCGATGCCGGCTTCGATGCAGCGGGCGCGCAGCCCCGGGCAGTCGAGCTCGCCGTGGCCGCACAACGAGGACACGAGGATCGCGTCGGCGGCGGTCTCCACGGCGGCCTTCACGAACTCCTCCTGCGACACCAGGATGCCCAGGCTCACCACGCGGAACCCGGCGGCGCG
Source organism: Rubrivivax sp. (assembly GCA_026125665.1). Taxonomy (GTDB): domain Bacteria; phylum Pseudomonadota; class Gammaproteobacteria; order Burkholderiales; family Burkholderiaceae_C; genus Rubrivivax. Next base: position 14,426 of record JAHCKS010000069.1, read on the forward strand.
CAGCGCCGAGCCGAGGATCGTGATGCCGATGTTGTGGATGTCGGCGCCGATCACGCCGAGCACGAGGGTGGGGTCATCAGACGTCATGGGCGTCGTCCTCCGCGGGTTGGAGATGGCGCCCGGCGACCGCGGCCGCCGCGCGAGGGGCTGAAGGCGCCAGCAGGCCGGCGGCGAACAGCGTGTAGCGCGAATCGACGCGCAGCGCCGGCGCACGCGGGCGCAGCGAGGTGGGCGAGCGTTCGTTGCGGCAGGCCGCCTCGAGGATGCGCCGCGGGTGGCGGCCGTGCGCGAACACGCCGCCGGTGCCGATGACCATCGAGACGCTCGACAGGTCCTTGCCGTGCAGCAGCTGCACCGCGCCGGTGGGGGTGTAGGCGGTGCTCACCTGCCCGGCATGGCGCTCGAGCGCGGTGTCGACCGCCAACGCGGCCAGCGCGGCGTCGAGCGCGTGCGCGGCGGCGTCGGCGGGCACGCGCGTCACGTCGGCGGCGAGCGCGCGCACGCGCTCGGCGACCGCGGCCACGTCGGCCTCGACAGCCTCGCCCGTGCCCGCACCCAGCGCGGCGGCAACGCGGGCCGCGCCGACGGACTCCAGGATGGTGGCGGCGTTGACGCGGATGCCGAGATCGCCTTCGACGGTGCGCTTGGCGTGCGGCTCCGGCAGGCCGCGCGGCACCAGTCCGGGCGACGACGGCGCGCCGCTCGCCACCGAATGCACGTCGGTCGTCGCGCCGCCGACGTCGACCACGAGCAGCTCGCCGAGCCCGCCGCCTTCGGGCGAGGCCAACAGCCGCGCGCCTTCGAGCACCGCCATCGGTGTCGGCATCACGATGTCGCCGACGAAGGCGCGCGCCCGGTCCAGCCCCTTGGCCTGCGTGATGCGCTGCATGAAGATCGCGCGGATGGCGCTGCGTGCCGGTTCGACATCGAGCCGGTCGAGCTCGGGCAGCACGTTGCCGACGACCGCGCACTCGACGCCGGCGCCGCGCAGCGTGGCCTCGACCTCGTCTTGCACCGCGCGGTTGCCGGCCACCACCACCGGCACGCGCAGCGTCGAGCCGGCCAGTGCCGCGGCGTTGCGCAGGATCGTGCGGCGCTCGCCGCCGTCGGTGCCGCCGCACAGCAGGAGCATGTCGGGCGCGAGGGCGGCCACTTCGGCCAGGTCGCGCTGCGAGAGCTCGTAGGAACACACGCGCAGCACCTTCGCGCCGGCACCGAGCGCCGCGCGTCGCGCGGCTTCGGCGGTGAGGTCGGGCACCAGGCCGATCGCCACCATGCGCAGGCCGCCGGCCGCGCTCGACGAGGCGAAGGTGCGCGCGATGTCGCTGCGCCGCACGCCGCACGACGACCGCAGCGCCTCGAGCGCCCGGTCGAGCCCGACGTCGATGCCTTCCTGCACCGTCGTCGGCGCCTGCGCGGTGCCCACCAGCGTTTCGCCCTCGGCATCGATGGCGACCAGCTTGGTGTAGGTGCTGCCGAAGTCGACGGCGAGGGTGATCGGCATCGATGCGTGCTCCTGCCGCTACCCGCGCGTCGCCGCCTCGGTGCCGCTCGCGTCGAAGCGCAGCCCGATGCGATAGCTGTAGCGGTCGGCCCGGTAGTGGCTCTGCGTCACCAGCAGCAGCCGTTCGCCGCGGCCGTAGTAGTGCCGCACGACGCACAGCGCCGGCGCGCCGGCACGCGCGGCGCCGAGCAGGCGCCCGATGCGGGCGTTCAGGCGTGTCGCCTTGAACTCCTGATCGACGCCGAGCACCGGCTCCTGATACTCGGATTCGAGCAGCTTGTAGATCGGGCTGCTGCGCAGCGGCACCAGCCGGGCGATGCCCTGGTAGGCCTGCGGAACCCACGCCACGGCGTGCAGGATCGGCGTGTCGTCACCGCGAAACGCACGCGTGAGCTCGATGCGCAGCCAGCGCTGGCCGGGAGGGCAGCGCAGGAACTCGGCATCCCGCGGGCCGGTGTCGAACTCCTCGCTGGCCAGCACCACCGGCGCGCGCGAGTCCTTGGCGTACTGGAACACGTCGGCGATGGAGTTGATGGCGTGCACGTAACGCACATTCGGCTCGCGGGCGAGCACCCTGGTGCCTACGCCGGCACGCGCCGACACCATGCCGTGGGTGCGCAGCCATCTCACCGCCTCGCGCAGCGTGGTGCGCGACACGCCGAACTGCCGGCAGAGATCAGCTTCGGTCGGCAGCAGCTCGCCGACGCGGTAGCGCTCGGCACCGATCTGCTCTAGGAGCGCGCGCGCCACGAGGGCGTGCCGCGGCAACGGGCTCGCGCCGAGGAAGGCAGTATTCGACGGGTCGACGGTCATAAGATGTAATATCATAACAAATGGCCCGACGCGGGCCGCGCACCGGGGCATCGCCAGCCTGCGAGCCCGGCCTTCCCAACGAACCGAGAGGAGACCCTGTCGTGCCTGCTTTCCTCACCAGCCGCCGGGCGGCCGCATGGACCTTCGTGGCGGCGCTGATCGCCCTTGCCCTGCCCACCCGTGCCGCCGAGATGGTGCTGACGAGCGAAATCGCCGTCACCCACTGGAAGACGCGCTACATGGCCGAGTTCGCCGAAGACATCAAGAAGCGCAGCGGCGGCGCGCTCACCGGCAAGCTGTTCCCCGCCAGCCAGCTCTACAACGACCAGGACGCGGTGGCCGCGCTGGGCACCGGCGCCGTGCACATGGTGTGGCCGCTGGCCGCTCGGCTGGAAACCATCGACCCGCGCGCCGGCATCGTCAACCTCCCGTTCACGCTGGCCGACGCGCAGATGCAGGACCGCTGCTTCTCCCGGGGCATGACCGACCTGCTGTCGGGCTACCTCGCGCCGCGCGGGCTGCGCATGCTCGGGCTGCTGCGCACCGCGGACTTGCTGTTCGTGTTCAAGGGCAAGGACGTGCAGAAGCTCGAGGACATGAAGGGCATGAAGGTGCGCGTGACCGGCGGCCGCGTGCTGCTCGACATGGTCAAGGCGCTGGACGCCAGCGCGGTGTCGATGCCCGCCTCCGAGATGGGCACGGCGCTTTCGCAGGGCGCGATCGACGGCGTGTTCACGTCGCCCGCCGGCTGGTCCGAGAACATCGGCATCTCGGCGAAGTACGCCTGGTACGTGCCGGGCATGTCGCTCGGCACCTACGCGGTGCTGGTGGACGGCAAGTGGTTCGACGCGCTGCGCGAGGCCCAGCGCAAGGCCGTGGTCGACGCGATCGACGCGATCGCCTCGCGGCAATGGAAGGAGGCCATCGACGCCGACGCGCAGATCGTCGAGAAGATGAAGGCCCAGGGCGCGGTGTTCCGCACCGCGTCGGCCGACGAGACACGCCGCTGGAAGGACCGCGCCGCCGTCGGCAACAAGGCGTTCGTCGACAAGCACCCGGACGCGGCGCAGGCGCTGGCGGCGCTCGAGACGCGCTGCGGCACGAAGAAGTAGCCGGGTGCGGCCCGTTCCGAAAACGCGCGCCGGACGGCGCCGCGCGTCATGGTGGTCGCGCTTCGAGGCCGGGCCGTTGCTCACGGTCTCGTCGGCGCTGTTCCTGGCTTCCGCGCTGGTGATGCTGTTCGAGGGGTTCAGTCGGTCGCTCGCCGGCGTGAGCTACTTCTGGGCCGAGGAGGCGGTGCGCTTCCTGATGATCTGGGCCTTCTTCCTCACGCTCGGCCTGGCCGGGCGCCGCGGGCTGCACATCCGCACGGAACTGCTCGTCGATGCGATGCCGCCGCGGGTGCGGCGCGCGATGCACCTGGTGGCGCTCGTCGCCGGGCTCGCGTTCGCGGCGGTGCTGTTCGGTGCCTCGCTGCCACAGCTGCTGCGCTACCACTCGATGGGCATGATGTCGGAGTCGTCGCTCGACATTCCGCAGTGGGTGGTCTTCCTGGCGATGCCGCTCGGCGCGGTCGCATGGTTTGGCTACTACGCGCAGTGCCTGGTGGTCTGGGCCCGCGGCGGCGACGCGTTCGCCGCGGCGCCGCCGGACGCCTCCTCCGGCGCGCAGGTCTGAGCGGCGTGAAAAGAGCCAGATGCTGATGTTCTTCACCTTCGCCGCCATGCTGGCGCTGCTGGCGGTGGGCTCGCACGTGGCGGTGGCGATGGGCATCGTCACCACCGCGCTCGTGCTGCTGGTGCAGGGCGTACCGATGGCGGTGATCGCGCAGACCGCGTTCAAGTCGGTCAACAGCTATGCGCTGATGGCGATTCCGCTGTTCGTGCTGGCCGGCAACCTGATGATGCGCGGCAACATCGCCGGCATGCTGATCGACCTGATCGGCACGCTGGTGCGCGCGGCGCGCGGCGGGCTTGCGCTGACGGTGATGATCGCCTGCGTGTTCTTCGCCGCGATCTCCGGCTCGAGCGTCGGCTCGGCGGCGGCGATCGGCTCGGCCGTGGTCAGCGGCCTGAAGGACGACGGCTATCCGGCGCGCTTCGCCGCGGGCATCGTCGCGGTGGGCGGCACGCTCGGCCTGATGATCCCGCCGTCGCTCGGCTTCATCCTCATCGGCTCGATCGTCGGCCTGCCGGTGGACCGGCTGTTCATCGCCGGCGTGCTGCCCGGCCTGATGGAAGCGTCCATGCTGATGCTCGCGGTGGCCTGGCTGACGCGGCGGCACGGCTACGGCCGCACGATCGCCCGCCCCGACTGGCGCGGCTTCGCGGCGCGGGTGCCCAAGGCCGCGCCGGTGGTCGTGATGCCGGTGCTGGTGATCGGCAGCATCTACACCGGCTACCTCACGCCGACCGAGGTGTCGGCCTTCGCGGCTGCCTATGCGGCGCTGCTGTGCCTGCTGGTTTACCGCAGCGTGAACCTGCGCGGCGCCTGGAGCGTGGTTCAGGAATCGCTGCTGCAGACGACCATGATCTTCGCCATCGTCATGGGCGGCAGCCTGGTCGGCTTCATGATGGCGCGCATGGGCGTGTCGGCCGCGATCGTCGACACGATCGTCGAGGCGAAGATGACGCCGTGGCAGTTCCTGCTGCTGGCCAACGTCATCCTGCTGATCCTCGGCATGTTCATCGATGGCGTGGCGATGATCGTGCTGACCTCGCCGCTGCTGTTTCCGGTCGCGACCTCGCTCGGCATCAACCCGATCCACTTCGCGGTGATCATGGTGGCCAACGTCGAGATCGCGACGCTGACGCCGCCGGTCGGGCTGAACCTGTTCGTGATGAGCGGCGTGGCCAAGCTGCCGGTGCACGAGGTGGTGCGCGGCGTCGCGCCGCTCTACGTCGTGCGGCTGGTCGCGCTGGCGCTGATCAGCTACGTGCCGGCGATCTCGCTGGCGCTGCTGTAGCGCCTGAGAGCGCCGGCAAGGCGGCGGCCGCGTTCGCGCTCAGCCGGCGCGCTCGATCAGCGTCGCCATGCCCATGCCCGAGCCGAGGCACATGCTGATCACCGCGTAGCGGCCGTGCGTGTCAGCCAGGTGGTGCATCGCGTTGATGGTCATGCGCAGGCCTGTCGCGCCCGGAGGATGTCCGATGCTGATGCCGCCGCCATACAGGTTGGTGCGATCGCGCGGCGTGCCCAGTTCGCGCTCGGCGTGCAGGTTGACCACCGCGAAAGCCTCGTTTATCTCGAAGTAGTCGATGTCGTCGACGCGCAGGCCGTTGCGATCGAGCAGCTTGCGGATCGCCGGCACCGGCCCCGCGCCCATGATCTCGGGAGCCACGCCGACCACGGCCCAGTCCACCAGCATGGCCTCGGGCCGGATGCCGGCGGCGCGGGCCGCGTCGCCGCTCGCGACGACGAGGGCCGCCGCGCCGTCGGTCACGCCGCTGGAGTTGCCCGCGGTGACGCTGCCTTTGCCGTCCCTGCGGAACACGGGCTTCAGGGAGGCCAGCTTCTCGGCCGTGACCTGCGGACGAGGAAACTCGTCGTGCTCGAAGCGGCGCACGCCGCCCTTGCCGCCCTGCGGCACGTCGATCGGCACGATCTGCCGGGCGAGGAAGCCGCTCGCCATCGCCGCGCCGGCGCGCTGCTGGCTCATCAGGCCCCACGCGTCCATGGCCTCGCGCGCATAGCCGAAGCGCGCGGTCAGGTTCTCGGCGGTCTCGCCCATCAGCTCCTTGGTGAAGGGGCAGCGGTAGACATGGTCCAGCCCGTCGACGAACTCCGCCGGCCCGCGCAGCGCACCCCAGCGCATCTGCGGGGCGAGATAGGGAACGCGCGAGAAGTTCTCGCCTCCCGCGGCAATGGCGATGCGGCTGTGGCCGCTCTGGATCTGCTGCGCGGCGCTGACGATGGCCTGCGAGCCGGTGCCGCAGGCGCGGATGACGCCGAGCGCCGAGCTCTCCTCAGGCAGGCCGGCGAGCAGGGCGACCTTGCGGCTGACGAACAGGCCGTCGTGATCGACTGGCGCGGTGTTGCCGAAGACCAGGTGATCGGCCTGCGCGCCGGCGATGCCGGCGCGCTCCAGGCTGGCCTTGACGACGTGCACGCCGAGCTGGGTGAGAGGCACGTCACGCAGGGACTTGCCGAAGTCGCCGAAGGGCGTGCGGGCGCCGGCGGCGAGAACGATGTCGGTGAAACTCATGGAAGGACGGCGGCGGTCGGCCGGGGTTGTGTTGTTGATGCTCGGATTGTCCGGCTGCGCCGGTCACTGCGTCACCAATCTTTGCATCGAGCCGGCAGACTGCGACATGCAGGCGGCCGGCGGAAGATATGCTCCCGCGCGATGAACAGCGCGACCATTCAACGTCACTGCTCCAGCTGGTTCGAGGGCATTTGCGCCGCGGCCACGGCATTGCTGCTGACGGCGTGCGGCGGCGGCTCGGAGGCGCCGCCCGCGCCCACCCCGCCCCCGCCCACCGACAGCCAGCGCATTGCCGCGGCCACCGCCACTGCCCAGAGCGCCACCAACGCCTGCAACCCCATCCGCCCCTTCTACTGGGAGATCGGCGACCGCACCGCGGCGCTCGCCTCGGGATCGGTCGAGCTCGGCGCCGGCGGCGCACCGACCTACACCGCCGCCACGTCGATGAACATCGCGTCGGCATCGAAGTGGTTGTACGCCGCCTACGTGGTTCAACGCAGGGGCGCGGCCGGGCCGACCGCCGAGGATGTGAAGTTCCTGAGCTTCCGCAGCGGCTACACCAACTTCAACCTGTGCCTGAGCGGACAGACGGTGGACGGGTGCCTCGCCACCGGAAGCAACGGCAACTACACCTCGGCCAACGACGGCCCATTCTTCTACGACGGCGGCCACATGCAGAAGCATGCCAGCCTGCTGGGCCTGGGCCCGCTGGGGAATGCCGCGCTTGCCGCCGAGATTCGCTCACAGCTCGGCACGGACGTGGGCTTGAGCTACAGCCAGCCACAGCTGGCCGGTGGCGGCATCAGCACGGCAGCGGATTACGCCCGTTTCCTGCGCAAGTTGCTGGATGGAAGTTTGCGGATCGGTGCGCAGCTCGGGCGTGATGCGGTGTGTGCCAGCCCCACCGCCTGCCCGAGCCAGGCCGTGTCGACGCCGATTCCGAGCAGCGAGCGCTGGGACTACAGCATCGGGCATTGGGTCGAGACCGACCCAACCGTGGGAGATGGCGCCTTCAGCAGCCCCGGTGCCTTCGGCTTCTATCCCTGGATCGATGTGAACCGAAGCCTGTACGGCGTGCTGGCGCGGGAGTCGTTCCTGCTGAACGCGTCGCCGAGCTATCAGTCGGTGCAGTGCGGTCGCCTGATTCGTCGGGCCTGGGTCAGCGGCGTCGCGCGCTGAGCCGACGCGAGAGCCGTGGCGCCCTCCCGGGGGACGCCTGTTCCAGGGCGGCGCTCACGAACCGCGCTGCGTGGTCTATCGCTCGGCGCCCGTCATCGAACACCCGCGCGTACCACGGGCCGACATGCACGAAGCGCGGCCACTGTTCGAGCGTGACCGCCACCTCGGCACCCGCCGCCGCGCGGGCCAGCTCCACGGCCTCGTCGGTCAGCACCTCGTCCGCCGCAGCCTGAACCAGCAGCGGCGGCAGTCCCCGCAAGTCAGCGAACAGCGGTGACGCGCCCGGCGTGCGCGGGCTGCGCCGGCCGAGGTACGCGCGTGCCATGGCACGCAACACCTCGCCGTCGATCACCGGGTCCGGTGGTCGATTCGAGGCGCACGACGGAAGGCTGCAGCTCAGGTCCACCCAAGGCGACAGGCAGATGGCTGCCGCAGGCATCGGCAGGCCGGCATCGCGCAGCGCCACGAGAGTGGCCACGACGAGGCCACCGCCGGCCGAGTCGCCCGCGAGCACCAGGCGGTCGGCTCGGGTGCGGCCGGTCTCCAGCAACCAGCGCACTGCGGCCACCGCGTCGTCGCGTGCGGCAGGGTAGGGGTGCTCGGGCGCGAGGCGGTAGTCCAGCAGATAGCCCGTGAGCCGCGTCGCGGCAGCGAGGTCGGCGACGAGGTGGCGGTGCGAGCGCGGCGAGCCTATGACGTAGCCGCCGCCGTGCAGATAAAGCATCGCCGCCTCGCCGGCCTGGCCGGGGCGCAGGCACTCGCCTCGGAATGGCGCTTCGTCGACGATCTCGACCACGCACCCGGGATCGACCCGGAACGCGCGCTCCGCACTGTCGTACTGCGTGCGCAGTTCGTCGAGCGTCAGCGAAGTCTGCTTGGGCAGCGCGGCAAGCCGCCCGAGCAGGCGCTCGTAGGTGCGCTCGCCCGGCACCTTCGCGGCACTCACGCCAGCCAGCGCTTGCGCCGCCGGTAGTGCTTGATCTCCTTGAAGTCGCGCCCTTCGGCGCCGCCAAGGTAGGCCTCGCGGATGTCGGGGTTGTTCTTCAGCACCTCGGCCTTGTCGTGCATCACGACGCGGCCGTTCTCGATCAAATAGCCGTGCGAGACGACATCGAGCGCGGCGATGGCGTTCTGCTCGACGAGCAGGATCGACATGCCCTCGTCGCGGTTGATGCGGCGCAGGATGTCGAAGATCTCGGCCACGATCACCGGGGCCAGGCCCAGGCTCGGCTCGTCGAGCATCAGCAGCTTGGGCCGCGTCATCAGCGCGCGGCCGATGGCCAGCATCTGCTGCTCGCCGCCCGACAGGTAGCCGGACTTGGCGGTGCGGCGCTGGCGCAGGCGAGGGAAATATTCGTAGACGCGATCCCGGTTCCGTTCGAAATCCTTGCCGCCGCGCACGGCCGACGCGGCGATCAGGTTCTCGTCGGGCGTCAGGTGCTCGAACACGCGCCGGCCTTCGAGCACCTGCGCAATGCCGAGCTTCACGCGGTCTTGAGGCGGCAGCTTGCCGATGTCCTGACCGAGAAACTGCACGTCACCGCGGGTGATTTCGCCGCGCTCGGACTTGAGCAACCCGCTCACGGCCTTCAGCGTGGTGCTCTTGCCGGCGCCGTTGGCGCCGAGCAGTGCCACCATGCCGCCCTGCGGGACGTCGATGGACACGCCTTTGATGGCGAGAAAGACGCGGTCGTAGATGACCTCGATGTTGTTGAGTGTCAGTGCGTTGGTCATCACGTGCCAGGCTGGTGTGGGATGAGTTCGGCTCGACGGCAGAAGGCGGACCGCCGGCCGCCTGGATTCACTTGCCCGTCGCGCTGGCCTTGGCGAAATCGGCCGAGTTCGCCTTCACGAGCGTGTTGACCAGCCCCGTGTAGTCGGCGAACCAGTCGGTCTGCGGCACCCACTTGCTGCCGTCCCACATGTCGATGCGGGTCTTGCCGCCGCCGCCGTGGTCCTTCGGTGTCACCGTGATCGGCGCCATGAAGCCCTTGGCGTCGAAGTTCTTGATGCCGTACATGCCCTGGCGGATCTTGTCGGGTGTCAGCGGCCAGCCCTGGGTCTTGATCGCCAGGCGAATGCCCTCGAAGGCCGAGGAGTACACCGCCAGGCCGGTGTTGTAGTACGAGTCGCCGACCATCTTGCGGTCGCCGTTGCCCTTGCCCTTGTCGTAGAGCTGCGACAGGATGTCCTTGACCAGCGGGTGTTCGGCGCCCCCGACCACCACGGTCGAGCGCTTCAGGCCCTTCGCGGCTGCAAGGCCGAAGTTGTTGAGGTCGACCTCGTTGATCCAGTTCACCGTGATCATCTTGTCCATCGGGATGCCGTTGCGCTGCATCTCGCGGAAGGTGATCGGATTCAGCGGCGAGAACGACCACAGCATGATCAGGTCGGGCTGGAAGCGGCGGATTTGCGCGAACGCCGCGCTCTGGTCGTTGCCCGGCACCGGGAACGGGAAGGTCTGGAACTCGAAGCGCTCGAGGCGCTTCAGGGCCTCGAACACCGGGATGGGCTCGCGCCCGAACGGCGTGTCGAGATACAGGAACGCGACCTTCTTGCCCTGCAAGTCGCCCTTGGCCTGCCTTTTGAAGTAGCTGATGATGTTGGCCGCCTGGCCCCAGTAGGTGGGCGCCATCACGAACACGTTCCTGAACACCTCGCCATCGACCGCGTCGCCGCGGCCGACCAAGGGCTGCAGCAGGATGTTGCCGTCCTGCATGATGCGGGGCAGCGCGGCGCGCGACACCGGCGTCGAGAAGAAGTCGAACACCATCACGCCCTCGCGCTTGAGGCGCTCGTAGCAGTCGAGGCCGCGCTGCGGCTCGTTGCCGTGATCCTGGAGCGTCACCTCGATCGGGTGGCCTTCGATGCCGCCGCGCAGGTTGACGAGGTCGGCGTAGTCCTTGACGGCCTGACCCAACTGTGGCACTGCGGCGACGTAGATCTTGGTGAGGTCGTAGCAAAGACCGAACTTCACCGGGTCGGCGGCCTGCGCGCCGAGCGACGCCAGAGCGACGGCGAGGCTGGCCAGGGCGCGGATCAGGGTGGTACGCATGCGATATGTCTCCACATGAGGGTTCGAGCCGCGGCGCCGCCGGGCGCCGCCGCTGTGATGGGCGCTGCCTACTGTCCGCTGGATTTCGCGAACTCGGACGAGTGCTGCTTGACGGTGCTCCAGACGAGGTCGGTGTAGTCAGCGACCCAGTCGGTCTCGACGACCCACTTCGTGCCGTCCCATCTCTCGATGCGCGTCTTGCCGCCGCCGCCATGATCCTTGGCAGTGACGGTGAGCGGCGGCAGCAGGCCACCGGCGTCGTAGTCGCGCAGACTCTCGAGCGACTTGCGCATGCGCTCGGCGGTCAGGGCGCTCTTGTCGGCCTTGAGCGCGAGGCGCGCCGCCTCGAAGATCGGCGCGTAGATGGCGAGGCCGGTCGTGTAGTAGATGTCGCTGACGAACTTGCGGTCGCCGTTGCCCTTGCCCTTGTCGTAGAGTTGCGCCAGGATGTCCTTCACCAGCGGGTGGTCGGTGCCGCTGACGACCGTCGTGGAACGGCGGATTCCCTTGGCGGCCTCCAGGCCGATGTTGTTCAGGTCGACCTCGTTGAACCAGTTGACGCTGACGAGGCGGTCGAGCGGCACGCCGTTGCGCTTGGCTTCCTTGGCGGCAACCACATGCATCGCCGAGAACCCCCAATGGACGATGAGGTCCGGCTGGAACCGGCGGATTTGCGACCACGCCGACGACTGGTCGCTGCCCGGCAGGGGGTACGGGAACAGCTCGAGTTCGAAGCCTTCGCGCTTCTGCAACTCCTTCATCACCGGGATAGGCTCCTGGCCGAATGGATAGTCGATGTACAGGAAGGCGATCTTCTTGCCCTTGAGGTTGCCGCCGGCCTGCTTCTTGAAGCTGCCGACGATGTTCGCAGCCTGGCCCCAGTACGTGGGACCGAGCGGATAGACCCACTTGAAGACGTCGCCGTCGACCGCATCGCCGCGACCGACGAGTGCCTGGATCATGACCTTGCCGTCCTTCATCGCACGTGGCAGGACCGCGCGCGAAACCGGCGTTGACAACAGATCGACAGTGATCGCCTGGCCCTTCACACGCTCGTAGCACTCGATGCCGCGTTGCGGCTCGTTGCCGTGGTCCTGCACGACGATCTCGATCGGATTGCCTTCGATGCCGCCTTTCAGGTTGAGCAGCGCGGCGTAGTCCTTCACCGCCTGCGCCACTTGCGGCGTGATGAAGGTGTAGGCCTTGGTGAGGTCGTAGCAGAGCGCGAAGCGGAGGGGCTCCGCCGCGGACGACGCTTGCGCGGTGAGCGCCAGCGCCGCGGCGCCGAGCAGCAGTTTCAGCTTGTGGTACATGGTTCGCTCCTCGAATGGAGTTTGGGGAAGGAAAGAAACCCGACGACAGAACGCCTGACGCTACTTCCGCGCATACCCGAAGGGCCAGAAGATGAAGTAGTTGCGCAGGTTGTTGTAGATCTTGGCCAGGCCGAGCGGTTCGAACAGGAGAAACCCGATGATCAGGATCCCGTAGAGGAACGCCGGGATGTGCGCCAGCAGCTCGATGCCGATCTTCAGGTTCATCGCCTGCGCGCCGGCGTAGATGAGGTTGGAGACGATGCCGGGCAGCAGCAGGATGAAGGCGACGCCGAAGTAGCAGCCGATAACGCTGCCGAGGCCGCCGACGATGACCATCGCCAGCACCTGGATCGACACGTTGACGGCGAACTGTTCCGGCGTCACCGCGTGATAGAAGCAGAACACCAGGATCGCGCCGCTGATGCCGCCGATGAAGGACGACATCGCGAACGCGACCAGCTTGTAATAGAAGCTGTTGACGCCGATGACCGCGGCGGCGAAGTCCTTCTCGCGCACCGCCACCAGTGCCCGGCCGAGGCCGGTGCGGCGCAGGTTGAGCATGAAGACGGTGACCAGCACGCACCACACCAGCGCGACGTAGTACAGCCCTGCGTCCGAGGTGACCGGCGTGCCGAGCAGCCGCAGCGGCGGCGCCTGGATCGTGGCCTGCGTGCCGCCGCTGACCGCCGGCACCTTGTTGATGACCCAGTCCATCACGAACTGCAGGGCCAGCGTGCTCAGCGCGAGGTACAGGCCGCGCACGCGCAGCGCCGTGATCGCGAAGGCGCAGCCGATGATCGTGGCCATCGCGCCGGCCAGCACCAGCGCGATCTCGAACGGGATGCGATTGAGCGTCGCGTGCACCGCCGTGTAGGCCCCGATGCCCATGATCGCCGCATAGCCGAAGTGGAACTGCCCGGCCCAGCCGAGGATCAGGTTGAGCCCGAGTGCGGCCGCCGTCCAGATGAGCCACGGCAGGACGTAGCTCTTCATGTACAGGGAGCCGACGACGGCGGGCAGCACCAGCGCGGCGACCAGCAGCACGCCGATCTGCCAGCGGTCGAACGGGATCGCGAACAGCTGGCGGTCGCTGCGGTAGTTGGTGTGATACGTGCCGGCTTGACGGTAGAACATGGCGCTCTCAGATTCTCTGGATGTCTTCCCGACCGAACAGTCCGTGCGGCCGGATCAGGATGGTCAGCACCAGGGTCGCGGCGACCACCAGCTCGCGGCTGCCGCCGCCGACCAGGCGGTCGAGGTAGCCCGAGGCCACGCCTTGGAACACGCCCAGGAGCACGCCGGCCAGAATGGCGCCACCGATACTGTCAAGCCCGCCGAGCACGGCCACTGTGATGCCCATCAGCAGGAGCTGCGACAGCGACTGGTCCACGCCCTGGATCGAGCCCCAGAGCGCGCCGGCCAGCGTGGCGACTGCAGACGACATCGCCCAAGACAAGGCCACGCCACGTTCGACCGAGATGCCGACCGACCACGAGGCGGTGTAGTCGTCCGAGATCGCGCGCAGCACGATGCCCATGCGGGTGCGGAAGAACACGACGAAGAAGCCGAACAGCAGCAGCGCCACCGCCCCGCCCGCGACGTAGCTGCGGTTGATCAGCACCGGGCCGATGAACAGCGGATCCACCGAGATCGGCAGCGGCAGCACGCGGTTGGTGCCGCCCCAGGCCACCAGCGTGGCGGCGCGCACGAAGATGTCCAGCGCCAGCGTCATCATCAGGATCATCACCAGCGGCCGTCCGGCCAGCCGCCGCAGCGCGGTGCGCTCGATGCCCATGCCGATGCCGAACATCACCGCCATCGCCACCGGCAGCGCCAGCAGGATGGGCATCTTGGTGGCTTCGAAGACCGCCAGGACGACGTAGGAGCCGAGCATCGCCAGCGCCCCTTGCGCGAGGTTCGGCACCGAAGACGACTTGTAGATCAGCACGATGCCGAGCGCGACGAGCGAGTACATCAGCCCGGAGAGGGCGCCGTTGATCGCCAGTTCGAGGAAGAGGGCCCAGTCCATGGTCAGAGATTTCTCAGTGCGAGCGTGCGCTCGATGACGCCGGTGTCACCGGTGTCGTAGGTGATCTGCGCCTTCATCACAACCGTCTCGGCGCCGCCGTACAGCGCGTCGATGACCACGCGGTAGCGATCCTCGATGACGTTGCGGCGCAGCTTGCGCGTGCGCGTGATCTCGCCGTCGTCGGGGTCGAACTCCTTGTGCAGATCCGCGAAGCGGCGGATGCGCAGCCCCTCGGGCAGCGCCTCATTGACGCGCCGGATCGCGCTGGCGACCAGCTCGTAGACCTCGGGCTTCTGCGACAGGTCGGCGTAGCTGATGTACGGAATGCCCCGCACCTCGGCCCAGTGGCCTACGGCCTCGATGTCGATGCAGACCATCGCGCACAGGTAGTCGCGCCCGGTGCCCAGCACCGCGACGTCCTTGACGTACGGGCTGAACTTGAGCCGGTTCTCGATGTAGTTCGGAATGAAGCGCTCGCCCTTGGCGGTGTGCACGACCTCGGCCACACGCCCGAGCACCACCAGGTGCCCGTCCGGTTCGACATAACCGGCGTCGCCGCTTTGCAGCCAACCGTCGATCAGCGTCTTGCGGGTGGCTTCCTCGTTCTGGAAGTAGCCGCTGAAGACACTTTCCGAACGCAGCAGGATCTCGCCGTCGTCGGCGATGCGGCACTCCACGCCCGGCAGCGGCCGGCCCACGGTGTGCAGCCGCACCTCGTCGGCCGCCTGCACCGCGTTGAAGGCGCTGCTCTCCGTCTGCCCGTAGAGCTGGCGCAGGTTGATGCCCAGGGCGCGGTAGAAGAGGAAGGTGTCCTCGCCCATCGCCTCGCCGCCGGTCAGCGCCACGCGCATGCGGTTCAGGCCGAGCTGGTCCTTCACCGGCCCGAACACCAGCCACTCGCCGAGCCGGCACTGCAGGCGCTGCCAGGCCGACGGCGACTTGCCGTCGAGCTTGAGCCGCTCGACCGCGACGCCCACGTCGATGAAGTGGTCGAACACGCGCTTCTTCAACGGCGTCGAGTCCTCCATCCGCACGCGGATGGTCGTCAGCATGTTGTCCCAGCTGCGCGGCGCGGCGAGGTACAGCGTGGGCGCGATCTCGCGCAGGTTGCGCAGCACCGTCTCCGAGCGCTCAGGGATGTTGATGGTGAAGCGCAGCGCGACGCCGGCGGCCATGGTGACGGCGAAGTCGCCGATCCAGGCCATCGGCAGGTAGGCGAGGATGCTCTCTTCCCAGTGGAAGACATCGCCCTTGAAGCCGTTGCGCACGCCGGCCAGCACGTTGCGCTGCTGCAGCACCACGCCCTTGGGTTTGCCCGTGGTGCCGGAGGAATGCACGAACACCGCCGGGCCTTCCGGCCGCGACCGCCCGATGATCGACTCGCGCAGCGCCGGCTCCGCGGCGAGGCGCTTCTCGCCGGCCTCGCGCAGCGCCTCCCAGCCCATCAGGCCGTCCACCTTGTAGTGGTTCAGGCCGCGCGGGTCGTCGTAGACGATGCAGCGCAGCGAGGGTGCCTTCTCACGCAGCTCGAGCAGCTTGTCGACCTGCTCCTGGTCTTCGGCCAGGGCGAAGCGCGCGTTGGCCTCGCTGGCGAAGTGCAGCACTTCGTCCGGCGTGGCGTCGGGGTAGACCGGCATCGCGTAGCCACCGAGCGCGCCGGCGGCCAGCATGCCCATGTACAGCCGGGCCCGGTTGTCGCCCAGCACGAGCATCGAGTCGCCATCGACGAAGCCGTGCTGCTCGAGCCCTGCCGCCACGGCCAGCACCTCGGCGAGCAGGCCGGCCCAGGTGGTTTCCTGCCAGATGCCCAGCGCCTTCTCGCGCATCGCCACCTGCTTGCCGTGGTGCTGCGCGTTGACGGCCAGCAACCGCGCCAGCGTGGTCTGGGGGTTCAGGTCCCACTGCGTTGCGGCGGATGCCGCGGAGGCCAGCTCGTCACGCCGCATGCTGATGCCCCTTGCCCAGGTAGGCCTCGACGACCCGCGGGTTCGCCACCACCTCGCGCGGCAGCCCGGTGCCGATGACCTCGCCGTAGTTCAGCGCCATGATGCGGTCGCAGATGCCGGTGACCACGTCCATGTGGTGTTCGATCAGCAGCAC
>JAHCKS010000070.1 GCA_026125665.1 Rubrivivax sp.
TCCCTCCAGGCACAACCTGCCCTGCAAGGAAACTTCACCCCCCTGGGAGGGTCCACAAACGCCGAATCGTCGCGGCTCGAATGACCCGCGTTGCCGGTCCTCTAGAAGGACCCGCGGCCCGGGAGAGGGAAGGGCCTTGGACCCAGCGGATTGCTGGGGCGTGGCAGGCACGGAGAAGAGAGAGAAGAGAGAGTGCTCTCAACCTCCTCTCTCTCTCTCTTTGTCCCCGTGTCCCCGTCTTGTCCCCGTCGCTGTCCCCGGCGCTTGCGGACCACGGCTCACCTATGAAAGCGCGGCCTGGTGGACCGGTTGTCCCCGTGTCCCCGGTCAACGGTGGCGCCGGCGCGGCCTCACGCTTCGCGCGGCGGACGGTCCTCGAGGCGAACGACCTTCGCCCCCTTGCGCAGCTGGTCCAGGTAGTCGGCCCACGTCTGCATCATCGTGACGCGTTGCGCCTCGAACTGCGTGCGGTTGTAGGCGCGGCCCAGGCTGTCGCGCACCGAGTGAGCGAGCTGGGCCTCGATGACGGATTCGTCGACGCCCAGGCGCTCAGCCAGCAGCGTGCGCGCCGTCGCGCGGAACCCGTGGCCCGTCACCTCATCGGCCGGGAAGCCCATGGCGCGCAGGGCCGCGTTGATGGTGTTCTCGCTCATCGGCCGGTCATGGTGACGCTCGCCGCGGAACACCCACTCGCCCGCGCCCGTGAGCGGCTGCAGCTCGCGAAACGCCTGCACCGCCTGGTGCGGCAGCGGCACCAGGTGCGGGGCGCCATGGAGCTTGCCGGCGCGCTCGCGCTTCATCCGCTCGGCCGGGATCAGCCACATGGCCGCCGCCAGGTCGAGCTCGGCCCACTTGGCGTGCCGCAACTCGCCTGGGCGCAACAGCAGCATCGGCGCCAGGCGGAGCGCAGCTCGAACGACAGGCGTCCCCGCGTAGCCGTGACAGGCCCGCAGCAGCTCGGCCAGCCGCTCGGGCTTCACGATCGCAGGGAAGTGCCGCGCCTGGGGCTTGCGCAGCAGGCCCTTCAAGTCGCGCGCAGGGTCACTCGGCAGCAGGCCCTTGCCGACCCCGTAGCGGAACACCTGCGAGCAGCTCTCGTGCGCGCGGTGCGCCGTCTCGATCGCGCCGCGCGCCTCGATCTTGCGCAGCAGCTCGAGCAGCGCCGGCGGGCTCACGCTGCCGATGGGCTCGCGGCCGATGAACGGGAAGACATCGGCCTCGAGCCTGGCCAGGACCTTGCTCGCGTAGCTCTCGGACCACTCGTCCTTGCGTGCGGCGTACCACTCCCGCGCCACCGCCTCGAAGCTCTCCGCCGGCGGCAAACCCGCGACGGCCAGGCGCTCGGCCTCGAGGCGCTGCAGCGCCTGCGCCTTCGCCGCCCGGCGCGCTTGGCTGGGGTCGGTGCCCGAGCTCACCAGCTTGCGCGCCTCGTTCGCCTTGCGCCTGGCCAGCGCCAGGCCGGTGTCGGGGTAGGTGCCCAGGCTCAGCGTTTTGCGCCGGCCGTCGATCGTGTAGTCGAAGCGCCAGGCGTGCGCGCCGCCCTTCACGAACAGCAGCAGGTACAGGCCTTCGCCGTCGTTCAAGCGCCTGCGCGTGTCCCCGCGCCTGATGGCCTTGATGGTGGCGTCGCCGGGGATGAGGTCGCGGGCCATGCAGTAACTTTCCAGGCTTCGAGGGCCCGAGTGCGAGTTACTGCAGAAGTTACTGCATCACGGGCCCGCACGTCGGCGCACGTTACTGCACGACCTGGCACAACAGAAAAGCCCTAGAGCGTTGATTCTCTAGGGCTTCTGGCACTTCGGCGCACGTCCGCGCACGCTTTGGTGGTGGCCTGGGGCGGAATCGAACCACCGACACGCGGATTTTCAATCCGCTGCTCTACCAACTGAGCTACCAGGCCGAGGGGCGCGAGTATAGCGGCGCGGGTCGCGCGCCCCGCCGTGCGGCGCGCGCTCAGCCGCCGTTGCGCCGGTTGCGCGTCAGGTCCACGCCGAGCTGCTTGAGCTTGCGGTACAGGTGCGTGCGTTCCAGCCCGGTCTTCTCGGCCACGCGCGTCATCGAGCCGCCCTCCTTGGCGAGGTGGAACTCGAAGTAGCTCTTCTCGAACGCGTCTCGTGCCTCGCGCAGCGGGCGGTCGAGGTCGAAGCTCTGCTCGGCCAGGGGCCCGGCCGGCACCAGTGCCACCGCCGCGGCGGCAAGGGCCGGTGCCGCCGAGCCCGGCGCACCTTCGTAGGCATCGCCGCGCGGGACCAGCGGCGCGGCTTCCCCCGCGCCGCCGCCTGCCACGACCAGGCGCCCGCCCGGCTTGACGAGCGCGGCATCGACGGCGCGCAGCAGCTTCTGCAGCGTGATCGGCTTCTCGAGGAAGGCGCTGGCGCCGTACTTCGTCGCCTCCACCGCGGTGTCGATGGTGCCGTGGCCGCTCATCATGATGACCGGCATCGTCAGCGCGCCGGCCGCCGACCATTCCTTGAGCAGCGTGACGCCGTCGACATCGGGCATCCAGATGTCCAGCAGCACGAGGTCGGGGTGGAAGGCCTCGCGCTTCTCGCGCGCCTGCGCCGCGTTCTCGGCCAGCTCGACGGTGTGCCCTTCGTCGGCGAGGATCTCCGAGAGCAAGGCGCGGATGCCCAACTCGTCGTCGACTACCAGGATCGTTGCCATGCGCTCCGTGCGGGCCCCGGGCGCCGGCACCGGCTACCGGGCACGTGCCGGCGCGGGATCCGTCGTCTTGTCGGCCACGGGCTCGCTGGCTGTGGCCGCCTTCGGCGGGGCGAAGTTCGAAAATGATAGCGAAACGCGCGCCCCGGTCACCGGCGCGTCCGGCTCGTTGCCGGCACGCAGGTTGGCCACGCGCAGGCGCGCGCCGTGTTCGTCGGCGATCTTCTTCACCACCGCCAGGCCGAGCCCGGTGCCCTTGGCCTTCGTCGTGACGTAGGGCTCGAAGGCGCGCTTGAGCACCTTGTCGGCGAACCCCGGACCGTTGTCGATGACGGCCAGCCGCACCTCGGCGAGCGTGCCGTCGGCGCCGCGTGCGCCCGAGGTCGCCAGCTCGACCAGGCCGTCGGGCCGGTCGACCACCGCATCGAGCGCGTTCTGCACGAGGTTGTGGATGACCTGGCGCAGCTGCGTGGCGTCGCCCAGGACGGGCGGCAGCTCCTCGCCGAGTCGCGCCACGAGCAGGCCGTTGTCCTGCGCCTGGCCGTACAGGGCCAGCACCTCGGTGACGAGGGCGTTCAGGTCCACCGGCGTCAGCTGGGCCGAAGGCAGCCGCGCGTAGTCGCGGAACTCGTTGACGAGGCCCTGCATCGCGCCGACCTGCGCGACGATGGTGTTGACCGAACGCTGGAGCAGCGCCTGGTCGGCCCCTTCGAGCTTGGAGGCGAGCTTGGCCAGCAGCCGCTCGGCCGAGAGCTGGATCGGCGTCAGCGGGTTCTTGATCTCGTGCGCGAGCCGCCGCGCCACCTCGGCCCAGGCGGCCGAGCGCTGGGCCGAGACGACCTCGGTGATGTCGTCGAACACGACGAGCGTGGCGCCGAAGGGCAGCCGCGCGCCGCGCACGAGCAGCGACAGCGTCGCGCCGTCGCCGCCCGGGCGCACGAGGTCGAAGCTCTCCTGCCAGTGGTCGCGCTCGCCGATCTCCGGGCTGTTGGCGAGCAAGGCGAAACGTTGCTCGATCGCCTGCGCGAAGCGTTCGAGCTCGGGCACGTCGGCGAGCTTCCTGCCGCGGTAGCCGGCGAGCGGCCGCTGCAGGATGCGCGTGGCGCCGGGGTTCACCGTCTGCAGCAGCCCGTCGCGGTCGAACACCATGACGCCGGCGGAGAGCGTGTCGAGGATCGTCTGCAGGCGCGTGCGCGCGTTCTCCAGTTGCAGCATGCCGCGCTGCACCTGCTCACGCGCCTCGGACACCTGGGCGGTCATGCCGGCGAAGCTGCGCGTGAGCCCCCCGAGCTCGTCGTGCGAGGGAAACACCGGCGGCGCCGTGTAGTCGCCGGCGGCAACGCGGCGCACCCCTTCGGCCAGCAGGATGAGCGGGCGCGCGAGCTGGTTGCCGAGCACGATGGCCAGCAGCACGGCGCCGAACACGGCGAGCATCAGCGCCAGCGTCAGCGTGCCGACGTACATGCGGCGCAGGCTGTCGCGCGCCAGCGCGCGCTGCTGGTACTCGCTGTAGGCCGCCTGCACCTGCAGCGCATTCACCGCCAGCGTGCGCGGCAGCGGCTGCACGGCGAGCAGGTAGCGCTCCTCGGTGGGCACGAGGCGGATGCGGTTGTCGGGCAGCCGCACCAGGGCGCGCACGACGGCGCCCTCGCCGGTGTGCACGGTCTCGTCGTCCAGGCCGTCGATCTGGCTTGCGCCGCCGCTCAGGCGGGCCTGGCGCAGCAAGTTCGGCGCCGGGCGCTGCGGCGGCGTCACGGTGCTCTCGGTCGAGCTGCGCAGCACCTGACCCGCGGCGCCGACCAGCACCGCCTGGCGCACGCCCATCTGCTCGCGCGCGCGCTCCAGCGCCAGCGGCAGCAGCGGCCCCTGCTCTTCCAGGCGCGCGGCAGCGGCGCGGGTCTTCTGCAGCAGGTCGGCGGCGAAGGCGTCGAGCGTGCCCTTGCCGAGCGCCAGGCCGGCGTCGAGCGCGCCGGCCATGCGCTCGTCGAACCACGACTCGATGCTGCGCGCCGCGAACTGGTACGAGACGACGTAGATGACGATGCCCGGCAGCACGCCGACGAGCGCGAAGATGCCCGCCAGCTTCAGCAGCAGCCGGCTGCCGAACTTGCCGCGCTTCAACCGCATCAGCAAGCGCACCGCGACGAACGCGAGCACGATGACGAGCAGCACCGCCACCACCGCGTTCACCCACACCAGCCAGACGAAGTGGCGCTCGTAGAAGCCGCCCGGCTGCGCGAACGACAGCACGAACGAGAGCACCATCGCCGCGCCGGTGGCGACGACGGCCGAGAGGATCCAGGCCCAGCGGGCGGCAGCGGTCATCGGCGGGGTGCGGTCAGGTGCACGTGCGAGGGGATCGTCAGGCGCTTGCGGGCCGGCTCACTCCAGCTTCATCACGCGCGAGACGCCGACCGCCCATTCGCCCTGCGTCACCAGGCCGAACTGCATCGGGCTCGGCAGCTGCGACGTGTCCAGCCGGTACTCGAACTCCAGCGTGTAGCTCCTGTCCGGGTCGAGCTGCGAAAGGTCGGCCAGCTTCCAGCCGGCGCTGCTCGAAGCGGCGGCCAGCGCCTCGGCGAGCGTGGCGTGATTCTGGTTCAAGCCGCCCAGGCCCACTCGCCAGTGGCCCGTGAGCGGCTGGAAGGCGACGCGCCACTGGCGCGACACGCGGGCGATGCGCTCGTCGCGCCAGTACCAGCGGTTGCGCCACAGCGTCGCCTGGGCCAGGAAGTACACCGGCACGCCGCGCGTCAGCGCTTCCTCGACGGCCCGCGGCAGCACCACGCGCGCCGAGAACTCGAGGGTCAGCAGGCCGTCGGCGCGCTGCAGTCGCAGCGAGGTCAGCTCGACGCCCTGCTGCGCCCGGGCCGGTGGCGGCAGCGCCAGCAAGGTGCCGCCGCCAAGGAAGGACCCAGCCAGCCCGGCCGCTCGGCCCAGCAGCTTGCGTCGGCGGACCTCGCGGCGTTGCGGCATGGCGGCGGCGGGCTCAGGTCTTCTCGATCAATGCATAGAAGAAGCCGTCGTGCGCCGCGCCCGTCGGCGGCGCGACCGTGGTCGCCGTGGCGCCGGGCTCCCTTGCCGTTTCATTGTCGGCGAGCGGCAGCGCGTGCCCGGGCGAGTGGGGCCACAGCCGGGCCGAGCCCGGCGCGATGCGTTGCAAAAATGCGTCGATCTGCTGCTCGCCCTCGGGCTTGAAGATCGAGCAGGTGGCGTAGAGCAGGCGGCCGCCCGGCGCCAGCAACGGCCACAGCGCCGCGAGCAGGCGTGCCTGGGCCTGCGCGAGCGTGTCGATGTCGGCCGGACGGCGCAGCCAACGCACGTCGGGGTGGCGGCGCACGATGCCCGAGGCGGTGCAGGGTGCGTCGAGCAGGATGGCATCGAACGGTCGGCCGTCCCACCACGCGGCCGGCTGGCCGGCGTCGCCGGCCATCACCTGCACCCTGCTGCCCGGCGCCGGCAGGTGCAGCCGGGCCAGGTTCTCGTGCACGCGGGCCAGGCGCTGCGCGTCGGCATCGAGGGCGAGCAGGTCGATGTCGGCCAGCTCGAGCAGGTGCGCCGTCTTGCCGCCCGGGGCGGCGCAGGCATCGAGCACGCGCGCGCCGGAGGGCAGGCGCGCGGTCGGTTGGGCGAGGCCCGGGGTCCCGGCCGCGCCGCCGACGAGCAGCGGCGCGGCCCACTGCGCGGCCGCGTCCTGCACCGACACGTCGCCCTCGGCAAAGCCCGGCAGTTGCGCCACGGGGCGCGGCACCGCCAACCGCACGGCCGGGCTCTCCCCCGCTGCGGCGCAGGCCGCCGGCAGCGGCAGCCGATGCGCGGCCATGCCATGCTGCGCCAGCCGCTCGACGAACTGCGTCGCTGTGCAGCGACGCGCGTTCACGCGCAAGGTCATGGGCGGGCGGCGGTTCGATTCGTGCAGCACCTGCTGCCACTGCCCGGGCCAGTCCTGCCGCACGCGCTCGACCCACCAGGCCGGGTGATTGAACGCGCCGAGCGGCGAACGCGAAGCGGCCTGCACGCACTCGGCGCGCTCGCGCAGGAAGCGGCGCAGCACCGCATTGACGAACGCGGCGGCCGCCGGCGTGCGCTGGCGCGCTGCGGCGACGGCCTGGTCGACCAGCGTGTGGTCGGCATACGGCGGCGGCTCGCCGTCCTCTTCGGGCCACAGCAGCGCCAGCGCGGTGAGCAGCAGCGCCTCCACCGCCGGCGGCGGTGTCCTCGGCGCGAGGCGGGCGCGCACCTCCTGCGCGCCGCCCAGGCGCCGCAGGGCATGAAAGGCAAGCGCCTGCACGCCGGGACGCATGGCCTCGGGCACGCGCGGCAATAGGTCGGCCAGCGAGCGACCGCCGCGCACCGCGGCCACGGCGTCGGCCGCGTGGTCCAGCAGCCGGGCGAGCGCGGGCGCATTCACGCGCGGCAGTCTATCGGGGCATCCGGAGCACAATGGGCCGTTCCTGCCCCGTTGATCCGCCCGTCGCGGCGCACCGGCCCCGCCCGCCGATCGCACCGTGCCCTCCGGAGCCCCCTCATGGCCGACAAGCCCCTGGCCGCCGTGCCTGCCCCGCCCCATCCCGCACCCGCCGCGGCGCCCGCGCATGTCGCGCCTCGCCTGCTGCGCGGCGAAGACGAGTTGCAGCGGCTGCCGGCCAGCGAGCGCATCCGCTACCGGCTCGTCGGCGCCGACCGCCGCTTCCACGCCAACGACAACATCGCCGAGTTCGTGCGCGACGGCGAGCTCGCCGAGCTGAAGGGCGAGGTGGCCGCCAAGCTGCAGGAGGTGCTGCGCGCGCTCGTCATCGACACCGACAGCGACCACAACACGAACGAGACGGCCGAGCGCGTGGCCAAGATGTACATCGACGAGGTGTTTGCCGGCCGCTACCGGCCGATGCCGGCGGTGACCGAGTTCCCGAACGCCGAGCGGCTGAACGAGCTGATGATCGTCGGCCCGATCACCGTGCGCAGCGCCTGCAGCCACCACATGTGCCCGATCTTCGGCAAGGTGTGGATCGGCATCCTGCCCAACGAACACTCGAACCTCATCGGCCTGTCCAAGTACGCGCGCATCGCCGACTGGATCATGAGCCGGCCGCAGCTCCAGGAAGAGGCGGTGACGATGCTCGCCAACGAGCTGCAGCGCCGCGTGCGCCCCGACGGGCTGGCCATCGTCATGGAGGCCGACCACTTCTGCATGCACTGGCGCGGCGTGCGCGACACCGACACCGCGATGGTCAACAGCGTCATGCGCGGCGCCTTCCTGAAGGACGCCAACCTGCGCCGCGAGTTCCTCTCGCTGCTGGCGCGCAAGCAGGGCTGACGAAGATGCTCGTGCGACTGATGTACGCCAGCCGCGCCGCCGCCGGCGTGGGGCGCGAGGAGCTCGTGGCGATCCTGCGCGTCAGCCGCGCGGCGAATGCCGAGCACGGCATCACCGGCGTGCTGTGCCACAGCGAGGGCATCTTCCTGCAGGTGCTCGAAGGCGGCCGCGGCGCCGTGAACCGCCTTTACAACCGCATCGTCGCCGACCCGCGCCACCACGGCGCCGAGCTGATGCTGTACGAGGAGATCGGCGAGCGGCGCTTTGCCGGCTGGGCCATGGGGCAGGTGGCCTTGCAGCAGCTCAACCCCTCGCTGCTGCTGAAGTACTCGGCGACGGCCACCCTCGACCCGTTTGCCGTCTCGGGCGCCGCCTCGCTGGCGCTGTTCGAGGAGCTGGTGGCCACCGCGTCCGTGGCCTGCCAGGGCGGCTGAGCCCCTGGCTGGAGGCCGGCGAAGCTCGGGTAAACCCGCATCGAACGGCCCCTTCACCGCCCTTAACATTCGTATGTGCTTATATTTGGATTGAAGCGGACCGATGCGGTCTTCCGCCCGGGACAGGGCAAGCCGCGAGGCCGCTTCCGCACCTGAGATGCAGCCCAACGATCCAGGCCGCCTGCGCAAGGCGCCCGAGAACTTCCTCGATGCCGACGGCGTGCGCACCGTCTGGCGCGAGGCCAAGGCCGGCCGCCGCGACTTCGTGCGCGCGGCCTTCGCCGCCGCCGTGGCCGGCGCGGGCGCCGCGGCGTCGCCGCGCGCCGTGGCCCAGCCGACGAATCCCGTGCCCTCCGAGGGCGGCGACGCCAACATCCTCAACCTGCCCGAGCACAGCCGCGGCCTCGGCCAGCCGGTGGCCACCGACGGCTACGGCAAGCCCTCGAAGTACGAGGCGAACGTGCAGCGGCGCATGAGCCCCGGCCTGACGCAGACGGCGCAGGCCTCGGTGTCTTTCGCGCCGCTGCAGAGCCTGTTCGGCATCGTCACGCCGAGCGGCCTGCACTTCGAGCGGCACCACCAGGGCTGGTGGGACGTCGACCCGTCCAAGCACCGGCTGATGGTCAACGGCAGCGACGAGAAGATCGTCAGGAAGCCGATGGTCTTCACGATGGACGAGGTGATGCGCCTGCCCTCGGTGAGCCGGTTCCACTTCATCGAGTGCGGGGCCAACACCGGCATGGAGTGGGGCAACGTCGCGGTGCCCACCGCCCAGTACTCGCACGGCATGCTCAGCTGCAGCGAGTTCACCGGCGTGCCGCTGAAGCTGTTGCTGGACCTCGCCGGCGCCGACTACAAGCGCGGCCGCTACGTGCTCGCCGAAGGCGCCGACGGCTCGAGCATGACGCGCACGATCCCGATGGAGATGGTCGAGTCGGGCGAGGTGCTCGTCGCCTACGGGCAGAACGGCGAGATGCTGCGCCCGGAGAACGGCTACCCGCTGCGCCTGGTGGTGCCCGGCGTCCAGGGCGTGAGCTGGGTGAAGTACCTGCGCCGCATCGAGGTGGGCGACAAGCCGTACGGCACCAAGGACGAGGTGCTGCACTACGTCGACCTCATGCCCGGCGGCCTGCACCGCCAGTACACCAGCATCCAGGAGTGCAAGAGCGTCGTCACCACGCCCTCGGGTGGCCAGGTGCTGCTCGACAAGGGCTTCTACCAGATCACGGGGCTCGCCTGGTCGGGCCGCGGCAAGGTGAAGCGCGTCGACGTGTCGGTCGACGGCGGCCGCAACTGGAAAACGGCCAGCCTGTCGCAGCCGGTAATGGACAAGTGCCTGACGCGCTTCTCGCTGCCGTGGACATGGGACGGCAGGCCGGCGCTGATCCAGAGCCGGGCGATGGACGACACCGGCTACGTGCAGCCCACCTACCGCCAGCTGCGCGCGGTGCGCGGCACGCGCTCGATCTACCACAACAATGCGATCCAGACCTGGCTGGTGCAGGAGAGCGGCGAGGTGAAGAATGTTCAGCTCTCCTGAGCGTGCCGCGGCTGCCCGCGGATCGCGAACGGCACGCGCTGCGCGGTCGCTGCGCTTGCGCTCGGCGGCAGTCTCGCTGGCACTGGCCGTGGCCGCGACGGCCGCGTTCGCGCAGGTCAAGCCCGCCTCGACGATGATGTTCGAAGGCATCGGCCGCCCGGCCACGGTGAAGGAGATCGCCGCCTGGGACATCGACGTGCGCCCCGACTTCAAGGGCCTGCCCAAGGGCAAGGGCTCGGTCGCCCAGGGCCAGGAGGTCTGGGAAGCGAAGTGCGCCTCGTGCCACGGCATCTTCGGCGAGAGCAACGAGACCTTCTCGCCGCTGGTCGGCGGCACCACGGCGGCGGACGTGAAGACCGGCCGCGTCGCCCGCCTCACCGACCCCGCGTTCCCCGGCCGCACCACGCTGATGAAGCTGTCGACGCTGTCGACGCTGTGGGACTACATTCGCCGGGCGATGCCGTGGAACGCGCCGAAGTCGCTCGGCGACGACGAGGTCTACGCCGTCACGGCCTTCCTGCTGAACCTGGGCGGCGTGCTGCCGGACAGCTTCGTGCTCAGCCACGAGAACATGGCACAGGTGCAGCAGATGCTGCCCAACCGGCTGGGCATGACCACGGCGCACGGCCTGTGGCCAGGCCGCGGCTTCGGCCAGTACGGCAAGCCCGACGTCGCCGCGAGGGCCTGCATGTCGAACTGCGACACCGAGCCGACCGTGGCGTCCTTCCTGCCCGACTATGCGCGCAACGCGCACGGCAACCTCGCCGAGCAGAACCGCATCGTCGGGCCGCAGCACGGTGCCGACACCACGCGCGCGCCGGGCGCCGCGCCGGCGGCGCCCAACGGCCCTGCCATGGCCGTCGCCGCGGCGGGGCCGGTGGATCCGGCGCATGTCGCCGCCCGGGCCCTGGCGCAGAAGCACAACTGCCTGGCCTGCCATGGCATCGATCGCGAGATCGTCGGCCCGGCGCTGCGCGACGTGGCCAGCAAACACGGCGGACGCGCCGATGCTGTCGAGTATCTGACGCGCCGCATGATCGAAGGCAGCAGCGGCGTCTGGGGCCCTGTGCCGATGCCGGCGCAGAATGTGCCCGCAGCCGACGCACGGGCGCTGGCCGGATGGGTGGCCGCCGGCTCGCCATGAGTCAGTCGGGCCACGCGGCGAAAGGCGCACTGTCAATCCCACGGCGCCCCGCTCGACCCGCTCGCCCCATCAGCTCTCTGAATAGGCCGATCAGCCCACCCAATCGCTCGACCGATCGCTCACCCGACAAGATAGCCCGGAAGAGGTAGCCTCGGGCTAGACCCGATGGAACCGCGCTGCGGCCTCTGGATGATCCCCCCGTTCTTCGTGCAAGGAGATTCGCACATGACCACAAGACGTGACGTGCTGGCCACCAGCGCCAAAGTCGCTTCCCTGATGGCTGCGGCCGGGCTGCTGCCCGCCACCGCCCATGCCTGGGACAAGGCGGCCTTCGAGGCCAAGACGCTGGCCGACGTGGCCAAGGCCTTCGGCGCCCAGGCGCCGGCGGCCAACGCCGGTGTCACCATCTCCGGGCCCGACATCGCCGAGAACGGCGCCGTCGTGCCCGTCGGCTGCTCGACCACGCTGCCCGGCGTGAAGCGCCTGGCCATCCTGGTGGAGAAGAACCCCAATGCGCTGGCCGCGGTGTTCGACGTGACCGACGCGGTGGAACCCAGCTTCAGCACCCGCGTGAAGATGGGGCAGTCGAGCAACGTCTACGCCGTGGCGCTGATGGCCGACGGTCGCTCCCTCTACGCGCAGAAAGAGATCAAGGTCACGCTGGGCGGCTGCGGCGGCTGAGGCCCCGACCCCGACGTCCGACGCAAGTCACCCAAATTCGAAGGAGCTACACATGGCAGACCCGATGCGCATCCGCGCCCAGGTGAGCGGCGACAAGGCGACCGTCCGCGTCCTCATGAGCCACGAGATGGAAACCGGCCAGCGCAAGGACAGCGCCGGCAAGACGATCCCGGCCTGGTTCATCTCGGACGTCAGCGCCACGCACAACGGCAAGACCGTGCTCACCGCGCAGTGGGGCCCGGCGGTGGCGAAGAACCCGTTCCTGCAGTTCGTCGTCAAGGGCGCGAAGGCCGGGGACAAGGTCGCGATCACCTGGAAGGACAACAAGGGCGAGTCGCGCACCGACGAAGCCACCGTCGCCTGAACGCGCACAACGAGCAGAGCGCCCCCGAGGGCGCCGCCGCCGGACAAGTCGCCGCGTCAACTTCATCGATTGACCAGCGAGGACCCATGAACCATCCCCTCACCCTCACCGCGGCGGCGCTGGCGCTGGCCGCGGCGTCGCCGGCCTGGGCGCAGCGCTCGGCGGCCGAAGGCATCGCCGAGTACCGCGCGCTGCTGGCCGACGGCAACCCCGCCGAGCTGTACGAAGCCAAGGGCGAGAGCCTGTGGAAGAGCAAGCGCGGCCCGAAGAACGCGAGCCTGGAACAGTGCGACCTCGGCAAGGGGCCGGGCGTGGTGAAGGGCGCGTTCGTCGAGCTGCCGCGGTACTTCGCCGACACGAAGAAGGTCGAGGACCTCGAGTCGAGGCTGGCCAGCTGCATGGTGCAGCTGCAGGGCTACGACATGGCCGAGATCGTCAAGACGCCTTTCGGCCGCGGCCTGCAGGCCGACATCACGGCGCTCGCGACATACGTCGCCACCGCCTCCAAGGGCATGCCGTTCAACCTGCCGCAGGATCACCCGGAGGAGAAGCGCAGCTACGAGGTCGGCAAGCGCGTCTTCTTCTTCCGCGGCGGGCCGATGGACTTCTCCTGCGCCAGCTGCCACTCCACCGACAACCAGCGCATCCGGCTGCAGGACCTGCCGGTGCTGACGAAGAACCCTGGCGACGGCATCGGCTTTGCCGCCTGGCCGGCCTACCGCGTCAGCAACGGGCAGATGTGGGGCATGCAGCTGCGCATCAACGACTGCTACCGCCAGATGCGCTTCCCCTACCCGATCTTCGCCTCCGAGCCGACGATCGCCCTGTCGACGTACATGGGCGTCAACGCCAAGGGCGCCAAGTCGGCCGTGCCGACGATCAAGCGCTGAGGGGGCCGCGAACATGCAAGCGAAGCACAAGTTCCTCGCCCCTGCGACCCTGGCCTGCGCCGTCGCCGCGCTCGTCGGCTGCGCCGGCCTGCCCGCACCGGCCGAGCTGGACAAGCAGGCCGCCGCGTCGATGCAGGCGTCGTTCCGCGACCAGGGCATCGCCAAGGCCGACCGCATCAAGCAGGACCTCGGCCAGTCGGCGTGCTCGTCCGACAAGCCGCCCACCGACGCCGTCGCCGAGAAGATCATGGCCGAGGCCAAGGGCACGGTGAAGTGGCCCGCCGGCGGCCGCTACATCGGCGACTGGAAGGAAGGCGAGAAGATCGCGCAGAACGGCCGCGGCTTCACGTGGACCGACAGCAGCAACGCCCCCGGCGCCGGCGGCGGCAGCTGCTACAACTGCCACCAGATCGGCAAGGCCGAGATCAGCTTCGGCAACATCGGCCCGAGCCTCTACAACTACGGCAAGAACCGCGGCGTGCGCGACGTCACCGCACCGACGGCGGCGCCGATCATCCAGTACACGTGGATGAAGATCTGGAACTCCAAGAGCTACAGCGCCTGCTCGAACATGCCGCGCTTCGGCCATGCCGGGCTGATGACGGAAGAGCAGATCCGCCACGTGATGGCGCTGCTGCTCGACCCGAATTCGCCGGTCAACGAGTAAGCGCGCCCCGCGCCGCCCCAAGCCCGGCGCCGCCGGGCTTTTTCCGCCGACGAACATAAGCGCACGCTTATCGAAACCGATGAACCTCAGCAAGCGCGAATTCATGCAGGTGCTGGCCGCCGGCACCGTGGCCGGCATGGGCCTGGCCCGCTGGAGCGAGGCCGATGCCGCCACGGCCGGGGAAGTGCTGTACGACGTGCCGCCTCTTCAGGGGTCGGGCCGCGGCGACGGCTTCGTCAGCTTCCTGCACATGACCGACTGCCACGCGCAGCTGCTGCCGATCCACTTCCGCGAGCCGAGCGTCAACGTCGGCGTCGGCGCGATGGCCGGCGAGCTGCCGCATCTCGTGGGCGAGCACCTGCTGAAGAAGGCAGGCGTGCCGGCCGGCACGCCGCTCGCGCACGCCTACACCTACCTCGACTTCGAGGTGGCGGCGCGCCGCTACGGCAAGGTGGGCGGCTTCGCACACCTGGCCTCGCTGGTGAAGCGCCTGAAGGCCAGCCGCCCGGGAGCGCTGCTGCTCGACGGCGGCGACACCTGGCAGGGCAGCGCCACGAGCCTGTGGACGAACGCCCAGGACATGGTCGACGCGTGCAAGGTGCTCGGCGTGGACGTGATGACCGGCCACTGGGAGTTCACCTACGGCATGAAGCGGGTGAAGGAGATCGTCGAGAAGGACTTCAACGGCAAGGTGGACTTCGTCGCGCAGAACATCAAGACCACCGACTTCGGCGACGCCGTGTTCCAGCCGTACGTCATCAAGGAGATGAACGGCGTGAAGGTGGCCATCGTCGGCCAGGCCTTTCCGTACACGCCGATCGCCAACCCGCGGTACATGGTGGCCGAGTGGGAGTTCGGCATCCAGGAGGAGAACCTGCAGAAGGTGGTCGACGAGGCACGCGGCAAGGGTGCGCAGGTCGTCGTGCTGCTCAGCCACAACGGCATGGACGTGGACCTGAAGATGGCCAGCCGCGTGCGCGGCGTCGACGCCATCTTCGGCGGCCACACGCACGACGGCGTGCCGGTGGCCGTGCCGGTGCGAAACGCCGGCGGCACCACCCTCGTCACCAACGCCGGCAGCAACGGCAAGTTCCTGGCGCTGATGGACTTCGAGGTCAAGGGCGGCAAGGTGGTCCAGCACCGCTACCGGCTGCTGCCGGTGTTCGCCAACCTGCTGCCGGCCGACGCCGGCATGCAGGCGCTGATCGACAAGGTGCGCGCACCGTACAAGGCGAAGCTCGAGGAGAAGCTCGCCGTCACCGACGGCCTGCTCTACCGCCGCGGCAACTTCAACGGCAGCTGGGACCAGCTCATCTGCGACGCGCTGATGGACGTGCAGGGCGCCGACATCGCCTTCAGCCCCGGCTTCCGCTGGGGCACGACGCTGCTGCCCGGGCAGGCCATCACGCGCGAGCTGCTGATGGACCAGGTGGCCATCACCTATCCGTACGCCACGCTCACCGAGATGAGCGGCGAGATGATCAAGACGATCCTCGAGGACGTGGCCGACAACCTCTTCAATCCCGACCCGTACTACCAGCAGGGCGGCGACATGGTGCGCGTCGGCGGCCTCGCGTACACGCTCGACCCGATGGCAAAGATGGGTGGGCGCATCGGCGACATGCGCCTGAGGGGCCGCGCAATCGAGGCCGGCAAGACCTACAAGGTGGCCGGCTGGGCGCCGGTGGCCGAGGAGGCCGCGCGCGCGGGCTTGAAGCCGGTGTGGGAAGTCGTCGAAGCGTGGCTGAAGAACCAGGGCGGCCGCGTCAGGCCGCGCACGATCAACTCGCCGCGCCTCGTGGGCATGCAGGGCAATCCCGGCCTGGCCTGAGCCGTCCGGCACACGCCGTGTGGCCGCGCGGCACGCCCGCCCCGGCGCGCGCTCGCGGCTTGCGCTCCCGCAATCGTGGCGAAGGCCCTTCGTGGGATCGTTCGCGACGCTGGACAGATTCAGGAGGACACCCGATGAAGATCTCTCCCAAGCTGCGCGGCGCGGGGCTCGCGCTTGCCGCTTCCGCAGCGCTGGCCGCGCATGCTCAGTCCACGCCGGCCGCCGGCACCTACGAGCTGCGCATGCTGACGCCCGAGACGGCGCTGGCCGCGGCGCGCGCCGCGCTCGATTCGTGCCGCCGCCAGAACTACCAGGTGGCGGTTGCCGTGGTCGACCGCGCCGGCATCACCCAGGTGCTGCTGCGCGACCGCTTCGCCGGCCCGCACACGGTGGACATCGCGACGCAGAAGGCGTGGACGGCCGCCAGCTTCCGCACCGACACGAGCGCGCTGGCCACCGAAACCCAGCCCGGCCGGCCGATGAGCGGCCTGCGCGCCTACCCGCGCTTCATGGCCGCCGGCGGCGGCATGGTGATCCAGGGCGGCGGCAACATCCTCGGCGCGATCGGCGTCTCCGGCGGGCCCGGCGGCGAGGCCGACGACAGCTGCGCGAAGGCCGGCATCCAGGCGATCAAGGACGCGATCGAGTTCTGATCTGATACGACTTCGCGATCAGACGGTGATCGATCGCAGAGCGACGGACCGTGGCGGGATCGGGCCGACGGGGTACCCTGCTCCGCGAATGTCCTTCTTCAGAGGGACCAGCTTCGCTGGGCCGCTCGACGAGGACATTCGCGGAGCCGACCACCCGGCGGCCTCGGCGCACCACGACCTCGCGCACGTTCCTTTCTCATCGAACGCCACTGCGCATGAGTGCCAGAAGAAGGAGCGGCCTGCTGTGAGCCGGCCCCGCTCGCCCGCGGCGCGACGGCGCGGGCCGCGAAGCATCAGCGGTAGCGCTTCGCCATCGCCTCCAGCGGCACCGGCCTGATCCGCGGCGCCTGGCCGGCGCAGCCGAAGGCCTCGAAGCGCAGCTTGCAGATGCCGCGCGCGGCCTTCTTCGCTTCGAGCAGCGCCTTGCGCGGGTCGAACTCCGAAGGCGCTTCGGCGAACACCTGGCGCATCGCGCCGGTCATTGCCAGGCGGATGTCGGTGTCGATGTTGACCTTTCGCACGCCGCTCTTGATGCCGCGCTGGATCTCTTCCACCGGCACCCCGTAGGTCTCCTTGATGTCGCCGCCGTAGCGCCGGATGATCGCCAGCCATTCCTGCGGCACGCTGGAGCTGCCATGCATCACGAGGTGCGTGCCCGGCACCGCCTCGTGGATGGCGGCGATGCGGGCGATGGCGAGGATGTCTCCCGTGGGCCGGCGGGTGAACTTGTAGGCGCCGTGGCTGGTGCCGATGGCGATGGCCAGCGCATCGACGCCGGTGCGCGCGACGAAGTCCTTCGCCTGCGCCGGGTCGGTCAGCAGCTGGTCGCGGCTGAGCTTGCCCGCCGCGCCGACGCCGTCCTCCTCGCCGGCCTCGCCGCTTTCCAGCGAGCCCAGGCACCCGAGCTCGCCCTCGACCGACACGCCCACCGCGTGCGCGAGCTTGCAGACCTGGCTCGTCACGTCGACGTTGTAGTCGTACGGCGCGGGCGTCTTTGCGTCCTCGCGCAGCGAGCCGTCCATCATCACGCTCGTGAAGCCCGAGCGGATGGCCTGCATGCACACCGCGGGCGAGGCGCCGTGGTCCTGGTGCAGCACGATCGGCAGGTCCGGATGCGCCTCCACCGCCGCCAGCACCATGTGGCGCAGATACGGCTCGCCGGCGTACTTGCGGGCGCCGGCGCTCGCCTGCAGGATCACCGGCGAGGCCGTTTCCTCGGCCGCTTCCATGATGGCGTGGATCTGCTCGAGGTTGTTGACGTTGAAGGCGGGCACGCCGTAGCCGTGCTCGGCGCCGTGGTCCAGCACCTGGCGCAGTGAAACGAGAGCCATCTTCGGTACCTCGGGGGTCGCAGGAAGGGAAGTAAGAGCGAGAGGCGGCCATCAGCTCCCGCAGGAGACGAGCTCCATGCGGCTGTGCCAGTCGATCAGGTCGTCCAGCTCGACCGCGCCACCCGTGCCGCTCCTCGCGCGGGCCTCGGGCCGCCAGCCGGCGCGCTGGTGCAGGCCGGGGCCGATGGCCACGGCGCCGTCGATCGGGTCGTCGGCGAAGTAGGCGCTGCGCGTCACCACCAGCGGCACCTGCGCCTCGCGCGCGGCGGCGGCGCCACCCGGCGAGTCCTCGATGGCCAGCGCCTCGTTCGCTGCCAGCTTGAGCCCCGCCAGGGCGCGCAGGTAGGCTTCCGGGTGCGGCTTCTTGTGCGCCGTGTCCTCGCCGCACACGACGACATCGAACCACTGCCGCCACCGCGGGCCGAGATGCGCCGCCAGCAGCGCCTGCACGTTGGCGGCGCTGGTGGTGGTGACGATGCCCAGCCGCAACCCGCGCTCTCGGCTGTCGCGCAGGATCGGCAGGACCCCTTCGCGCAGGGCGATCGAGCCGCTGTCGACGATGCGCGCGTAGGCCTCGTTCTTCACCGCGTGCAGGCGCCGCGCCAGCGCCAGTCGCTCGTCCGTCAGCGCCGGCGCATCCGAACGCGCGGCCATGTCGTGCAGCAGCCGCTCGCGACCACCGGTGATGCGCAGCAGCTCGCCGTAGCGCGCCTCGTCCCAGCGCCACGGCAGGCCGAGCGCCGCGAAGGCGTGGTTGAACGCCACGCGATGCCCGTCGCGCTCGGTCTCGGCGAGGGTGCCGTCGACGTCCCAGAGCAGGGCCTTCAGCATGGCCGAACCCTCACGAAGTGCGTCACGAAGCACCGGCAGCTGCCGCCACGCCGGCACCGTCGGGCTCGCCGAGCACGTGCCGGGCGACCTCGTCCAGCGACTCGAACATGCGGTCCGGGCGGGCCGCGGCGATCGGCTCGCCGGCGTTGTAGCCATACGGCACGGCCCAGGCCGCCACGCCGGCGGCGCGTGCCGCGTCGACATCGACGCGCGAGTCGCCGACGTGCGCGGTGCGTCCCGCCTGGCCGCGCAGGTGGCGCACGACGTGCCGCAGCACGCCGGCGTCGGGCTTCTTCACCGGCAGTGTGTCGCCGCCGACCACCAGGTCGAAGCAGCCGTCCAGCCGGTGCGCGCGCAGCACGCGCTCGGCGTGGCGCGACTCCTTGTTCGTCACGCAGGCCACCCGCACGCCGCCTTGCCGCAACGACTGCAGCGCGTGATGCGCGCCGGGATAGGGCCGGCCGGTGGTGCCGGTGGTGACGGCGTAGTGCTCGTCCATGCTCGCCAGCACGTGCTCGGGGCGCACGCGGTCGGCGGCATCGGGCTGGTCCAGCAAGGCGCGCGCCAGCAGCTTCAGCGTCAGCTCGCGCGCGCCCCCGCCGATCAGCCGCGTGATCTCGGCCACGGGCCGCCGCGCGAGACCGTGCACCTCGAGCGCACGATTGGCCGCCTCGGCGATCTCGGAGGCGGTGTCGACGAGCGTGCCGTCCAGGTCGAAGCAGACGATCTGCCAGCGCATCACCGCTGCTCCGCCGTCATCGCGGGCCGGACGTGGGCACGCGCCAGATCGGCCAGCCGTCGGGCATCGAGGCCGAAGTGCTCGAACACCTGTCCGCCCGGCGCCGACTCGCCGAAGGTGTCGATGCCGAGCGCGGCGACGCAGCCGTACTGGCCCCACCACGAGGTGACGCCCGCCTCGACGCCGATGCGCGGGAGGCCGCGGCCCAGCACCTCGGCCTTCCAGTCGGCGCCCTGGCGGTCGAACAACGTGCTGCAGGGCAAGGCGACGAGACGCGCGGCGATGCCGTCCTCGTCGAGCAGCGCCTGGGCCTGCATCGCCACGGCCACCTCGGAACCGGTGGCGATCAGCACCACCTGCGGCCGCGGCCGGTCGGCGAGCACGTAGCCGCCACGCGCCACCTGCTCCAGTTGTGCCGCCGTGCGGGCCTGCGGCGGCAGCGCCTGGCGCGACAGCAGCAGCGCGCTCGGCCGCGTGTCCTGCCCGATGGCGTGTGCCCAGGCCACCAGCGTTTCCGCGGCATCACACGGGCGCCACACGTCCAGGTTCGGGATCAGCCGCAGGCTGGCCGCGTGCTCCACCGGCTGGTGCGTCGGCCCGTCCTCGCCCAGGCCCACCGAGTCGTGCGTGAAGACGTGCACCACGCGCTGCTTCATCAGCGCGGCCATGCGCAGCGCGTTGCGTGCGTAGTCGCTGAAGGTGAGGAAGGTGCCGCCGTAGGGAATGAAGCCGCCGTGCAGCGCGACGCCGTTCATCACCGCCGCCATGCCGAACTCGCGCACGCCGTAGTTGATGTGCCGGCCACCGGCCTGGCCGCCGCGCACCGCGCCGCAGCCGGGGAAGTCGGTCAGGTTCGATCCGGTGAGGTCGGCGCTGCCACCCAGCAGCTCGGGCAGCTGCGGCGCGAGCGCGGCCAGCGCCTGCTGCGACGCCTTGCGCGTGGCCACCGCTTCCGTGGCAGCAGCGGCCTTCGCCAGCGCGGCCGACAAGGCCGCCGCGAAGCCGTCGGGCAGCTGCCCGGCGACGCGCCGCTCGAACTCGGCGGCCAGCTCCGGGTGTTCGGTGCGATAGGCCTCGAAGCGCCGCCGCCAGTCCGCCTCCAGGGCCGCGCCACGCTCGCGCGCGTCCCAGCGCGCGCGCACGTCGTCGGGCACCCCGAACGCCGGCGCTGTCCAGCCGATGCGTTCGCGCGTCGCGCGCACTTCGTCGGCCCCGAGCGGCTCGCCGTGCGACTTCGCCGAACCCTCGCGCTGCGGCGCGCCGCGGCCGATGGTCGTGCGGCAGACGATCAGCGTCGGCCCCTTGCCGCCACCCGCGCCCTGCGCGCTCGCCCGCTCGAGCGCCAGGCCGACGGCCCGCGTGTCGTGCCCGTCGATCGGGCCGATCACGTTCCAGCCGTAGGCGCGGAAGCGTGCCGGCGTGTCGTCGATGAACCAGGGCGCCACGGGCCCGTCGATCGAGATGCCGTTGTCGTCGTACAGCACGATGAGCTTGCCCAGCCGCAGCGCGCCGGCGAGCGAACAGGCCTCGTGGCTCACGCCTTCCATCAGGCAGCCGTCGCCGACGAAGACGAAGGTGCGGTGGTCGACGACCGTGTGCCCCGGGCGGTTGAAGGCGTCGGCCAGCAGCTTCTCGGCCAGCGCCATGCCCACGGCGTTGGCCAGGCCCTGGCCGAGCGGGCCGGTGGTCGTCTCCACGCCGGGCGTCACGCCGACCTCGGGGTGCCCGGGCGTCTTGCTGTGCAGCTGCCGGAAGCGCTGCAGCTCGCTCATCGGCAGGTCGTAGCCGGTGAGGTGCAGCAGCGCGTACAGCAGCATCGACGCATGGCCGTTGCTCAGCACGAAGCGGTCGCGGTCGGGCCAGTGCGGGTTGCGCGGGTTGTGGCGCAGCTGGCCGCCCCACAGCGCGACGGCCATCTCGGCCATGCCCATCGGGGCGCCCGGATGCCCGGAGTTCGCCTTCTGCACGGCGTCCATCGCCAGCGCGCGCAGCGCGTTGGCCATCGGTTCGAACACGCCGCCGTCGGCGCGCACGACACGGTCGGTGGAAGAAGAAGCCATCTCAGTTGTCCACCACGTCTTGCGCGACCTGCCCCGGATGAAGAGGCGCCGTCGAGGTCGTGGCGCGCCAAGGCCGCCGGGTGGCCGGCTCGGCGAATGTCCTCTTTGGGCGGACCAGCTTCGCTGGTCCCCCCAATGCCCCCTTGATTTCGCCGAGCCGACCACCCGGCGTCCTTGGCGGGAACCGTGGTCTGTCTTCGAC
Organism: Rubrivivax sp.; assembly: GCA_026125665.1. Lineage (GTDB taxonomy): Bacteria > Pseudomonadota > Gammaproteobacteria > Burkholderiales > Burkholderiaceae_C > Rubrivivax. Next base: position 21,346 of record JAHCKS010000070.1, read on the forward strand.
GATGTGCACTACGGTGCCGGATCGGGCCGGCGGGGTGCCCTGCGCGGCGAAATCAAGGGGGCATTCGGGGGACCTGCGGAGCTTGCGGAGCAGGGCCGCCGAAAGAGGACACTCGAACCGCAGGGCACCCCGCCGGCCCGATCCCGCCACCACCTTCACGGGCTGCATATCAAAGGGCTCCGACCGTGGCCTTGCGCCGTTCCATCATTCGCCAGATGAACGGCGTGAAGATGAGCTGCATGGCCAGCTCCATCTTCCCGCCGGGCACGACGATGGTGTTGGCACGGCTCATCCACGAGTTGTTGATCATGTTCAGCAGGTACGGGAAGTCGATGCCCTTGGGGTTGGCGAAGCGGATCACGCACACGCTCTCGTCGGGGCTCGGGATGTCGCGGGCGATGAACGGGTTGCTCGTGTCCACCACCGGCACGCGCTGGAAGTTGACGTGCGTGTGCTGGAACTGCGGCACGATGTAGTGCACGTAGTCGGGCATGCGGCGCAGGATGGTGTCGGTCACCGCCTCGGCGCTGTAGCCGCGCACGTGCTTGTCGCGCCACAGCTTCTGGATCCACTCCAGGTTGATCACCGGCACCACGCCGATCAGCAGGTCGGGGTAGCGGGCGATGTTCACCTCGGGCGTGACGACGGCGCCGTGCAGGCCCTCGTAGAAGAGCATGTCGGTGTCGGCCGGCAGGTCTTCCCAGGGCGTGAAGGTGCCGGGCTCCTGCCTGTACGGGGCCGCCTCGACGGCGTCGTGCAAGTACTTGCGGCGCCGCCCGGTGCCGCTCTCGCCGTAGCTGCGGAACAGCTGCTCGAGCTCGGGGAACAGGTTGTTCTCGGCGCTGAAGTGGCTGAAGTGCTTGTCGCCCTGCTTCTCGGCCGCGGCCTGGCGCTCGCGCATCTCCTTGCGGTCGTGGCGGTGGAAGCTGTCGCCCTCGATGACGGCGGCCTTCACGCCCTCGCGGCGGAAGATGTTCTCGAAGGTGCGCGTGACCGAGCTCGTGCCCGCGCCCGAGCTGCCCGTGATGGCGATGATGGGGTGCTTCTGCGACATGGTGGATGGCCTCAATCCCGAAACAGGCTGCGCGGCGCGAACAGCGGCGCCGGCGCCTCCGAAGGCACGGGCTCGTGGTGGTAGCGCTCGATGCGCTCCACTTCGGCCTTGCTGCCGAAGACGAAGCCGATGCGCTGGTGCAGTGCCCCTGGATTGACGCCGAGGATCGGCTGGCGCCCGGTGCTGGCGCGGCCGCCGGCCTGCTCGACGATGAAGCCCATCGGGTTGGCCTCGTACAGCAGGCGCAGCCGGCCCGGCCTGGCCGGGTCCTTCGTGTCGCGCGGGTAGAGGAAGACGCCGCCGCGCATCAGGATGCGGTGCGCCTCGGCCACCATGCTGGCGATCCAGCGCATGTTGAAGTCCTTGCCGCGCGCACCGGTCTGGCCCGCCAGGCACTCGGCGACGTAGCGCTTCACCGGCGGCTCCCAGAAGCGGCTGTTGCTGGTGTTGATGGCGAACTCCTGGGTCTGCTCGGGCACGCGGATGTCGGCGTGCGAGAGCACGAACTCGCCGAGGTTGGGGTTCAGCGTGAAGCCGGCGACGCCGTTGCCCACGCTCAGCACGAGCATCGTCGTCGGGCCGTAGATCGCGTAGCCGGCGGCCACCTGCGCGGCGCCCGGCTGCAGGAAGTCGGCTTCGACGACATCACGTCCGCTGTCGATGACCTCCTCGGGCGCGCGCAGGATCGAGAAGATGCTGCCCACCGAGACGTTGACGTCGATGTTGCTGCTGCCGTCCAGCGGGTCGAAGACGAGCAGGTACTTGCCGCGCGGGTAGCTGCCGGGAATCTGCTTCGGCGCCTCCATCTCCTCGCTGGCGAGACCGGCCAGGTGGCCGTTCCACTCGTTCATGCGGATGAAGATCTCGTTGGAGAGCACGTCCAGCGGCTTCTGCACCTCGCCTTGCACGTTGACCCCGCCGCCGACGGCGGCGGTGCCGTTGGCGCCGCCCGGCATCGACGTGCCAACCGTGTCGGCCAGGGTGCCGAAGGCGACGATGCGCGCGATCGCCTTGCAGGCCAGCGCCACGTCGAGGATCAGGGCGTTGAGGTCGCCCGTGGCGCCGGGGAAGCGGCGACGCTCCTCGATGAGGTAGCGGGTGAGGGTCCAGCGGCCGGAGAGCGGCATGTCGGGCTTTCGGTGGGGCGTGAAGGCGTCGGCGCGGGCGGCGGGCGGTCAGCCGAGGAACACGCGGCTCGCCCGGATGTCGCCTTCTTCCAGCGTCGTCAGCGCGGCCTCGTCCAGCACGCGGTCACGCTCGGCGAACAGGCGGCTCGCCTGCCTGAGGCGCGCCCGGTCGAGCGCGTTGCGCACGCTGCGCGCGTTGGCGAAGTGCGGCTGCGTCATGCGCCGCGAGAGGTACTCATCGAAGGCCTGTCGCGCCTCGAGCGTGAGGCGGTAGGCCATGCCGGCCAGCATGCGCTCGGCGATGGCCATCAGCTCGCCGGGCGCGTAGTCGGGGAAGTCGAGGTGGTGCGCGATGCGGCTGCTCAGGCCCGGGTTGCTCCTGAAGAAGGTGTCCATGCGGTCCTTGTAGCCGGCGAGGATCACCACCAGGTCGTCGCGCTGGTTCTCCATCACCTGCAGCAGGATCTCGATCGCTTCCTGGCCGTAGTCGCGCTCGTTCTCCGGGCGGTAGAGGTAGTACGCCTCGTCGATGAAGAGCACGCCGCCCATCGCGCGCTGAAGCACCTCCTTGGTCTTGGGCGCGGTGTGGCCGATGTACTGGCCGACGAGGTCGTCGCGCGTCACCGCGACGAGGTGGCCTTTGCGCACGTAGCCCAGGCGCTGCAGGATCTCGGCCATGCGCAGCGCCACCGTCGTCTTGCCGGTGCCCGGGTTGCCGGTGAAGCACATGTGCAGGCTCGGCGCCTGGGCCTGCAGCCCGAGGCCCAGGCGCAGCCGGTCGATGACGAGCAGCGCGGCGATGTCGCGGATGCGCTGCTTCACCGGCGCCAGGCCGACGAGGTCGCGGTCGAGCTCGGCAAGCACGGCCTCGACCTGGCTCTCGCGCAGCACTTCGCCGACGGTGCGCGCCGGCTCCGCGCGCGCGGGGGTGGCCTGGGCAGCGGCCCGGGCCGTGGCCTCGGTCAGGGCTTGCGGCGCCGCCTTCGTGCCCGGGATCGAGTACAGCGGCGCGTTCATCGTGCGTCGTGCTCGTCGACGTTCGAGAGCCGCTCAGGCAGCGAGGGCTTCGCGGGCCACGACAGCCGGCGGCAGCGCCGCGCGCATGGCGGCGATCACCGCGCCGTAGTCGGGCTGCCCGAAGATCGCGCTGCCGGCGACGAAGGTGTCGGCGCCCGCGTCGGCGACGCGGCGGATGTTGCCGACCTTGATGCCGCCGTCCACCTCGAGCCGGATGTCGCGCCCGCTGCGCTCGATGATCGCGCGCGCCCGCTCCACCTTGCGCAGCGCGCTGTCGATGAAGCCCTGGCCGCCGAAGCCCGGGTTGACGCTCATCACGAGCACGAGGTCGACCTTGTCGATCACCCACTCCAGCACGTCCAGCGGCTCGGCGGGGTTGAAGGCGAGGCCGGCGCGGCACCCTGCGCCGCGGATGACCTGCAGCGTGCGGTCGACGTGGTGCGTCGCATCGGGGTGGAAGCTGATGAGGTCGGCGCCGGCCTCGGCGAAGCGCTCGGCCAGCGCGTCGACCGGCTCGACCATCAGGTGCACGTCCAGCAGCGCGGCGCTGCCGTCGGAGCGCCGCAGGTGCGGCTTCAGCGCCTGCGCCACGCCGTGCCCGATGGTGAGGTTGGGCACGTAGTGGTTGTCCATCACGTCGAAGTGGATCCAGTCGGCGCCGGCGGCGATGACGCGGCGCACCTCGTCACCGAGGCGCGCGAAGTCGGCGGCGAGGATGCTGGGAGCGATGCGGTACATGGCAAGGACCCGCGTCAGGCGCCGTACCGCTCGGCTTCGGGCCCGGCGTCGCGGTAGCGATCGCCCTCCGGCCGATCGGTGGCGTAGCTGCTGATGCGGTAGCGCATCGTGCGCCCCGCACCTTCGGTGCGCGCCAGGCCGAAGCCGGGCTCGTGCTTCGGCCGGTTGACGATGAAGCTCATGGCGATGCTCTCGACGCCGCGCGTGCTGTCGAAGGCCATCATGCGGATGTAGTGGTTCGGGAAGGTCTTGCGGCACTCGGCCAGCTCGGCCAGCACGCCGGCGGCGTCCTGCAGGTCGAACATCGGCATGCCGTACATCTCCCAGTACGTGTTGCGCGGGTGCGGGTCGTCGGTGTACTCGACGCTCCAGGCGTAGCCGCGCTGAAGGCCGTAGTCGATCTGCAGCGAGATCTCGGCGTCGGTCAGGTCGGGCAGGAAGCTGAACTGGCCTTGCGTCAGGCGGCCGGTGGGGTTGGTCATCATGGTGCGTTCTCCCTGAGCGGTCAGGCCACGGCCGGCGTCACGGCGTAGTCGCTGGTGTCCGTGCTGGTGTAGTTGAAGCTGACGTCCTTCCACGTGTCGAGCGCCTGCGCCAGCGGCGTGCAGAACTTCGCCGCGGCCTTCAGGATCTCGGGGCCCTCGTTCTTGATGTCGCGGCCCTCGTTGCGCGCCTTGACCATCGCCTCCAGCGCCACGCGGTTGGCCACCGCGCCGGCCTGGATGCCCGCCGGGTGGCCGATCGTGCCGCCGCCGAACTGCAGGATGACGTCGTCGCCGAAGAGGTCGATGAGCTGGTGCATCTGGCCGGCGTGGATGCCGCCACTGGCCACCGGCATCACCTTCTTCGTGTCGGCCCAGTCCATGTCGAAGAAGAGGCCGCGCGGCAGGTCGGTCTTGGTGTAGCTGTCGCGGCAGACGTTGTAGTAGCCCTGCACGGTGAGCGGGTCGCCCTCGAGCTTGCCCACCGCGGTGCCGGTGTGCAGGTGGTCGCAGCCGGCCAGTCGCAGCCACTTGGCCATGACGCGGAAGCTCACGCCGTGGTTCTTCTGCCGCGTGTAGGTGCCGTGCCCGGCACGGTGCATGTGCATCACCATGTCGTGCTTGCGGCACCAGTTGGCCATGCTCTGGATGGCCGTCCAGCCGATGACGAGGTCGACCATCACCACCACCGAACCGAGCTCCTTGGCGAGCTCGGCGCGCTCGTACATGTCCTCCATCGTCGCGGCGGTGATGTTCAGGTAGCTGCCCTTCACCTCGCCGGTGGCGGCGCTGGCCTTGTTGACGCCGTCCATCACGTACAGGAAGCGGTCACGCCAGTGCATGAAGGGCTGCGAGTTGATGTTCTCGTCGTCCTTCATGAAGTCGAGGCCGCCCTTCAGGCCCTCGTAGATGACGCGGCCGTAGTTGCGGCCGCTGAGGCCCAGCTTCGGCTTGGTGGTGGCGCCCAGCAGCGGGCGGCCGAACTTGTCCAGCCGCTCGCGCTCGACGACGAGGCCGGTGGGCGGCCCCTTGAACGTCTTCACGTAGGCCACCGGGATGCGGATGTCCTCCAGCCGGCACGCCTTCAGCGGCTTGAAGCTGAAGACGTTGCCGATGAGGCTGGCGGTCATGTTGGCGATCGACCCCTCCTCGAAGAGGATGAGGTCGTAGGCCACCCACGCGAAGTACTCGCCGGGCCGGCCCGGCACCGGCTCCACCTTGTAGGCCTTGGCGCGGTAGCTGTCGCAGGCGGTGAGGCGGTCGGTCCACACCACCGTCCAGGTGGCCGTGCTGCTCTCGCCGGCCACGGCGGCCGCGGCCTCGACCGGGTCGACCCCTTCCTGCGGCGTGATGCGGAACAGGCACAGCGTGTCGGTGTCCTTGGGCCGGTAGTCGGGGTCCCAGTAACCCATCTGGCGGTACTTGAGGACGCCGGCGCTGTAGCGCTTCTTCGCATCGGCGATGACGCCTTCTTCGGCTGGCTTGTTCATGGCGGTTCCCGGTGTTGCGGTGGCTCGGTTCGGCGGCTGGCTGCACTCTAGGAACCGAAACCGTTAAGGTAAAGTCAGAGTTGGTTTCGATACAGATCAGCAAATGCTTAACCAGCCAGCATGAACATCACCTTCCGCCAGCTGCAGGTCTTCGCCGAGGTGGCGCGCAGCGGCAGCATGGCGCGCGCGGCCGAGTTGCTGCACCTGACGCCGCCGGCGGTGTCGATGCAGGTGAAGGAGCTGGAAGGTCAGGTCGGGCTGCCGCTGTTCGACCGCCACGGCCGCACGGTGGCGCTGAGCACCGCGGGCGAGTACTTCCTCGTGCACGCCCGGCGCCTGCTCACGGCGCTGAAGGAAGCCGACGACGCGATGGCGCGCCTGAAGCGCATCGAGCGCGGCCGGCTCACCATCGGCATGGTCAACACGGCCAAGTACTTCGTGCCGCACCTGCTGGCCCGCTTCCACGAGGAGCACCCGGGGGTGGAGGTGCGGCTCGAGCTGGCCGCCAACCGCGGGCAGCTGGTGACGCTGATGACGGCGGGCGACGTGGACCTGGCCATCATGGGCCGCCCGCCGCGCGAGCTGGCCACGCGCTCGGAGGCCTTCGCGCGGCACCCGCTCGTCTTCGTGGCGCCCGCCGGGCACCCGCTGCTGGCCGTGCCGCAGGCGCCGGCGCAGGTGCTGGCGAGCGTCCCGCTCATCGTGCGCGAGCCGGGCTCGGGCACGCGCGCGGCGATGGAGGGCTTCTTCGCCGAGCAGCACGTAACACCGCAAGTTGCGATGGAGCTGCCGAGCAACGAGACCATCAAGCAGGCCGTCATCGCCGGCATGGGGCTCGCGTTCCTGTCGCTGCACACCGTCACCCTGGAGCTGAAGGTGGGCCTGCTCGCGGTGCTGGACATCGCCGGGACGCCGGTCGAGCGCACCTGGAACGTCGTGCACCTGGGCGCGCGCGTGCTGTCGCCGGCGGCCGAGGCCTTTCGCTACTTCCTGATCGAACGCGGCGAGGCCTTTCTGGCGAAGCAGGCCGAAGAAGCGAGGTCGGCGCTTCCCCCGGCGGCATCGGCCTCCCGGCCGGCTTGAGCGGCCCGCGGCAAGAGGCTGCCGCGCACCGGGCCTCGGTGGGCAGGCGCTTGTCGGCTGCGGCGAAAGGGCCGAGGATGAGCTTGGCGTTCGGCCGCCGCGGCGCGTGCGCCCTGCGCCGCCCCTTGACCTGACACAGGGCCCGGCAAAGGCCACCGCCTACGATTCCGGCCGTCGAACGGCACCTGGAGGACACCGTGCGGGAGCGCGACGATGCATGAGATGAGCCTGGCCGGCGGTGTGTTGCGCATCGTCGAGGAGGCAGCCATGCGCGAGCGCTTCACGCGCGTGCGACGCCTCACGCTGGAAGCGGGTGCGCTGTCGGGCATCGAGGTGCGGGCGCTGCGCTTCGCGCTCGAAGCGATCGCGCCAGGTACGTGTCTCGCAGGGGCCGAGATCGAGATCGACGAGCCGCCAGGCCGCGCCTGGTGCCCGCGCTGCCGCGAGACGGTGCCCATCACGAGCCGCGTCGACGCCTGCCCGCGCTGCGCGGGCTGGCAGCTGCAACCGACCGAGGGTACCGAGCTGAAGCTGCGCGATCTCGTGGTCCTCGACGAGGCCGCGGCGGGCTGACGCGCCGGCGAAGCGAATCGACGGAGGAAGCCATGTGTGTCGTCTGTGGTTGCCACGCCCCGGCCGCGCGCGCGGGTGCGGCGGCCGGAGCGCCGGCACCGTCGGCCCCGGCGATCTCGGCATCGGCGCGGGACCCCCACGCGCCCCGCGTGCACCCCGTCACCGGCGACCTGCACTACGGCGGCGGCGCGGCCCGCGTCTCGGTGCCGGGCATGAGCACCGAGCGGGCACTCAAGCTCGAGGCCGACGTGCTCGGCGAGAACAACCGCGTCGCGGCGTCGAACCGCGCGCACTTCGCCAGCCACGGCATCCGCGCCTTCAACCTCGTCTCCGGCCCCGGCTCGGGCAAGACGACGCTGCTGTGCGCGACCATCGCCGCGCTGCGCGAACGCGTGCCCGCGCTGCCGCTCGGCGTGATCGAAGGCGACCAGCAGACCAGCCACGACGCCGACCGCATCCGCGCCACCGGCGTGCCGGCCATCCAGGTGAACACCGGGAAGGGCTGCCACCTCGATGCCCCGATGGTCGCCGAGGCGTTCGCGCGGTTGCCGCTGCACGCGGGCGGCCTGCTCTTCATCGAGAACGTCGGCAACCTCGTCTGCCCGGCGCTGTGGGACCTGGGCGAGACGGCGAAGGTGGCCATCCTGTCGGTGACCGAAGGCGAGGACAAGCCGCTCAAGTACCCCGACCTCTTCGCCGCGGCGCGGCTGATGGTGCTGCACAAGGTGGACCTGCTGCCGCACGTCGACTTCGACATCCCCCGTTGCATCGAGTACGCGCGGCGCGTCAACCCGGGCATCGAGGTGCTGCTCGTCTCGGCACGCTCCGGCGTCGGCCTGCCCGCCTGGATCGACTGGTTGCTCGAGGCGTGAGCCGCCGCCCAGCCCCGGCCGCCCCACCGCTCCATCCATGCAACGCGAAATGCAACCCGCGCACGAACGCCACCCGCTGCCGCAGGTGGCACCGGCCCGCGTGCTCGCCTTCGGCGCCTTCCTGAAGAACCGCGCGTGCCTCGTCGTCGGCCGCGAGGCGTGGTGGTCACCGCTGCACGGCGACCTCGGCACGCCCACCGCCTGCGCCGCGCTCGCGGACTCGGCCGAACAGCTGCTGGAGGTGGCCGCCCGGGGCGCCGCGCCGGGCGCGCCGCCCGTCGACGCGGTGGCGCACGACCTGCACCCTGACTTCTTCAGCACGCGCCTGGCGCAGCAGACCGCGGCGCGCCTCGGCGTGCCGGCGCTGGCCGTGCAGCATCACCATGCGCACCTGGCCGTCGTGCAGGCCGAGCAGGGCTGGTCCGGCGCGGCGCTGCAACCGCTGGTGGGCCTGACGCTCGATGGCGTGGGCCTGGGCACCGACGGCACGGCCTGGGGCGGCGAGGTGCTGTGTGTGCGTGGTGCCGAGTGCACGCGGGTCGCGCACCTGCCGCCGCTCGCGCTGCCCGGGGGCGACGTTGCCGCGCGCGAGCCGTGGCGGCTGGTGGCGGCGGTGCTGCAGGCCGCGGGCCGTGCGGCGCA
>JAHCKS010000007.1 GCA_026125665.1 Rubrivivax sp.
CTCGGCGCGCTGATGGACGAGGCCGAGCACGACGTGCTGGCCTTCACCACCTTCCCCAAGGCGCATTGGGCGCAGATCTACTCCACCAACCCGCTGGAGCGCTTGAACGCCGAGATCAAGCGGCGCACCAACGTCGTGGGCATCTTCCCCAACGACGCGGCCATCACCAGGCTCGTGGGCGCCATGATGCTCGAGCAGAACGACGAGTGGAGCCTGAACCGCCGATACATGCAGCTCGAGGGCCTGCAGACCTTGAGCGATACTGCGCCGACTCGGCTGCCCGCTGTGGCTCGCTGAGTGCCGTGCAGCTCAGCCTTCTCCGGGCTGTGGAGCTACACCACGGATCGGGACACGACCGAGGGATGGGGTTCGACGAAGCCTGGGCGTCCTGCAGCGCCGGCTGGTAGCGCCCCGCCCGCATCGAGCTTCCCTCACTGCAACCCGCAGGCGCCGCGCAGCATGCGCGGTGCAAACGTTTGTACGGCGCATCGTGTCTGCGCGCCCGCCCCGCGCGACCAGCCTGCCCAAGCGGCGTGGCGCTTTTGCCTAGAAGCGCCACGGCGGCTGCTTCTACCGTGCCGCCTCGTCCCACGGGATGAGCTGCCGCAGCGCTTGGGCTGCCGTGCCGCTTTTGCCTAGAAGCGGCACGGCAGCGGCTCTTAACGTGCCAACGCGTCCCACTCAACGTAGAGGTCCGACCTCATGAACCTGGTCCCTGACGTCCGGCAGCCAGTGCAGCGCGACCGGCTCCTGCGCCTGCCGCAGGTCGAGGAGCTGACCGGCCTGAAGAAGAGCACCCTCTATCGAATGGCGCGCGAGGGGCGCTTCGTCAAGCCGGTGCAGGTGACGCCAAGGGTCTCTGCGTGGCCCGAGAGCAGGGTCCTCGAGTGGGTGCAGGGGCGCATCGCTGCGGCAGAAGCGGCCGAGCGCGCTGCCGCGGCATGAGGGGCGCAGCCCATATGCAGCGCGCACGCGCTCCGCTCACTCGCGGCCCGCCCTTGAACGTGCCTTCCTAGGCGCGGGGTGTCACACCCCGCACGCACACCCACCCCTCGCAACCTGCATGGAGCGTCTGAACCTCATGAACCTCAACCCCTTCAAGAAGCGCCAGCACCAAGCCCCCGCCGCGCCTGGCGCCGAGTTCCTTCGCGAGTGGCTCGAGCAGCTGCCGGAGCCGCTGCGCGACAGGGCCCGCATCCGCAAGCTGCAGGAGCGCGCGCAGGCCACGGGGAATCGCCGAGCGAGCGAAGCGCTCGGCGCGGTGTCGCGTGGCTTCGAGGTCGCGGATGCCCTGGACCAGGGTCATGCGCTCTGCGTGGACGCGACGGCCTGCGCGGAGCGGGACCTGGAAGCGGCGACGCGCGCCTGTCAGGAGGCAGAGGCCGCGCTCGCGCGGGCGAGCGCCGAACTGGACAAGCTCGACAAGCGCCTGGCCGCGGCGCACAGCGAGATGGCGACGCAGCAGCTGGCCGTCGCCGGCGCCATCGAGGCCTCGCGCCAGCGGCTCATGGATGCAGTCAAGGCGGGTGATGCCGCCGCGGAGAGCGCCGCGGCGCGCGAGCACGAACAGGCGCAAGAAGCCTCGCTGCGGCGCGCGCCGGCGCTGAAGCAGCTCGAGGTGCGTGCGGAAGCCCTGCGCGAGCTGGTGGTGCAGCAGCGGGGGGTGAAGGAGGCTGCGCAGGCGGAGTTGACCAGCGCCGAGCGTGCTCGCGGGCGTGCCGCCGTCGACCTGGCCGACGTGTCGGTCGATCACGCAGGACGGGCGTACCTGCTCGCGCTCGCCATGGCCGTTCGGGCGCGGCACCAGTCCGGGATGAGCGTGTCCGAGTTCCCCGGCACCGGCTACATGTACGAGGCGCTCCTGTGGACCGGGCGCGGAGAGCGCGGCGGCCTGGCCGGCGAGTCCGACAAGGATCGCGCCGGCTGCTTCGGTGTGCGATACGCGCTCGGCCGCATGAATCCACTGGGCCCCGCTGACCTGGCAGCCCTCGAGGGCCTTGCGGCTGTCTCCTCGGAGAGTCGCGCCGTCGCGAGCACGGCCGAGGCATGAGATTGGCAGGGCTCGGCCGAGACTGTCGGCCATAGGTCGGGCTCGCTGCGGCCTCGAGCGGCCGCCCAATGACCCATGACCGGCACCTGATCCAGCTCCGAACGTAAGAGCGTTCGTCTGGAGAGCGCGCCTGCAGGACGCTGCTTTGCTTCTCCGGTGGCGGCGACGGCGCGCAACTTCTTCATGGAAAGGAAGGCGTCTGCAATGAGCACCTGGGCCAGGCCGCACTCGATCGTGACGGCGCAGTCGACGTGGCTGCGCGATGTTGGCGAAGCCACGGCGCGCCAGCAGGCAACGCGCTTGGCGGAGAAGATCGCGGCGCGCGTCGCCGAGGCGGCGAAGGACGGCCGGTCGATCAGCGTGCTCGAGGCGGCCAGCCAGGTGGAACAACCGGGTTCGTCTTGGCGCCGCGACGAGCTCGGCCAGGCTCATGCGCTGGCGGCACGGATCGGACAGTGCATCGCTGAAGCTGCGGCGCACGGGAGCGCACTCACACCTATCCAGGCGCGGGCCAGGCTCGCCGCGGCGGACGCGGCAGATGCGCTCGCCCGTGCACGCCAGCGAGCCGAGGGCAGCTACAGCTTCCCACCGTTGCAGCGCGAGGTCGAGCGCCTGACGGCGGCGATTGACGGGCTCGACCAGGCGCACCTGCTGGCCGATCAGATCGCCTCGCGCATCGCTGCAGCCAAGGCTGAAGGCTGCGAGCTGTCGCCGGTCGAAGCGCTGCTCGAGCTGCGCGCCGCCCCGGCGAAGGCAGAGCGCGCATGAGTGCGACGAGCCTCGTGCGTTCAGCTGCCGGCGGCTACAGCGCCATGGTCGACGGCCAGGCCGTGCCCGTGCGCTGGAACGTCGTCGATCGAGCGATCGCGAGCGTGGCGCCGGCCTGGGGCGCGAGCCGGCTGCAGGCCCGCGTCGGGCACGCGCTCTTCAGCGCCTACGGTGGCGGCTACAACGGCGCGAGCTTCGCGCGGCGCAGCCTGGCCGGCTGGAACCCGCTGGGCGGCGACGCCGATTCGCAGATCCTCACCGACCTGCGCGAGCTGCGCGAGCGCTCGCGCGACTTGCGGCGCAACTCGCCGCTGGCCGGCGGCGCCATTGGCACGAGCGTTACGAACGTCGTCGGTACCGGCCTGGCCGTACTGCCGCGTGTGAATGCGCGGGTGCTGCGCCTCTCCCCGGCCGAAGCTGCTGCCTGGCAGGAGAACGTCGCCGGCGATTTCGAGCTCTGGGCGGCCAGCGTGCACAGCGACCTGACGCGCGTGCAGAACTTCTACCTGCAGCAGGGGCTGCTGTTCGGCAGCGTGCTCGAGGCCGGCGATCACTGCGTCATCCTCGCGCGCAACGAGAAGAGCCCGCTGCCGGTGAAGCTGGCGCTGCAGCATGTCGAGGCCGACCGTCTGTGCAACATGGGCCGCGCGCCTGACCGCCCCGGCCTCGTGGCCGGCGTGGAGGTGGACAGCGACGGCGCAGCACTGCGCTACCACTTCGCCAGCGCGAACCCTGAGCGAAGGATCGGCGCCAGGCTCGAGTGGACGAGCGTCGAGGCCTGGGGCCCGCGCTCCGGCCGCCAGAACGTCATCCACGCCTTCGAGCGCACGCGCGCCGGCCAGACGCGCGGCGTGCCGATGCTCGCGGCGGTGATCGAGCCCCTGAAGCAGCTCGAGCGCTACACGGAGGCCGAGCTCATGGCGGCCGTCGTCTCGGGCCTCTTCACCGTGTTCATCAGCGCCGGCGGCCCGGCGAGCGTCATGCCCTCGGCCGTCGCCGGCAGCGCCGGCGGCGCCGCATCCGGTAGCAGCACCGCCAGCGGCAGCGGCTGGGATGCGAAGCTGGGCAACGGCCTGGTGGTCGAGCTGGCCAAGGGCGACAGCGTCAGCACGGCGAACCCCGGGCGGCCGAACGCGGCGTTCGAACCCTTCGTCACGGCCATCACTCGGCAGATCGGCCTGCAGCTGCAGATCCCGTTCGAGGTGCTCACCAAGCACTACACGGCCAGCTACAGCGCCGCGCGCGCCGCCATGCTCGACGCCTGGCGCTTCTGGAAGGTGCGCCGGCAGTGGCTGGTGTTCGAGTTCTGCCAGCCCGTGTATGCGGCCTGGCTCGACGAGGCCGTCGCCATCGGGCTCATCCGAGCGCCGGGCTACTTCGCCGACCCGGCGATTCGCGCCGCGTGGACGCGCGCCGTGTGGACGGGCGACGGCCCCGGCTCGATCGACCCGCTGAAGGACGTGCAGGCCGCTGGCGCGCGCGTGCGGTTGTCGATCAGCACGCTCGAGCAGGAGAGCCTGCAGCACGATGGCGTCGAGTGGGATCAGAAGGTCACCCAGCGTGCGCGTGAGCGTCAGCTGCTGGCCGAGCAGGGCCTGCGCGACCCGACCGACGAGGGCCGCAACCCGCCGGCAGCGCCGCCTTCAGCGCCGAGCCGACCGAGGCCAGGCCACGACGGCGCCCCGAGCGACCTTGTGAAAGGGCGATGGCAGCGATGAAGCTCACCAGCAAGCCTCCGACAGCCGACGAGCGGCGGTGCGCCCAGGCGCAAGCGCTGGAGCTCGCGGCACGCATCACCGCGCACATGGACGCGGCCTCGCGGTCTGGCCGCCGCATCAGCCCGGTCCAGGCCCTCGCCGAGCTCGAGGAGAGCACCGCGCAGGACGAGATGACGCTGGTCCGCCGCTTGGCAGCGCGCATCGGTGCGCACATCGAGGCGGCGGCCAGGCAGGGTCGGCAGATCACCTCGGCGCAGGCGGCCATCGAGCTCGGCATCAAGCCCGGCGAGGTGCTGCAGGCGCGGCACCAGCGGCGCGGCTGAGCGAGGCCGGGCGTGAGCAGCGACAACGGCGCACCGAGCCCTGGCGGCGCGCGGCCTTATCCGCCTTACGTGGCGAGCCTGCTCGAGCGCGCGGCCATGCTGCTGCAGGGGCACTTTCCGGCGGTGGGGCCGGTGCCGTTCACCTGGTGGGCCGATGGCGAGGAGTGCGGCTACCTGGCGCGCCTCGAGTGGCCGCGCGACCACGGCGGCAACCTGCGCGTCGTGGTCCTCTACGGGCGAACCGGCGACGTGGTTTGCATGTCCAAGCCGGGCGCGCCCTTCGAGGTCGACCCGGGAAGCGTCGAGCTCTTCTACGTCGGCGAGGATGAGGTGGCGCGCGCGATGGCGACAGGCAAGGCGGGCACTACGGGCCGCCGGCAGTGAATCGCGACGCACCCCAGAGGTGGCGAGTGGGCGGGCGGTGGCGCGGCAGCCCGCCGGTGGCTGGCACGCCGTGCAGACGCCTGCGAAGGTCAAGCTGCGGGGGCGGCCCTCTCGTCGTCTTCCATCTTCGCCTCGTCCGGCAGCGTGGCGCGTATCGCGTCCTTCAAGCGCTGCATGTCGGCGGCCAACGTCTCGCCCTCGGCCCAGTCAATGATGAGCTGGTGCGCCGTGTCGAAGTGCGGGTGGTCGTCGTGCGTCTTGTCCTGCAGCACGTCGCGGCGACACGTGTAGAAGACCGGCCGGCCGAGGCCTTCGGCGAAGCCGGCTTCCCAATAGGCGCCGCGGTTGCCGTGCGTCAAGTCGCACACGAGGAAGCGGCTGGTGCGGATCTCGACGCGCATGCGGTCGTCGATCGACCCGGCCTGTTGGTGCTTGCCGGCCACGGTACGCAGCTCAAAGCCCGTCTGAGCCACTGCGGGCTGCATGGCGGCGGCGAACACTCGGTTGAGCTGCGCGTCTCCGAACCGCATGGCCATGAAGGCATGGCGGCTCCCTGCGCCGCTGCGCTGCAGTACCTCGAAGCGCTGCCAGCCTTCAGCGGTGAGGAGAAGACCCACGTCGTTTGGATCGCTTTGGTTGCGGCTCGCTTCAACGTAGCGCTTCGCGACGGCTTGATCAACTACCCACCGCGCTGCCTGGTCATTGAGGCAACCGAGTCTGGCACGAAGCCTTCCTCGGTTCCCCTTCAGTCGACTGCCTGGCTCCTGCTGCGCTGCGAGGTGCTCGACCAGCAAGTCGATGCGTTCGAGCGGGGCCGGCAAGGGTGGGGTGTCGACCTGAATGTCGCTGAGCAGCTCGCTTCGGATGGTGCCCATGGCCGGGAGTTTCGCGACGCGATATCCCGCTCGTGCGCGCACGGCCTCCAGGTCACTGCCTCCAAAGTGACTCAGAAACCCCTGCGCCACTGCGAGAGCTGGTGCGGTGATCCTGTGCGTCCCGCAGCTCTTGCAGCTCAGGAGGCTGTTGCCGTCCTCTGTTGGCTGCAAGCGGTGCGCAACGTAGCCGCACACCGGGCATCCGTCATCAGCTTCCTCTGTCATGGCCTCCACCTGTTCGGCTATGCGCCTCGGCGATTCTTGCCGAGTGGGCACGGAAGCCGGATGGCCGGTGTGTGCGGGTCGAGGCGCGGGCTGCAGCGTTCGTTGACGCTGAGCGGGGCAAGGCAAGGCTTGTCTCTGCGCGCCAACGCGGGCGGCGTGCTACATTGGCCCCGCCCCTGGCATGCAGGGGTCGGGGTTGGAAGCCCGAAAGACATAGGCGCGCGGCCGCCTCAAGAGCGGCTTTTGCTTTTGTGGCACGCGCGACGCCCAGGTGCACCGGTTTCTTACGGCGGCCCGGGCAGGGGAGCTCTCGGGCTCGCCGGAACCTGTGTCCCGGTCTTCCAACCCTGCTTTGGGCCGCCACCCTCGTTTGGAAGCGGGGGTGTCGGTTGTGGAACGCGACACAGGAGCCGACACCATGGCTGTTCATTCCCTGGGCGCGATCGCGCCCGCCTCCTCCTCTTCTCCCTCACCCTGCTCTGCGGCCGCGCGTCAGGTCACGCATCTGGCACGCACGCCCGACACCCGCGCGCGCCGCAACCACGGCACCTTCATGCTCGGTGGCCAGCTCGCCGGCGTGTACAGCGCCCGCGGCGCTGGCAAGTGCTACGGCGTGAGCTTCGAGCTCGGCGCCGGCACGCTGAGCCTGGCGGCCCGCATGACGGCCAGCCAGGCGCGCGCGATGGCGCAGGCCTTGGTGGCCGCCGCGAAGGCCGCCGAAGAAGTGCAGGCGCCTGCACAAGGCGGTGCGGCATGAGCGCGGACACCCACGCGCGACCCGTGTTCGTGGCGGTGTCGCTGGCCAGCGCTCGCGCCTTGGCAGCGCAGGGCTTCTGGTCCATGACCGCGCGCGAGCCCCGCGGCGAGCTGGCCGCGCTTCTCGCGGGCCCTCCGCTGCCGGCCGTCCCGGGTGGGGATGGTCGAGTCGCCTACGAGTGCACGCCGCCCCAGGCCAAGGCGCTGCACGCCTGGGTCGACGCCTTGCGCCGGGCGCTCGCGGCACAGGGCGCGACGCACCGCGATCGCGCCGCCTTGGCGCAGTGGGCGCGGCGCCTGCGCGAGGCAATGGGCGAGAAGTCGGCGGGTCTCCCACCTGCCCCACCTCCGGTGTGGGTCACGGGCACAGTGCCCGCCGAGAAGTGGACCGCCGACCGCTACGCGGCCCACTGCATGACGAGCCTGCGCGAGCTGGTGGACTTCTCGCAGGGCGAGGCATGGGCCGAAGGCGATGGGCCGTGGCAACAGCATGGAGCCACGGCATGAGCGGGCCACCGCTGTACCGTGCCGGCGGCGCGCCCACGCCCGGCGCCGTCTCGACGGCGCCGGCGCTGGCGGAGCGGGCGCGTGACCTGGCGACGCGCGCGCAGTGGCTGCAGGCGGGCCTGGCGCTCGTGGGCGAGTGCTATGACAGCACCGACCCGGACAAGCGCAACCACGGTTCGTGGCTTGCGGACGCGATGGCCGACCTGGCGGAGCGCATGGCACACGCCTGGGACGAGCTAGCTGTCGAGCTCGAGCTCGAGCGGGCAGCGGCCGCGCAAGGCTGAAGGGGCGGCGCCGGAATGCCGAAGCCGCGCGCACCTCGGGGCGCCGCCAGGTCGGCGCCGCCGCCGGCGGCGGAGCTGGTGAGTGCCGCGCTGGCCATCGTTCCGCCCGACGTCGACCGCGACACGTGGGTGCGGTTGGCCATGGCGGTGAAGGCCGCGGGGCTGCCCGACGCGGCCGCCTTCGACCTGTGGAACGGTTGGAGCGCGCGCGGCGACAGCTACAGCGAGCGCGATGCGCGCGACACCTGGCGCAGCGTGAAGGCGGCGGGCTCGGTGACGGTGGCCACGCTCTTTGCGATCGCCAAGGAGCACGGGTTCAGGTTCCCCGCCGGCGGCCGCGCACCGCGCATGCAACCCGCCGAGCGCACCGAGCTCGAGGAGGCGCGGCGGCGCGAGCGCACGGCCGAGGCCGCTGCACTCGCGAAGCGCCAGGCCGCAGGCGCGAAGCGCGCCGAAGCGGTGTGGGCCAAGGCGAGCGAGACACCTCCGGCAATGGGCGCGCCGTACCTCGAGCGCAAGGGCGTGCGCGCGCATGGGCTGCGCTTCCTGCCGGGTGGCGTGGCGCTGGTGCCGATGCGCGACGCGGCGGGCCGGTTATGGTCGGTGCAGCAGCTGCTGGCCAAGAAGCTGCGCGATGCACGCACGGGCGAGCCGGGCACGGACAAGCTCTATGGTCCGCCGAAGGCCGGGCCCGGCGAACCGGTGTCGTCGCGCAAGGTGGGGCTGTTCCACCTCATCGGCCAGGCCGAGGGCGCACCGGTGCTGCTGCTGGCCGAGGGTTACGCCACGGCCGCGAGCCTGCACGAGGCTACGGGCCGCCCTGTAGCGGTGGCTTTCGACGCGGGCAACGTGGTGCACGTGGCGCGCGAGCTGCGCCAGGCGCACCCGGCGCTGCCGCTGCTGGTGTGCGGCGACGACGATCGCGCCACCGAGGCGCGCACGGGCAAGAACACCGGGCGCGAGAAGGCGGCGGCCGCGGTGGAGCTCGCCAGCGGCGGTGCGGGCCGTGCTCGAGCCGCGTTCCCGACGTTTGCGGCGCCTGGCGCTGGCCAGGACCTGCCGGCCGGCAAGGACTTCAACGACCTGGCGGCGATCGCCGGCGCTGACGAGGTGCGCCGCCAAGTGGAGGCGGCCGTGGCGCTGCTGCTGGCCGGCACGCCCGCGGAAGCGGCCCGAGCGGGCCCGAAACGGCCCGCTGGCGCCGCGATCGCCCGTGCGGACAAGGTAGCGGGCCAGGCCGCTGCCGCGTCGCGCCACGCCGAGCTGCTCGAGCACGAGCGCGCCGGCGGCGCGGGCGGCGGGGGCGGTGACGATGGGTCCGGCCAGGTCGACGACGGCGCGGGCGAGGCCGACCCCTTCGGCGGCCGGCGAGACCCGTTCACGCTCGACGAGCTCGGCGTGTGGTTCCACGGCCGCGACCGTGAAGGCAACGACAAGGCGCCGCAGTGGCTGTGCGCGCCGCTGGCGGCCACTGCGCGCACGCGCAGCGACGACGCCACGGGCTGGGGCTACCTGCTCGAGTTCAAGGACCCGGACCGCAACGCCAAGGTGTGGGCCATGCCCGCGTCGATGCTGAGCGGGGACGGCACCGAGTGGGCCGCGCGTCTGCGCGACCTGGGCCTGCGCATGGCGCCAGGCAACGGCCCGCGCAACCTGGTGGCGCAGTACATCGACACGCGCAACCCGAGCGAGCGCGTGACGTGCACCGATCGGGTGGGCTGGCACTCGTCCGTGTATGTGTTGCCCTCGGGCTGCATCGGCGAGGCCGAGGGCCGGCGCTACGTGTTCCAGAGCGAAGCGGGCATGGAGAACACGTTCCGCCGGCACGGCGAGCTCGAGCAGTGGCGCCAGGCCGTGGCGGCGCCGGCGGCCGGCAACTCGCGGCTGGTGTTCGCCCTGAGCTGCGCCTTCGCCGGGCCCGTGCTGCGCCTGGCGGGCATGGAGAGCGGCGGCTTTCACCTGCGCGGCACCTCGAGCATGGGCAAGACCACGGCCCTGAAGGTGGCCGCCAGCGTGTGGGGCCGGCCGAGCTACATGCTGCGGTGGCGCACGACCGACAACGCGATCGAGGCCACGGCCGTGCAGCACTGCGACGGGCTGCTAATCCTGGACGAGCTCGGCCAGCTCGACCCGAGCAAGGCCGGCGAGGTGGCCTACCTGCTGGCGAACGAGAGCGAGAAGGGGCGTGCCACCCGCATGGGCCTGGCGCGCAAGCGTCGCACGTGGCGGCTGCTGTTCCTGTCGTCGGGCGAGGTGGGCCTGGCCGCGCACATGGCCGAGGCCGGCAAGCGCGTGCAGGCGGGCATGGAGGTGCGCATGGTCGACGTGCCGCTCGACGCCGGTGCCGGCATGGGCGGCCTCGAGGTGCTGCACGGGCACGAGAGCCCGGGCGCCTTCGCCGATGCGCTGACGGCGGCCGCGGCGCGGCTGTACGGCACCGCCGGGCACGCCTGGCTCGAGTGGGCCTGCGCGCATCACGGCGAGCTGCCCGAGCAGCTCGAGGGCCGCGTCGACGAGCTGCGCGCCGAGTTCGTGCCCGAGGCGGCCTCAGAGCAGTGCGGCGCGTGGGCTCGAGGTTCGCCCTGGTGGCCGCCGCCGGCGAGCTGGCCAGCGAGGCTGGCATCACCGGCTGGCCAGCCGGCCAGGCCACCTGGGCCGTGCGCGAGTGCTTCAACGCCTGGCTGGCGGCGCGCGGGCACCTGGACAACGGCGAGGAGGTCGCCATGGTTGCCCAGGTGCGCGCGTGCCTCGAGAAGAACGGCGAGGCGCTGTTCACCTGGGCGCACCGGGCGCTCGACGATCACAAGGCGGCCACGCCGATGCGCCTGGGCATCCGGCGCCTGGTCGACGAGGAAGGCCGGCCACTGAAGATCGACGCGGCCACCGAGTACGTCGACGGGCGCAGCACGCCCGAGAGCGTCGAGCGGCGGGGAGCCCTCGTCGAGTACCTGATCTTCCCGGAGGCGTGGAAGCGCGAGGTGTGCCGCGGCTTCGATCACACGGCGGTGGCGAAGGCACTGAAGAAGCTTGGCCACCTGCACCACGAGCGCGACCGATTGACATTCAAGCACCGGCTGCGGGGGCTTGGGCACGTGCCCATGTACCACGTGAAGCCGTCGATCTTCGGCGAGTAGGGGCCCGCCGATGGGTTAGGCAACGTCCTCCCCGCTTGGTGAGCCGATCGAAGCCCCCTTGGCCGCGGGGTGTGACAAACGACGGTGAACGTTGGCCTCCCGCGAAGGGTCTAATTGACATTGCCCGCCGGCGCTGCAATAACCTCGCCCCCCAAAGCCGCCCACTCCGCGATGCCCTGTCAGCACGTTCGTCCCTCCCGCGCGATTGGTGTGCGTGATGTCTGAGCTTCAGGGGGCAGAGGTGCTGCCCCACTACGGAAAGCCGCCCCTCAATGAGGTGGTGTTTACTCTCCGCGTTAGGTCGCCGGGCTTCAGGATCGGCCATGTCGGCCTCTTCTGGTCGAAGGTCAGGGACACGTTTCCGCAGGTGGCAAGCCAGCCGCCAATCGGGTCCGCTGACGGCCAGGTGCCAGTTGAGGAGCCGACTGGCCTGCCGTGGATCCGAACGTGGCTGATCAGCAAGGACGAGACTCGCTTGCTTCAGGTTCAGCAGGATCGATTCATCTTCAACTGGCGGCAACGAGGAGAGCACGAGTACCCTCGGTTCGAGAGCCTCCGCCTGGAGGCGTTCAGGTGGTTCGAGGCATATGAGCAGTTCCACATCGACGCAGGCTTAGGCGCCCTCTCTCTTGTCGGAACAGAGCTGTCCTACATCAACCACATCAAGCAGGGAGTCGAGGTCAGCGCGCTCGACGAGATTGCCTCGGTTCTTCCGTTCCTGAATGCGCCTGCGGCCGGCGCGCTTGGTCGACCGAGAGTGCTCGGATGGAGCGGGCAGTTTGAGCTCCCCGGCGGAGCGGGCCTACTGCGTGCGCAGGTTGGCCTTGCTGTGCAACGACAGTCCAAGGCACAGCTGTACCAGTTTGAGCTCATGGCGCAGTCAAGGCAGGGCGTGGTCGGCAGTCTCGCGGCGGCCAACCCGTGGTTCGATGGCGCGCGCAAGGCCATCGTGCTCACCTTCGCAGACCTGACAGACATGCGCGTGCAGCGCGACATCTGGGAGAGGCGAGATGCTTAGCGCTGAAGTGCATGTGGCGAGGCGGGTGAGCAGGGCGGCGACCGATGACGCGGGTCTACTGTCTGAGGCGTGGACCTCGAGCGGCTTCGGAGAACTCGAGTCCAGCGATCAGGCGCAGGAGGTGGCGCCCTCCGCTTACACCGTGGGCGCGTTCCGCGGGCGAGGGTCAAGCACCGGTCAATCGTTGACGCTTGTCATCGAGGGTGAGCCAACCGGCACGAGGACCGCGCTGGCGGCGGAGCCCGTCGCCGGTGGTGCCGCCGATCTGCTGGCGCGGTACCGGCACTGGCTGCTGATCCCCGACGGTGGCAGCGCTGCTGGCGGGGGTGCGGCCGTCGAGTCGGAGATCTGTGCGCTCGAGGCGAGCGAGGAGGTGGCAAACCGGGCCGCGATTGCTGCCCAGTTGCGCTTGGCGATCGAGGATTTCGAGTCACCGGAAGAAGCCTTCTCCCCTGAGGCGCTCAGCGACTTCGCGGCGTTCATGCGGCGACATGGGACGCTGCCGACGCCAGACGTGGACTCCGCGTCCGGGGCTCGGGTCTACGCTCGATGGAGGGGAAGCGACACCAGTCTGGTGAGCCTCTGGTTTCGCGGGCAGGGGATCGTGACGATGGTGCGCTTCGACTGTGGAGCAAGGAGCTCACGCTCGTACACAACGGCGGAGCTCGAGGACCTGGGTATTGAGGGCATCATCCGCGCCGCGCTCGGGTGAATGAAGGGGGACGACCTGCCCGCGGGGCACCACTGGGCCCGGCACGTGACTCGGGGCAAGATCAGCGAAGCTGGCGTGCTCACGGGGGCGGCGTTCAGGTGGGATCCCGACGGTGTGTCGGGGAACCACGTCGAGCATTTCGGCCGCGGGGTGACGCTCGACGCCCTGCGGTCCG
The DNA here is from genome assembly GCA_026125665.1 of Rubrivivax sp. Classification (GTDB taxonomy): domain Bacteria; phylum Pseudomonadota; class Gammaproteobacteria; order Burkholderiales; family Burkholderiaceae_C; genus Rubrivivax. The sequence goes on from JAHCKS010000007.1 coordinate 12,930, forward strand.
TTCGCGCGGCTCTCCGCCTCACGATCAAGCCGACGGACAGCATGGCCGTGTTCAGCGTGGACGCGCTGTGCGCGGAGGCCGTTCGTGTCGTTGAAGACCCGCTGGAGGCCGAGGGTGCTTGGCCACCAAACCCGTCGCACGCCTTGATCGTTACCCGCGAAGAGCTGACGCCGGAGCAGCTTGACGAGTTGAGCGAGGCGCTAGCGGCATGCGAACTGCGGGAGCGGCGCACTCGCATGTCGGAGCTTCTCTAGAGCCTTGCCGGCCGCGAGGCCCCCTTTGTGTGGGGCAGCAGCCGCTGTCCCGTTCTGGCAGGCGACCGGGGACAGGTATTCCTGGCTGCCGGGGACGGTGAAAGCCTGTGACGACAACCACTTACGCACGGCTGCCCCCGCGTCCACGGCGTCCCCGGTGCAAATGAGCACAAGGGCGGTTCGTGCGGCTGGAGTTGAGTGGCGTTCGCGCCATCTTGGGACTGCGCTAGGATCTCCAGAAGCGCAACCTGACCGGGGCAGCGCCGCGACCACGCAGTAACTTCTGCAATAACCTGACGCGGCCGAAGTCTGGAAAGCGAGCGCCCATGCGGCTTTCGGGGCTTCTTGTGAGGGAGCCCCAGCCACCAACTCTGCAGGGAGCGGGTGCGCAGCATGTGCACCCGCGGTCGCGGCAACAAGAACATCTCTCGCCGGGCCCCGATGTTGCGCCCTTCCATTCGCGCGCTCGTCGCGTGGAGCCTGGCCGTCTGCGGCGGCCCGGGCTGGGCCGGCCTTTCGCTCGACGCGGCGCTCTCGCGCGACCGGGAGTGGCAGCTCGGCAACACGTGGAGCAGCGTCGCGCCGCTGACGCCCGCGCCGGGCCTGTGGCTCGCCGCCGGTGGCCCGCGCATCGACGCGCCGCAGCTCACGGCCGACGTTCTCGCCGGGCGTGGCGGCGCGCGCTTCGTGTCGCAGGCCGGCGGGCGGGGCCCCTGGCGCTGGCAACTGGGGGTCGCGGTCGCGCGGCAGATCTCGCCGCGCGCCAGCCTCGAGGGCAGTGCCGTCGTGCTCGACGTCGGCGACGAGCCCGGCAGCGGCGAGTTCTACGCCGCCGTGCAACGCCGCCACTGGGGCCCGGGCTGGGCGGGCAGCCTCATCCTCGACGGCGCAGCCCCTGCCGTCGCGAACGTCGGCTGGCGCCGCACCGCGGTGCAGTCCAGCCGGAGCCCCTGGCTCGGCTGGCTCGGGCCGTTCGCCGCCGACTTCTTCGCCGGCCGGTTGCAGGGCCACGACGTGCCGCGGCGCCCGACCTTCATGGGCGCACGCGTGCAGCTCGGGCCTCATCCGCGAGTCGAGGTGGGCCTGTCGCGCACCATCCAGTGGGGTGGCCGCGGCCGTGACGAGAGCTCGAGCTCGTTCTTCAACGCCATCATCGGCAACGACAACGTCGGCTTCGACGGCATCACCAAGGAGAACGAACCGGGCAACCAGCTCGCCGGCATCGACGTGCGCTGGACCTTCGACGAGGCGAAGCGCACGGCGCTGTACGCGCAGCTCGTCGGCGAGGACGAGGCCGGCCACTTCACGAGCCGCCACATGCTGCTGCTCGGTGTCGATGCCACCAGGACGACCGAGCGCGGCAGCGCGCGCTTCTTCGCCGAGATCGTCGACACGCTCGCCGGCCGCATTGCCGACGACCCGCGGCCGACGGCCGCCTACCGGCACTCGGTGTACGAGCAGGGCTACACGCAGCAGCACTTCCCGCTCGGCCATCCGGTCGGCGGCGACGCCTGGCTCGTCACGGCCGGATGGATCCTTCAGCGCCCGGGCTGGCAGGCCAAGGCGTCGCTGGCGGCGGGCCGTGCCGAGCCCACGGCCCAGTTCTTCACCAGCGGGCGAGTCCTCGGCGCCGACGGCGCGCTGCAGATCGACGCCGGCGCGGCCACGCGCATCGGCCTCAGCGCGCAGTGGTGGCGCGACCCGCTGCACCGCCGGCACGCGGTGCAGCTGTGGTGGCAAGGGCGGCTGCCGTAGCGGCGTGGCGCGCCCACTCGACGAAGGCTGTGCCCGGCAGCGGCCGCGCCTCAGGCGGCCATCAGCTGCGCCCGGGCGCGGTGCAGGCGCACGAACAGGTTGTTCTCGCTGATGCCGAGCGTGCGGCAGACGTCGGCGCTGTCCTCGTCGGCCAGCACGCGCTGCTCGAAGGCCTCGCGCAGCGTGGCCGGCAGCGCGCGGATGCGCGCCAGCGCGTGGTGCAGGCGCTCGCGCTGCGCCGCCAGCTCGTCCGGCCGGGGCCACGGGCACTCCAGCTCCGGGGCGTGCGGCATGTCGCCATCGGCGTCGCTGCCGCTGTCCAGGCTCTCGTGCCCCTGGCGCGTGCGCACCAGGTCGACGATCTTGTTCTTCAGGATCGCCGTCAGCCAGGTGCGCAGCGAGGCGCGGCCGTCGAAGTGCGCGCGGCCGGTCATCACGGCCTCGAACACGTCGTGCACCAGGTCCTCGGCCAGGCTCGGGTCGAGCAGCCGCCGGCGCGCGAAGCGCACCAGGGCGCCGCGTTCGGCGACGAGCGAGGGCCAGTCGGGTTGCCGCGTGGCGAAGGCGATCGGCGTGCTCATGGGGGTTGGCCTCGGGCGGTGGGGCGATGGCTACACTGTCCGCGCCGCCGCTCGCGTGCCGCTCACCGAAGATCACAGCCAGATCACATCGCGTTGGCAACCCGGCCGGCGCGGGCGGTCGCCGCCGCGGCCGCCTGCGGTAAGGAGCCGCTCGCCCCAGCCGACCGACACCCGATGGTCCCAAGCCGCCCGCCCGCCGCCGCGCGCATCCTCGTCGCCGAGGACCAGGCCGACATCCGCGACCTCATCGTGCTCAACCTGCAGGGCGCCGGCTACGAGGTGCAGGCGGTGCCCGACGGCGCCGCGGCGCTGGCCAGCCAGGCCGAACGCGCCAGCGACCTGCTCGTGCTCGACCTGATGATGCCCGCGCTCGACGGCCTGGAGGTGTGCAAGGCGCTGCGGGCGCGCGGCCGCGCCACGCCGATCCTGATGCTCACCGCCAAGGCGACCGAGCTCGACCGCGTGCTCGGCCTGGAGCTGGGTGCCGACGACTACCTGACCAAGCCCTTCTCGATGGCCGAGCTGCTGGCGCGCGTGAAGGCGTTGCTGCGCCGCGCCGAGCTGCTGCGTGCGGCGCAGCAGGGCGGCGGCGCGGCGCACGGGCAGCCCATCGTCAACGGCGAGCTCGAGATCCTGCGCGACCGGCGCGAGGTGCGCGTCGGCGGCCGGCTGCTCGACCTGACGGCGCTGGAGTTCGACCTGCTCGTGCACTTCGCCAGCCACCCGGGGCGCGTGTTCTCGCGCGCCCAGCTGCTGGACGCCGTCTGGGGCTACTCGCACGAGGGCTACGAGCACACGGTGACGACACACATCAACCGCGTGCGCGCCAAGGTCGAGGCCGACCCGATGCGGCCGCGCTTCATCCTCACCGTGCGCGGTGCGGGCTACAAGATGCGCGATGCGCCGCGCTGAGGCCGCCGCGCGAGCCCGGCCGCAGGTCCACCCAGATGTCCGTCCGCCTGCGCCTGGCGCTCACCGTGCTGCTCACCGGCCTGGCCACCGCCGTCGGCGTGCTGGTGGCCATGGCGCTCGCCTTCGAGCGGTTCGAGCGCGAGGCGGCCTACGCGCGGGCCGATGCCTTCCTCGGCCGCGTCGTGGCGCTGCACGAGGACCTGCCGGCGTACCAGCGGCGCGACCCCGAGGCCTTCACCACCTTCCTCAAGAGCCTGCTGCTGTTCGAGGCCGACAGCCAGCTGTATCTGCTGGCGCCCGATGGCACGGTGCTCGCCAGCACAGGCAGCAAACCGCTGGCGCCGGAGTTCAAGGTGGCGATCGGGCCGGTGCGCCAGGCCGCCGCCGTGGCCGCGGCGCCCCCCGGTTCTGCGCCCGCGGGCGGGCCGCAGCGCGGCGCCGCCTACGTGATGGGCGACGACCCGGAGTACATGGACGAAGGCGCCGTGATCGCCGCGCGCGCACTGACCCAGCCGTCGATCGCCCCGGGCGCCGACCTCGCCGGGTATCTGTACCTCGTCTGCCGCAAGCCGGGCTTGCCGCCCACGCGGCTGGCGCGCCTGGCGGGCCACCTGGCCGGGCCGGCGCTCGGTCCGGTGCTGGTGGTGGTGCTGCTGGCCACCGCGCTGGCGGCGTGGATCATCGCCGCGGTGACGCGGCCGCTGGCCGTGCTCAGCGACGAGGTGGCGAGCGCCGCGCGTGCCGGCTTCGCGCCGGGCGCACCGAGCGCGGCCCTGGCGGCGCGGCCGGCGGCCGATGACGAGTTCGGGCGCCTGCACGCCGGCTTCCAGATGCTGCTGACGAAGCTGCACGCGCAGTGGGACCAGCTGCGCCGGCTCGACGCCTTCCGGCGCGAGAGCGTGAGCAACCTCTCGCACGACCTGCGCTCGCCGCTGACCGCGGCCGCCGCAAGCCTGGAGACGCTGCAGCAGCGTCCCGCGCTCGCTGCCGACGCCGAGGCCACGCGGCTGGTGGACCTGGCGCTGCGCAACACCCACAACGCCGCGCGCATGGTGCGCTCGCTCGGCGACCTGGCGGTGCTCGACGAGACGAGCTTCCGGCTGCGCCTGGCGCGGCTCGACCTGGCCGAGGTGCTGGACGACATCGCGATGCGTTTCGCCGAACGCGCCGCGCGGCAGGGCGTGGCCATCCGCTGCGAGTTCGGCGACGCCGACGACGGCGCCATGGCCGCCGAGGTCGACGTCGAGCTGATCGAGCGCGCCGTCGCCAACCTGCTGGACAACTCGTTGCGTCACACGCCCGCCGGCGGTCGCATCGTGCTCTCGGCGCACCGCCAGCCGGCAGCCGGCTCACCCGCCGGGGTGCCGGCGGGGAACGGGGCCGAGACGTTGCGCCTGACGGTGCAGGACACAGGGTCCGGCATCGACCCTGCCGACCTGGCGAGGCTGTTCGACCGCCACTTCAGCGGCGGTGGCCACCGCCCGGGGCACGGCGGCAACGGCCTGGGGCTGGCCATCGTGCAGCGCATCGTCGAGCTGCACGGCGGCCGTGTGCAGGTGGCCAGCACCCCCGGCGCCGGCACCGCCGTGACGCTGGAGCTGCCGGCTCGCCCACCGGAGGCGGACGCCAGCGCCGGGTAGCGCCACCGCGTTGCCGCCGGGCACCGCCACCGCGCGCCCCGATGGCGTCGCGCCCGGGCGGCAGCGCCGAGCGCGGGCGAAGACGCTGCCCGAGCCCGCCGGACGGGCCGAACAGCCCGCCAAACCCGCGCCTGCTCCACCGATCGGCGCCGGGCGCGCCGGGCCAGACTGGGAAGATGACAGTCGATGCGGTCCTCGTGCTCCAGCGCAGCGACGTGGTCCGCATTGCGGCGGCCCCGGCGCGCCATGCCGGCGCGCGCCTGCTCTTCGTCGACCCGGGCCTGCTGGACGACGCCGCGCAGCGCGGCCTGACGAGAAGCGAGAACTACGAGTACCGCCGGCTCGACCTCGGGCCGGACCTGCAGGCCCGTGCCGCCAGCGAGGCGATGGCCCGCGCCACGCTCGTCGACCTGCAGCTCACCGCCGAACGCGAGCGCCTCTGGGGCGAGGGCGGCCAGGCGCTCACCGGCTGGGACGTGGGCCTCTTCTTCCTTGCGCTGCAACGCGCCGCCGTGGCGCGCGCCATCGGCAAGGCGGTGGCCGGCACCTTCAAGGAACAGAGCATCGGCCTGCTGCGGCCCGCTAACCCGCAGCAGATGTACTTCGATTCGTTCGTCAGCGCCGACCTCGTCGGCCAGGACCCGGCGCGCTTCTCGATCGTCGACCGCTACCACGATGCACGCTGGCAGCGCCCGGACGCCTACGACCACGTGCTCGACGCGCGGACGATGGGCGCACTGCTCGCGCGCGGCGTCATCTCGCTCGTCAGCCACGTGCCCACCTGCTTCTACGACCGTGCCTGGCTGGCCGAGGAGGTGGCGCGATCGCACGCCTACACGCTCGACCTGCCGAGCCCGTTCTGGGACGTGCCGCTGCATCGCGGCGGCACGTCGCTGCTCGTGCCGCGCGCCAGCCTCGCGGCCGAGGCGGAAGTGGCCGACTACGGCGCACGCGTCGTGCGCGTGCTCGAGCCGCTGCTCGCCGACCTGCTGCCGCAACAGCGCGCGCGCGAGGAGCAGATCACCGCCTGGGCGGCGCGTTCGCGCTGGCAGGCGCTGAACTTCCTGCAGCTGCGCCGGGCCTTCTCCCGGCTGCCGCAGCACGGCGGCGGGGTCGCCGTGCCCGACTTCCTCGTCGCCGACCAGGACACGGGCCTCAACGGCCCGCTCTTCTCGGTGGCCGACCGCGTCGGCGCCTCGATCACCGTGGTGCCGCATTCGGGGCACGTGTCGATGCTGCTGCCGCACGGCCGCCGCGTGCAGGTGGTCGAACGCGCCGGCTACGGCTGCGCGCCGCGCACGCTGCTCGGGCAGGCGCTGCCCACACGGGCCGTGCGCTTCAACCGCGTGGCCGAGCGGCGCGCGCCGCCGGCCGCGGGCGAGGGCCGGCGACTGAAGCGCCTCGTGCTGTTGCTCAACAGCATGAGCACCGAAGGGCTGAGCCACGTCGACGCGCACGCGCTGGCGGAGTTCTACCGGCCGCTCGCGGCGCTGTGCTCCGAGGCCGGCGTCGAGCTCGTGCTGCGGCCGAAACCCGGTGCGCCGGCGCTGGCGGTGCTGGCCGGTGCGCTCGACCTGCCGCCGGCGCAGCTCGTCGGCGCCGTGCAGGCCCCGTTGCCCACGCTGGCCGAAGGCAGCGAGCTGTGCCTCGCGTGGGGCGAGCCGACCACCGGCATCGCGCCTTTCCTCGACTCGGGCTGCCTCGTGCTGCAGGTGATGCGCGAACGCTGGCCGGTGGACTACGTGGTCTGCATGCCGCTCGTGCGCGACGGCGTCGTGCCGACGCATGAGCCGGCCGGGGCGCTGGCGGCGGTGCGCCGCTACGCCGGCGACCCGGCGCTGCTGGGGGCGCACACGGCGCGCCAGAGCGCCGCCTTCGATGCGCGCGCCGCCGGCGCGCACGACCACCTCTTCGATCGCGCCATCGAGCCCGCGCACGAGCGCGCCGCCGCCTGAGCGCGCCGAGCCGGCCGCCGAGTAACAACACCTTCCCCGATCCGACCCCGAGCGACCCACCATGCTCAACGACAAGTCCATCCTCGTCACCGGCGGCACCGGCAGCTTCGGCCGTGCCTTCGTGAAGACCGTGCTCGAGCGCTATCCGCGCGTGCGGCGCCTCGTCATCTTCTCGCGCGACGAGCTCAAGCAGTTCGAGATGGCGCAGCAGTTCGCGCCGCTCAGGCACCCGGGCCTGCGCTTCTTCATCGGCGACGTGCGCGACGCGCACCGCCTGAAGCGCGCAATGGAAGGCATCGACATCGTCGTGCACGCCGCGGCGCTGAAGCAGGTGCCGGCCGCCGAGTACAACCCGATGGAGGCGATCAAGACCAACGTGCTGGGCGCGCAGAACGTCATCGAGGCCTGCCTGGACTCGGGCGTCAAGCGCGTCGTGGCGCTCTCCACCGACAAGGCCGCCGCGCCGATCAACCTCTACGGCGCCACCAAGCTGTGCAGCGACAAGCTCTTCGTCGCCGCCAACAACATCCGCGGCAGCCGCGACCTGCGTTTCTCGGTCGTGCGCTACGGCAACGTCATGGGCAGCCGCGGCTCGGTGATCCCGTTTTTCCTCGGCCAGCGCGAGCAGGGCGTGCTGCCGATCACGCACCCGGACATGACGCGCTTCAACATCTCGCTGGACGACGGGGTGGCGATGGTGCTTTGGAGCATCGAGCACGCCTGGGGCGGCGAGATCCTGGTGCCCAAGATCCCGAGCTACCGCATCACCGACGTCGCCGAGGCGGTGGCTCCGGCGGCGCGCCAGCGGGTCGTCGGCATCCGCCCGGGCGAGAAGCTGCACGAGGAGATGATCACCGCCAGCGACAGCCCGAACACGGTGGACCTCGGCCGCTACTTCGCCATCCTGCCCTCGGGTGCCGACTACTCCATCGACGACTACTGCGCGCGCATGAACGGCACCCGCGTGCAGCCGGGCTTCAGCTACGACAGCGGCAGCAACAGCGACTTCCTGTCCGTGCCGCAGCTGCGCGCGCTGATCGACAAGCACGTGGAGAACCCGCATGTCGCCCATCACTGAACGCACGCTGCCGCTGCCGCGCGACGGCGAGGTGCCGGCCTCACCCGCCGGCCCGGTGCTGGTGCTCGGCCACACCGGCCTGCTCGGCCAGGCGCTGGTGCGCGTCGCCGAACGGCGCGGCCATCGTGCGATCGGCATCTCGAGCCGCACGGTGCCCGGGCTCAACCTCGCGCGCCAGAGCGACCTGGCGCCGTTCCTCGACCGGCTCGCGCCATCGCTCGTCGTCAACGCGGCGGCGCTGACCGACCTCGCTGCGTGCGAAGCCGACATGTCGGCCGCGCACGAGGTCAACGCGCGGCTGCCCGGCCTTCTGGCCGAGTGGGGCCGCCGCCGCGGCACGCCGTGGGTGCAGGTGTCCACCGACCACTACTGGTGCGACATCGAGAACGTGCGCCACGACGAGCGCGCGCCGCTCAGCCCGCCCAACACCTATGCGCGCACCAAGCGCGCCGGCGAGGAGCTGGCGCGCAAGGACCCCGGCTGCCTCGTGCTGCGCACGAACATCGTCGGCTTCCGCGGCCGCGCCGGCGTGCCGACCTTCGTCGAATGGGCGCTCGCGGCGCTCGCCAGCGGCCAGCCCTTCGACACCTACACCGATGTGTGGGCCAGCAGCATCGAGGTGCACCAGTTCGCCGACGCGCTGTTCGACCTCGTCGCGATGGGGGCCACCGGCCTCGTCAACGTCGCCAGCCGCGACTCCGTGAGCAAGGCCGACTTCGTCGCCGCGCTGGCCGAGGCCGGCGGCTACGACACGGCGCTCGCGCACCGCGTGCCGCGCCCGCGCCGCCGGCGCCCGCGCCGCGCCAACGCGATGGGCCTGGACGTGGCGCGGGCCGAGGCGCTGCTCGGCCGGGCGCTGCCGACGCTGCCCGAGGTGATCGACGCCATCGTCGCGAGCCCCGCGATGCCCATGCCGAGTGTGCAGATCGCGCCGGCCGCCGGGCTGGACCTCGAAATCGACACCGCGGCCTGATGCGCAGGCAACGGCCGGAGCCCCCGATGTCGAAGCACGACACCCCCGAACCCATCCGCATTGCCGGGCGCGTGCTCGCGCTCGATGCGCCGACCTACTTCATCGCCGACATCGCCGCCAACCACGACGGCGACCTCGAGCGCGCCAAGGCGCTGATCTGGCAGGCCAAGGAAGCCGGCGCGGATTGCGCGAAGTTCCAGCACTTCAAGGCCGAGAAGATCGTCAGCGACCGCGGCTTCAAGGCCCTGGCAAAGGAGGGCGCGCGGCTCGGCCACCAGGCGGCCTGGGACAAGCCGGTGTTCGACGTCTACCGCGCCTACGAGCTGAACCGCGAATGGAACGAGGAGCTTGCCGCCACGGCGCGTGCCGCCGGCATCCACTTCATGACCACCCCGTACGACGAGGACGCGGTGGCCAGCGTCGACGCGCTCGTGCCGGCGTGGAAGATCGGCTCGGGCGACATCACGTGGACCGAGTTCATTCGCCAGGTCGCCGGCACCGGCAAGCCGCTGCTGCTGGCCACCGGCGCCAGCACGATGGTCGACGTCGAGCGCGCCGTGCGCACCGTGCTCGCGGTGAACCGGCAGCTCGTGCTGATGCAGTGCAACACCAACTACACCGGCTCGCTCGAGAACTTCCGCCACATCAACCTGAACGTGCTGAAGACGTATGCGGCGCGTTACCCGGGCGTGCTGCTGGGCCTGTCGGACCACTCGCCGGGCCACGCCACGGTGCTGGGCGCGGTGGCACTCGGCGCGCGCGCGGTGGAGAAGCACTTCACCGACGACAACACGCGCGTGGGTCCGGACCACGGCTTCGCGATGAACCCCGCCACCTGGCGCGAGATGGTCGATCGCACGCGCGAGCTCGAAACCGCGCTGGGCGACGGCATCAAGCGGGTCGAGGCCAACGAAGTGCAGACGGCGGTGCTGCAGCAACGCTGCCTGCGCGCGCGTCGCGACCTGGCCGCGGGCACCGTTCTGACGATGGACGACCTCGAGCCGTTGCGGCCGGCACCCGCTGGTGCGGCGCGGCCGTACGAGCTGAGCTCGCTGCTGGGTCGCAGGTTGCGCAGCGCGTGCGCCTTCGGCGAGGCGCTGGCGCTGGACGACGTCGAGGCCGGCGCGGCGCCCGAGCGCAGCGGCAAGGCCCTGGTGGTGTGTTGAAGTGAATCCTTTGCAGGTGGTGGCGGGATCGGGCCGGCGGGCTGCCCTGCTCTGGTCGTGGCGGGATCGGCCCGGCGGGGTGCCCCACGCAGCGAATGTCCTCTTTCGAGGGCCCGGCTTCGCAGGGCCCTCGAATGCCCCCTTGATTTCGCTGCGCGGGGCACCCCGCCGGGCCGATCCGGCACCGCCGGTGGTGTCCCATCGAAGACAGCCCACGGTGCCACGCCAAGGCCGCCGAGTGGTCGGCGCAGCGAAATCAAGGGGGCACTGGGGGGACCAGCGAAGCTGGGCCGCCCAAAGAGGACATTCGCGGAGCCGACCACCCGGCGGCCTTGGCGCGCCACGACCTCGATCGGGTCTCATGCGCCGCGCGTCGCGCGAAGCGCGGTGGAGCCACTGAGATGCTGCAAGGCAAGACCGTCGGCCTGCGCGCCATCGAATCGCACGACCTGCCGCAGCTGCTGGCGTGGCGCAACGACCCGCGCCTGCGCCGCTACTTCCGCGAGCATCGCGAGCTGAACCTCACGCAGCAGCGGCAGTGGTTCGACAGCAAGGTCAACGGCGACCCGACGACGCGCATGTTCGCCATCGTCGAGCGCGGCCGCGACGGCGGGGCCCATCACGGGCACGTCGGGCGCCTGCTCGGCGCCTGCGGCCTGTGCTACATCGACTGGGTCAACCGCACGGCCGACTTCAGCATCTACATCGGCGCCGATGACCTGTACATCGACGAGCGCTACGCGCCCGACGCGGCGGTGACGATGATCGGCTACGCCTTCGACGAGCTCGGGCTGCACCGCCTGTGGTCGGAGATCTACGGCTTCGATGCCCCCAAGCAGCGCTTCTTCGAGGCGCTCGGCTTCACGCTGGACGGCGTGCACCGGCAGACGCACTGGGCCGAGGGCGGCTGGCACGACAGCCACTACTACTCGCTGCTCTCCACCGATGCCCGACCGAAGTCGCCGCAGGCCGCGTCGCACGGCAAGTGAGCACAGCCACGACATCCAGGACCGCAAGATGAACAACCTCGCCGTCATCCCTGCCCGCGGCGGCAGCAAGCGCATCCCGCGCAAGAACATCAAGGCCTTCGGCGGCAAGCCGATGATCGCCTACGCCATCGCCGCGGCGCGCGAGAGCGAACTGTTCGACGAAGTGATCGTCAGCACCGACGACGACGAGATCGCCGCAGTGGCGCAGGCGCACGGCGCGACGATCCCGTTCCGTCGCCCGGCCGAGCTCGCCGACGACCAGACGACGACCGTGCCGGTGATCGCGCACGCCGCGCAGTGGTTCGTCGACCGCGGCCGCGCGCCGGCGGCGGTGTGCTGCATCTACCCGTGCGTACCGCTGCTGCGCGCCGAGGACCTGCGCGGCGCGCACGCGATGTTCGTCGAGCGCGGCGCCGAATACGTGTACCCGGTCGTGCCCTTCCACAGCTCGCCGTGGCGCGGCATGCGCCGACCCGAGAACGGGCCGATGCAGTTCGTGCACCCCGAGTACGAGCTGACGCGCACGCAGGACCTCGAGAAGATGTACTTCGACGCCGGGCAGTTCTACTGGGGCAAGGCGTCGGCCTGGTGCGCGGGGCTGCGCATGCACTCGAACGGGCACGGCTATGTCGTCGAGGGGCATCGGGTGGTGGACATCGACACGGTCGAGGACTGGAAGCGCGCGGAGCTGATCGCTCGCGCGCTCTGACGTGGCATATCGCTGCTGCACTTCGCGGCGTGGTGGCGGGATCGGGCCGACGCGGAGCCGACCACCCGGCGGCCTTGGCGCGCCACGACCTGGCCTGACCTGGACTGACCTGGAGAACAGCGGTCGCCGCGCGACAACTCAGGCCGGCACGACCTTGAACAGGTACTGGAACACCTCCGCATCCGCCGCCGCCTGATCCGCATCCGACCCCGCCGCACGGGCAATGGCACGAATGCCGTGCATCAGCTCCGCCGGCGGCGTGGCGCTGATGCGCCGCGCGATGCCGGTCTCGACGCGCCAGCCGGCCTGCTGGAACATCTCCAGCATCGTCGTGCGCGTGAACCAGCGGATGTGCGTGCGGTCGAGCAGGCCGCTGTCCTCGTAGCGGAAGAGGCCGGTGGCCAGCCGCATCTGCACGCTCCAGTGCTGGCCGTTGGGGATGCAGGCGACGAGGCAGCCGTCGTCGGCGATGCGCTCGCGGATGCGACGCACCAGCCGCCACGGGTCGCGCAGGTGTTCCAGGCAGTCGCCGAACACCCAGCAGTCGCTCGGGAACAGCACCTCGAAGGCCTGCTCGTCGAACTTCTCGATGTCGCCGGAGAGCGCGGTGTCGCAGTGCTCGGCGGCCACCGCGGCGTAGTCGGCATCGATGTCGATGCCGGTGTAGCGGGTGCCCGGGTTCGCGGCGCGGTAGGCGGCGGCGAGCGCGCCGTGCATGCAGCCGACCTCGACGACATGGCGCGCAGCCTTCGGCATCAGCGCCAGCAGGTCGCGGTTGACGATGCTGTGCGCCGGCGTCTGCTTCATCAACGCAGCCATTCGTTCACTCCCCGGCCGAGCGAGAGCAGGTTGGCGTTCAGCTGCTGCCCGTCGGCAAGCGCATTGGCCACGCTCACGCGCAGGTTGAAATGTTCGGCCTCGGCGGCCATCACGTCGAACAGGCTGCGCCGCCCGAGCTGCTGCCACTGCAGCAGCGTGAAGTTGCGCAGCTGCTCGCTGTCCTTCAGCACCGCCTCCGTGCGGCGCAGGCGGTCGAAGCTCGCCAGCGTCTGCTCGTGCAGGTCGGCGACGCGAAAGCGCTTCGCCTCCAGCACCTCGGCACGCTGCAGCTCGATGGCGCGGGCACGCTTGCGCGCCGCGTCGGTGGCCGGCGCGAGGCCGGGGCTCAGCAGCGGGACGTTGACCGTGATGCCGATGGCCCAGCTGCCGTTCTGCGTCGAGCCGCGCGAGCCGCCGCGGCCGATGGCCTGCGAGCCGCTGATGTTCCAGCCCACCTGGGGGCTGCCGCCGGCGGCTACCGCGTCGGAGTAGTGCTGCGCGGCCGTGGCCTGCGCGGTGAGCGCGGCAATCTCGCTCGAGCGCTCGACGTCGGCCACCAGCCTGGGCAGCGGCTCCACGTCGAGCAGCAGGGTCGGCAGGCCGTCCGTCGAGGGCAGGTTGTCGCCCACCAGGCGGCGCAGGCGCACTTCCACCGCGCGCAGCTGCGACTGCGCGCCGGCCAGCGAGATCTCCGCCTGCTGCATCGACTTGCGCGCCTGCACCAGCTCGCTGGCGCGGCCGCGGTCGGCGCGCACGATCGTCTGCAGCGCGTCCACGAGGCAGGCCATCTTGCGCACGTACTGGCCGTAGACGAGCGTGTGCTGCTGATAGCGGCCGCGTTCGAGCGCCAGCGACACCGTGCTCAGTGCCACCTGCTCCTGCGCGTTCAACTGGCCGTGCCGCGCCGATTCGGCCATCTGCGTTCGCCAGTCGACGAGGCGGTCGATGCGCCCGCCGTCGTACAGCAGCTGGCCGACGTTGACCGAGCCGCGCAGCTGCATGGCCGAGGTCTCGGTGCCGGCGAGCGACTGCGAGCCGCCGGGGCCGAAGCCGCCGCCGACGCTGGCCTGCAGGGCCTTGCTGGCGCGTGTCTCGCGGATGTCGTCCTCGGCCGCGTCGGCGAGCAGGCGCGCCGCGCCGACCTGGTGGCTGCGCGCGATGGCGTCGCGCACGAGGGTCTGCAGTGTGCCGCGCGCGCGCGTTGCGGCGGTCAGCGTGGCTTCGCCGTTGGCTGGCGTGGAGGCGGCCGGGCCGGGGGCGGCTGCGGAGGAGCTGGCCGCGGCGTTCTCGTCGATGCACCGCGGCTGGGCCGACGCGGCCGACCATGGCAGTGCCGCGGCGGCGAGCGCGAGCACAACGAGGGCGGGGCGCCGGGCGCGCCACGGGCGATTCGACATGACCGCCAGTCTCGCGGCGCCGGGGTGCGGACGGTCGGCCGATGTCGCGGGCGAAGCCCGGCCATTTCCGCGGGGGCGGGCCCCGTGGCGCCCGGTGCGGCGGCCGGTCAGCCCGGCTGCGCGCCGAACACCCAGGCGAGTGCGCTGAAGCTCACGAACGCCACCACCGTGCTCGTCATGATGATGCGCGCGATGCGGCCGTTGTCGGCGCCGAAGCGCTCGGCCAGCAGCGAGACGTTGCTGGCGCTCGGCAGCGCCGCGGTGAGGGTGAGCACCGTCACGTGCAGGCTGCTGAGCGGCAGCCCGAGCGCACGCGCCGCCATCGCCAGCGCGAACACCAGCAGCGGGTGCAGGAAGAGCTTGACCAGCGCCACGGGCACGAAGTCCACCGGCGCGGTGCGGCCGTGCACATGCTGGCCGGCGCGGTGGAGCACGGCGCCGATCGTGAACAGGGCCACCGGCGTGGCGGCGTCGGCGAGCAGGCGCACGATGGTGTCCACGGGCCCCGAGAGCTTCAGCCCAACGGCCGAGGCCACGGCCCCCAGCGCGATGGCCCAGGGCAGCGGATTCGAGATGGCCCCGCGCAGCGCGCGTGCCAGTGCCGCACGGGCGCCGGCACCGTGGTCTCGCGCGGCGCCGGCCGCCTCGGCCAGCGCGATGCACAGCGAGCTCGTGACGAAGAGGTCGACCAGCAGGGTCGTCACCAGAGCCCCGGTCGCCGTGGGGCCGAGCAGCGCTGCCACGAGCGGCAGGCCCATGAAGCCCGAGTTCGGGAACGCGGCGACGAGCGCGCCGAAAGCCGCGTCCTTCAGGCCGATGCGCCGGTTCAGCGAAAAGGCCACCGTGACGAAGACGATGAGCAGTGCCGCAACGAGCCAGACGGCGAAGGCCACCGGGTTCAGCAGCTCCAGCACCGGCGTCGCGTTGCCGAAGCGGAACAGCATGCACGGCAGCGCGAAATACAGGACGAACGCGTTGAGCCCCGGGATCGCGCTTTCGGGCAGCACGTGCCGGCGCGCCGCCACGTAGCCGGCGAGCACGAGCGCGAAGAACGGGATCGTGACGGAGAGGATCGGGGGCATCGGCCGTTCGAGTATCTCAAGCGTGCCCGGTGGAAGGACTTCGCGACCGCTCCTTCCCGGCCGTGCCGCGGACACGTGATTCCTCGATCGGCCCGGTCCGTCGGCCCCGGGCGGGCATTCGTCGCGCGGCGCCGCCGCTGCGAAGGGGCTGGCTATGCTTGCCGGATCGACGCCACCGTCTGCCCCACCTCCGTCCTGCCATGGCCCATGACCCTACCCGACCCCGCCCGCGTTCCCTGACCGGGCGCATCTTCGCGGGCGTCGTTTCGCTGCTCGACGGCACGCGCCGGCTGCTGCTGAACCTGCTGCTGCTGCTGCTGATCGCGGCGGGCGCCGCTCTCCTGTGGCAGCGATTGCACGTGCCGGCGCTGCCGGAGAAGACGACCCTCGTGCTCGACCTCGCCGGCAGCATCGTCGACCAGCCGAGCGCCGGCGGCGTGCGCGGCCAGGTACTGGCGCAGTTGCGCGGCCAGGACGAACGGCAGCTGCGCCTGCGCGACGTGCTTGCCGTGCTCGACGCGGCGGCGCGCGACGAGCAGGTGACGCAGGCGCTGCTGCTGCTGGACGACCTGCGGCCCACCGGCCTCGTCACGCTGCGCGAGGTGGCCGCCGGCCTGGAGCGCTTCAAGGCCTCGGGCAAGAAGGTCGTTGCCTGGGGCGCCGGCTACGACCAGCGCGGCTACTTCCTTGCCGCGCACGCCAACGAGGTGTGGATGCACCCGATGGGCCTGGTCTTCATCGAGGGCTACGGCCGCTACCGCAGCTACTACAAGGAGGCGTTCGACCGCATCGGCGTCAGCGCCAACGTCGTGCGCGCCGGCAAGTTCAAGAACGCCGCCGAGACCTGGTCGGCCAGCGGCCCGAGCCCGGAAACGGTGGAGTCGGACCGCGCCCTCTACGGCTCGCTGTGGGCGACCTGGACGGCCGGAGTCGAGCGCGCGCGCAAGCTGCCGGCCGGCCACGTCGCGGCCTACGTCGACGGCATTCCCGGCACGCTGCAGGCGGCCGGCGGCGACACGGCCAGGCTGGCGCAGGAAAGCAGGCTCGTCGATGCGCTGAAGACGCGCGACGAGATGAGGAAGACCCTCGTCGAGCGCGGTGCCGCCGACGAGAAGAACAAGACCTTCCGGCAGGTGTCGTTCGGCGAGTACCTGGCGCGCGTGAAGCCGCAGGATGCTTCGAAGTCCGACAGCATCGCCGTCGTCGTGGCGCAAGGCGAGATCGTCGACGGCCGCACCGGGCCCGGCCTCGTCGGCGGGCTCTCCACCGCCGACCTGATCCGCAAGGCGCGCGAGGCCGAGGACGTGAAGGCGCTCATCGTGCGCGTCAACTCGCCCGGCGGCAGCGCCTACGGCAGCGAGCTCGTGCGGCGCGAGCTCGAGCTCACGCGCGCCGCCGGCAAGCCGGTGGTGGTGTCGATGGGCGACCTCGCGGCTTCCGGCGGCTACTGGATCTCGATGGCCGCCGACGAGATCATCGCCGACGAGGCGACGATCACCGGCTCGATCGGCGTCGTCGGCATGATGCCGAGCGCCGAGGACGCGCTGGCCAAGATCGGCATCCGCAGTGCCGGCACGACGACGACGTGGCTCGCCGGCGCCATCGACCCGAAGCGCAACCCCGACCCGCGCCTGCTGGCCGCCGTGCAGTCGGGCATCGACCATGCCTACGGGCACTTCGTCGGCCTGGTGGCGAAGCAGCGCAAGCTGCCGCGCGAGCGCGTCGAAGCAGTGGCCGAAGGGCGCGTGTGGGGCGGGAAGGACGCTCGCAGCCACGCGCTGGTGGACCGCCTCGGCACCTGGGCCGACGCCGTGGCCGCGGCGAGCCAGCGAGCGAAGCTGCCCGAAGGCGCGACGGCACGCCTGCGCTACTTCGAGCCGGAGGCGGGGCGGCTGCAGAAGCTGCTGAAGGGCTTCGGGCTGCAGGAGGCGGAAGCGGCGCAGGCCGCCGCGCACTTCGAGCAGGGCCTGGCGCAGATCGTCGGCGCCGGCTTGCGCGGCGAGGGCGCCGTGCTGCCCGGTGCGGGGTTCGCCGCGCCGTTCGTCGACGAGCTCGGCTGGCTGGCCGACGTGGCCGCGCGCCGCCAGCCCTTCGCCACCGCGACACACTGCCTGTGCGGCGCGCCGTGATGGCGGCGACCCGTGCCCTCGCGGCCTGCGCGCTGCTGCTCGGCGGCGCCGTGGGCCACGCGCCGGCGCAGGACGACGTGCCCTTCATCACCACGCCCGACCGCGTGACGGTGGCCATGCTCGAGCTGGCCGGCGTCACCGCGCGCGATCACGTGCTCGACCTCGGCTCGGGCGACGGCCGCATCGTCATCACCGCGGCGAAGCGCTTCGGCGCGAGCGGCCTGGGTGTGGAGATCGTGCCCGAGCTCGTGGCGAAGAGCCGTGCCCATGCGCGCGCCGCGGGTGTCGAGGCGCGTGTCGAGTTCCGCGAGCAGGACCTGTTCACCACCGACCTCGCGCGCGCGACGGTGGTGACGATGTACCTGCTGCCCGAGGTGAACCTGCGGCTGCGGCCACGCCTGCTGGCGCTGGCGCCGGGCACGCGCATCGTCTCGCACGACTGGGACATGGGCGACTGGCGGCCCGACCGCACGCTGACGCTCGACGTGCCCGACAAGGCCATCGGCCGCGAGAAGACCTCGCAGGTGCACCTGTGGGTGGTGCCGGCGCGCCTGCACGGCCTGTGGTGCGCGGGCGACGTGGCGCTGGAGGTGACGCAGCGCTTCCAGCGCTTCTCGGCGACGCTGCAGCCGCGCGGCGCGCCGGCGCCTGCCGTCGTGTTCGACGGCCGCATCGACGGCACGCAGATGACCACCGACGCCGGGTCCGCCGCGCAGGCGCGGCTGCGCCTCGACGGCCCTGCCGACAGCGGCACGCTGCAGCTGGTGCAGATGGGCGGCGCGGCAGCGTCCCATGCCGGGCGCAGCTTCCGCCGCGTGCACGCGGCGGCCTGCTGAAGCGCGGGTTGCCGCGCCCTCAGCCGCGTCGGCCCTTCACTTCACTTGATCGCGAAGTCCTCGAGCTTCCTGCCGGCGGCCAGCGCGTCGCGCAGCCACACCGGGCGCTTGCCGCGGCCGGCCCAGGTGTTGCCCTTCTCGTCGCGGTACTTCGGTGCGACCTTGCGCCCCGCGGTCGCGCCGGCGGCCTTGCGCGGGCGGCCGGGCTTGCGGCCGGGTCTCTTGCGCGCAGCGCGCACCGACTTCGCGCCGCCGCCCAGGCCGAGGTCGGCGGCCGTGAGGCCGTAATGGGCGATCGCATCGCGGATGCGCGCGATGACCTCGGCAGCCTCGTTTCGGCGGGCCTTTTCGGCCTCCGCTTCGAGGGCCTGGATCTGCTTGCGCAATTGCTCGTAGGTTTTCTTCGGCATTGGTTATGGCGAAAATGAGGAGCAACTCCCTGTTTCGAGAGACCCGCATTACCGCAGTTGCCCTCGACACGCGAAACGCATTCTAGGCGCGGGGCGAATGTCGGATCAGGGATTGCCCGTTTTCGTCCCCCGGGTGTGGTCGATAACCGACAGCCCTTTGCGCATGGGATGATCACTCCATGATCACCTTGCACTACTACCCGGGCAACGCCAGCTTCGCCGTGCACGTGCTGCTGCGCGAACTGGGCATCCCGTTCGAGCTCCAGCTCGTCGAGCGCACGCAGGCGGCGCACAAGTCGCCGGCCTACCTGAAGCTCAATCCGAACGGGCTCATTCCGGTGCTCGTCGACGGCGATCTCGTGCTGTACGAAACGGCCGCGATCCTGCTGCACCTGGCCGATACGCATCCGCTGGCGCTGCTGGCGCCGCCGCTCGCCACGAAGGAACGCGCGCAGTTCTACAAGTGGCTGTTCTGGCTCAGCAACACGATGCAGGCGACGATGACCGCCTACTTCTACCCCGACCGCTCGGTGGATGCCGGCAATGTGGAGGGCGCGAAGCAGGTGAAGGCCCATGCGCAGGCCAGGCTCGACGGCTGCCTGCGCCAGATCGACGAACTGCTGGCCGCGCATGGCGGGCCGTGGTGCCTCGGCCCGCAGTACACCGCCGCCGACCCGCTCGCCTTCATGCTGTGCCGCTGGACACGCGGCTTCGCGGGCAGCCCGCCGGCACGCGACTATCCGCACATCGGCCCCTACCTCCAGCGCATGCTCGAGCGGCCGGCCGTCGCGCGGGCGATCGAGGTCGAGAAGCTGCAGCCGCCGCTCGTCTGAGCGGCCCGCGTCTCCAGGCTTCGCCGCGTGCGGTCTCGAGGGGCCGCGGCTACAGCGAGCCACTGGCGCGCAGCTTCTCGAGCCTGAGCGCCAGCGCCTGGCGCTTCTCGGCGATGCGCTGGCGCAGCGCCCGCACGGGCGTGTCGTCGGCGCCCGAGGCGGCGGCAGCGACGAGCGCGTCGAGCTCGGCCTGCAGCGCCGCGATCTCGCGCATCGCCTCGACCTCGGGGGGCACGACGCCGGCGTCCTTCAGGATCTTCATCGGCATGCGGAGCTCGGCCGGCGTCTCCTCGTAGCCGTCGCCGAAGTGCATCGGCTTGCCGAAGCTCGGCGCGCTGCGCAGCTCGCCAGTGCTCTCGCTCTCGGCCAGCCGGCGGCCGATCTCGTCCTCGACGAGCCGCAGGCGCTGTTCGCGCTCTTCCTGGGCCTTGCTGGCGGCAGTCATGCGCGAGCCCCTTCGGGGTCGAGGAGCCTCATTCGCGCGCCCCTTCGGGATCGCGGAGCCTCATGCGCGAGCCCCTTCGGGATCGCGCAGGGCCTCCATCCAGTGTCGCGTCAGCGGCGTCAGCGGCTTGGCCATGCGGCGCTCGTTGACGAGCGCGCGGCCCATCGCTCGATGGCCGCCACTGGCGGCGGCCGCCAGCAGCGTCAGGTCGATGAGGTCGCGCTGCGCGTGGCTGCCGCCGAGGCGCTGCGCGAGCGTGCGCACGGGATAGAGCTGCTCGCAGGCATCCATCGCCGCGCCGCGCTGCCAGGCGAGCAGGCCACGCATCAGCGGCAGTCCGACCTCGCGCGCCATGTGGTGGTTGGCGCGGCGCGCGTCCTCGGGCGTCATGGCGCGTTCGGCGCAGCGCGCCACCCAGGCCTCGGCGCGGTGCAGGTCGCCGGCGGCGAGCATCGCCAGCACCGCGTGCACGTCGTTGAAGGCGTAGTAGCCGGCGGCTTCCTCGCCCAGCTCCCAGCCTTCGAGCAGCGCGGCACAGCGCGAGGCGACGTCCTCGCCCAGCAGGTGCAGCCGCCACAGCATCGCCGAAGCGTCCACGCGCTGCAGCGTGATCTGCAGCGCCTCGCCGGCGAGATGGCTGTCGACGAGGCGCAGCACGCCGGCGATGTCGAGCGCCTCCAGGCGGAACAGCGCCTTGTGCCACCACAGGTGAGCGGCGAAGCCGTTGCCCTCGGCCCACGCCGCCTGGTGCTGGCGCAGCCAGGCGCCACCTTCCTCGAAGCGGCCCTGCATCTCCATCACGTGCGCCACCGCGTGCACGGCCCACGGTGCACGGGCGTCGATGGCCAGCGCGCGCCGGCCCACCTCCTCGGCCTGCGGCTGCAGGTGGTTCTCCTCCAGGCCGAAGGCGTACAGCGCGAGCACGTGCGCATAGAGCGGATCGCCTTCGTCCCACTCGGGCAGGGCGCGCGCCGGGCGGCCGCGCAGGCCGGCGAGGTCGCCGCGGTAGAAGTCCCACAGCTGCGCCCACTGCAGCGCGAGCGCATCGCGCGGATGCTGCACGAGCAGCTCGTCCCAGGTGCGGCAGGCGCCGTGCCAGCGCCCTTCCAGCACCTGCTGCACCGCCTCGAGGTGCGCCCGCTCGCGCGGCGTCGCGTGTTCGGCGCGGTCGCGCGCCGCGGCCAGGTGCGCGGCGGCCTCGGCGACGAGCGCGGGCTCGGTCAGGCTCAGCAGGAAGCCGGCCTTCATGACGTGCGGCAGCGCCCAGCCGGGGTCGGCGGCGATCGCCGCGTCGAGGTCGGCGATCGGCACGTCGTAGAAGGACATCATGCGCCACAGCGCCCGCTCGGCCGCGTCGCGCGCGGCAGCGCTGCTGCTGCCGCACGGGTTGCCGCGGAGGTCCTGGTGAGCCATGCCGGCCCGACTGTAGCGCGCAGCGGGTGGCGCCTTCGGTGATCGCGAGCGGCGCGTGGCGGCTGCGGCGTGACGCGTGGGGTCAGCGCGCGGCCGGCGGGCGTGGCCACGGCCTCAGAGCCGAGGCCGGACGCAGCCGCTCGAACGCACGCGCCAGGCGCAGCACGCCGAGGTCGTCGTGGCGCCGGCCGATGAGCTGCAGGCCGATCGGCAGGCCGGCCGCATCGTGCCCGCAGGGCACGCTCGCCGCCGGCTGCTCGCTCATGTTGAACGGCAGCGTGAAGCCGATGTGCTGCATCGTCGTCGCCGGGTCGTTCGTCGGGCTCGCCCACTCGGCCGGGTAGGTGCCCACCGGCGACACCGGCGAGAGCACGAAGTCGAAGGGCTGGCAGGCGGCCACCGCGGCCTCGCGCAGCGCGGCGATCTGGCTGAAGCCGTGGAACAGCGCCGCGGCGCCGGTGCGCTCGCCGACCGATGCCCACTCGCGGATGTACGGCAGCACCTTGTCGCTGCGCTCCCGGGGCAACGCCGACAGGTCGATCCAGCTGCGCACGCGCCAGAAGAGGTTGATGCCCTCGGCCATCTCCTCGGTGAGGAAGGGCGCCAGCGGCTCGACGCGTGCGCCCGCCGCCTCGAACAGGCGCGCGGCGGCCTGCACGGCGCCCACGATGGCCGCCGCCGGCGGGAGGCCCCAGCCCGCCTCGAGCAGCACGCCGATGCGCAGGCCCTTCACGTCGACGTCGAGATCGCTCCAGTCGATCGCCGCGGGCGGCAGGCTCGTCGTGTCGCGCCAGTCCGGGCGTGCGAGCGCGGCCATCATCAGCGCCGCGTCGGTGACGGTGCGTGTCATCGGCCCGGCCACGCGGCCGATGTACGGCGGCTTGATCGGCACGCGGCCGTTGCTCGGCTTGAGGCCGACGACGCCGCACCAGCCGGCGGGCAGGCGGATCGAGCCGCCGATGTCGGTGCCCACGTGCAGCGGGCCGTAGCCCGCGGCCGCCGCGGCGCCGGCGCCGGCGCTGCTGCCGCCCGGGTTCTTCGTCAGGTCCCACGGGTTGCGCGCCAGCGCGTGGAAGGTCGACAGGCCCGAGCTCAGCATGCCGTAGTCGGGCATCGTCGTCTTGGCCAGCAGCACGCAACCGGCTTCGGCCAGGCGCGCGGCGGGCGGCGCGTCCTCGGCCGCCGGCACGAGCTCGGTGGCCGCGGTGCCCAGCGGCACCGGCGTGCCCTTCGTGGCGATGTTCTCCTTGATCGTCACCGGCACGCCGTCCAGCGGCGACAGCGCCGCACCCCGCTGCCACCGTGCCTCGGAGCCGCGCGCCGCGGCGAGCGCGCGCTCGGGGTCGTAGGCATACAGCGCGTTGAGGTGCGGCTCCCAGCGCGCGATGTGCGCGACGACGGCCTTCGTGGCCTCCACCGGCGAGAGCTTGCGGGCCGCGTAGGCTGCCGAAAGCTCGGCGGCGCTCCAGTCGTGCAGGTCGGGCATGGGACAGCGCGTGAGGGCGGGCGGGACGAAGGCGGCGTGACCCGCAGCCTCAAAGGTGGTTGGCGAGGAAACGCGCCAGCTTGTCGGCCGCCTGCCGGCGCACGAAGCGCTGCATCGGCGGCAGGCCGCCGAACAGCTGCCCGGGCAGCCCCAGCGCCTGGCGTGCCCAGGCGCGGAAGTCGAACGCATCGACGTGGCTCAGGATCAGGCCGCTCTCGGTGAACTCGAACGTCGAGTCGACGACGTTGTGCACCGGCCGGTCGGCGGTGCCGTAGAGGTACTGCACCTCCCAGTGCGCACGGCCGCGGTGGCCCTCGACGTGGAAGTCGCCGGCGCGCAGCGTCCAGACCTCGCGGCTCCTCTTGCGCGCCGAGCGCGTGAGCATGCGCCACATGCCGCCGATCTCGTGCGCGCCGTGCAGCGAGAACACCGGGTCGTCGAAGGTGGCCTGCGGCGCATACAGCGCCTGCATCGCCTCGCCGTCGCAGCGCTCGAAGGCGGCGTACAGGCGCTGGATCGTGCGCAGGTGGCTGGCGGCCTGGCCGGCTTCGGCGAGCACCATGGTGGCGAGTCCTTCAGTGCACTGCCGCCGCGCTCAGCTCCAGCTCACCGCGCCCATGTCGTTGGCGAAGATCGGCGAGCTGCTCCACAGGCCCTTGAGCCCCTTGCGGAACACTGCCACCTGCGCCGGGTTCCAGATGTAGACGTTCACCGCGTCCTCGGCGAGCTGGCGCTGGATGGCCTGCCACAGGCGCGTCTTCTCCTTCGCGTCGCTGGTGGAGGCGAGCTGCGCGACGAGGCCGCGGAACTTCTCGCTGTCGTAGCCGAAGTAGTACTTCGGATCGGCATAGGCGGTGGCGTAGTCGAGCGGCTCGACGTGGTTGATGATCGTGAGGTCGAAGTTGCCCTTGAACGGACCGGACAGCCACTGCGCCCATTCGACGTTCTCGATCTTCGCCGTGATGCCCACCTTGGCCAGCTGGGCGGCGATGATCTCGCCGCCGCGGCGCGCGTACTGCGGCGGCGGCAGCGTCAGCGTCACGTTCAGCGGCGTCGTCACGCCCGCCTCCTTCAGCAGCGCCATCGCCTTCTGCGGGTCGTGCGGATACATCTTCGTCAGGTCGAGGTAGCCCGCGTCGGTGGGCGCGAAGTGGCTCCCGATGGGGCGACCGAGGCCTTCCTGCGCGCCGTCGATGAAGGCCTGGCGGTCCACCGCGTGCGCCAGCGCGCGGCGCACGCGCACGTCGTTGAACGGCGCCTTGCGGTTGTTGACCGACATGATGCCCTTGCCGGCCGTGCTGCCGACCTCGACGACGAAACGCTTGTCGGCCTGGAACTGCTTGAGCGCCTGCAGCGCGCCGAAGCGCGGCATGCCGTCGATGTCGCCGGCGAGCAGCGCCGCCACCTGCGCGGCCGGGTCGTTGATGAAGCGGAAGGTCACCTTCGCCAGCCGCACCCTGGCCGCGTCGCGGTACGCCGGCGACTTCGCCAGCACGACCGAGCTGCCCTTGTTCCACGTCTCCACCACGAAGGGGCCGGTGCCCACGGGCTTCGTCGCCGCCTGCGCCACGCTGTTCGGGTGCAGCACGACCGCGGTGTTCTCGCCCAGCCGGAACGGGATCGACGCGTCGGCCTTGTCCAGCACCAGCGTCAGCGAATGCGCGTCGTGCACGACGACGCTGGAGATGTTCTCGAACAGCGCCTTCTTCGCCTTGTTCGTGCTCTTGGGGTCGCGCGCGCGGTCGAAGCTGAACTTCACCGCCTGCGCGTCGAAGACCGCGCCGTCGCTGTACTTGACGCCCTTCTTCAGCGCGAAGGTGTAGGCCTTGCCGTCGGGCGAGACGGTCCAGCGCTCGGCCAGGAGCGGCGTCACGGCGCCATCCATGCCGATCTTCGTCAGGCCCTCGAGGACGTTGTAGTGCACGATCTCGCCGATGGCGGCGGCGGCGCCGCTCGTCGGGTCCAGGCCCGGCGGCTCGAGCACCATGCCGAGCACGACGCTGTCCTTGCGCCGCTGCGCGAAGGCCAGCGGCGCGGCGGCGGCGAGCGGCGCGCCGGCGGCGGCCAGGCCGAGACCCCGGATCACTGTGCGGCGTTTCACGTTCGGCATCGCGTCTCTCCTCGTCGTTGGGCAGGCATCGGGGCCGACATTCTGCGGCAGCCGGAGAAGGGCCATCCCGGCGCCCGTATTCGGGCCCTCGTGCGTCGGGGCGCCGGGCACGATGGCGCATGGCCGAATCGATCGCCGCCGGCGCTCCTTCGCTGCAACTGCTGCCCGGCGAGCTGCTGGTGCTGTTCCTCGTGCGCCTGGACCGGGCCGCGAGCGTGCTGACGGCGCACCCATCGCGTTTCCTCGAAGGGCTGCGCGCCGCGGTGGACCTGCTGGGCTTTCACGAGCTGCACCGCGAGGAAGACCGGCTCGACGAGCTGCTGCCGTGGGCGGGCAGCGTCTGACAACGCGCGAATGCGTGAGGCGTTTGGCGCCGATGGCCTGGGCGCACCGTGTTGAGCTCGTGCTTCGCGGGTGGTGGCGGGATCGGGACGACGGGGTGCCCTGCTCCGCGAATGTCCTCTTTCGAGTGCCCAGCTGCGCTGGTCACTCGAATGCCCCCTTGATTTCGCTGCGCAGGGCACCCCGCCGTCCCGATCCGGCACCCGCAGTGGCGCCCCTTCCTTCGATGACCGACGTGGGTGCCACGCCAAGGGCGCCGGGTGGTCGGCGCAGCGAAATCAAGGGGGCATCGAGGGGACCAGCGAAGCTGGGCCGCTCGAAGAGGACATTCGCGAAGCCGACCACCCGGCGGCCTTGGCGCGCCACGACCTCGATCGACAACTCGCCCGCCGAACCGAAGAAGGGCCCGGGGCGGCACGCCTACCGCTGCGGCGCCGCCGCCAGCAGCCGCTGCGTGTACGGATGCTCCGGTGCTCGGAACAGCCGGTCCGGGTCGCCGCGTTCGACGACGCGCCCCTGCTCGAGCACCAGCACCTCGTCGCACACCAGGTCCACCACCGCCAGGTCGTGGCTGATGAAGAGGTAGGCCAGCCCGAAGCGCTCCTGCAGGTCCTGCATCAGGTTGAGCACCTGCGCCTGCACGCTGACGTCGAGCGCGCTGACCGGCTCGTCGGCGACGATGAGCCTGGGCCGCGTGATCAGCGCCCGCGCGATGGCGATGCGCTGGCGCTGGCCGCCGCTGAACTCGTGCGGGTACTTGCCGAGGTCGCTGGCACGCAGGCCCACCGCTTCCAGCACCTCGACGGCGCGCTCGCGCCGCTCGGCCGCCGCCGCGCCGTGCAGCACCGCGAGCGGCTCCGACACCGTCTGCAGCACCGTGCGGCGCGGGTCGAGCGAGCCGTAGGGGTCCTGGAACACCATCTGCAGCTTGGCGCGTTCGGCGCGCAGCGCCGCGGCGTCGAGCGCCTGCAGGTCGGTGCCTTCGAGCAGCACGCGGCCGGTGCTGGGCGCCTCCAGCGCCATCACGAGGCGCGCCAGCGTGCTCTTGCCCGAGCCCGATTCGCCGACGATGCCCAGGCTTCGGCCGGCCGCCAGCGTGAAGCTGACGTCGTCGAGCGCCTGCACTTCGGGGGCGGCCGCGAAGAGGTGCTGGCGCGGCAGCCGGTAGCGCTTGCCGAGGTGCTCGCCGACGAGCAGCGGGGCCGCGCCGCCGGAGCTCGCGCCGCCTGCGGCCGTGGCGCCGGTCCGGCCGTCGAGGCTCATCGCAGGCTCGCCGCGACGGCGCCCGCGGCGGTGGCAGACGGCGATGCCGCGCCGCCGTCCGCGCCCGCCGGCGCGTTCATGTGCAGGCAGCGCGCAACGTGCCCCGCAGCCACGGTCACTTCGGCGGGCAGCGCGGCGCGGCAGTCGTCGGCCACGCGCGGGCAGCGCTCGGCGAAGGGGCAGCCGCTGGGCAGATCCGAGAGCTCGGGCACGCGGCCGGGGATCGTGGCCAGGCGCGTGCCTCTCGGCAGGCCGAGGCGCGGCCGCGCCGCGAACAGGCCCTGCGTGTACGGGTGCGCGCGGCGCTCGAACAGCGCGGCCGTGGGACCGCTTTCGACCACGGTGCCGCCGTACATCACGTGCACGCGTTCCACCGTGTCGGCCATGACGCCGAGGTTGTGGCTGATGAGCACGAGGCCCATGCCGCCACCTTCGCGCTCCTCGCGCACGAGCTCGCTGATGAGGTTCAGCACCTCGCGCTGGATGGTGACGTCCAGCGCCGTGGTGGGCTCGTCGGCGATCAGCAGGTCGGGCCCGCAGGCGAGCGCGATGGCGATGACGACACGCTGCCGCTGCCCGCCGGAGAGCTGGTGCGGCCAGGCATCGAGCCGCGCCCGGGCCTGCGGCAGCTGCACGCGCTCCAGCAGCCGCAGCGCCTCGGCGCGCGCGGCCGCGGCCGAGAGCCCCTTGTGCAGCCGCAACGGCTCGGCGATCTGGTCGCCGACGCGGTGCAGCGGGTTCAGCGCCGTCATCGGTTCCTGGAACACCATGCCGATGCGGTGGCCGCGCAGCCTGCACAGCTCGCCTTCGGGCAGCGTGGTGAGCTCGGTGCCGTCGAGACGGATCGAGCCCGCCACGCGCGCGCCTTCGGGCAGCAGGCCCATCAGCGCCAGCGCCGTGATCGACTTGCCGCAGCCCGATTCGCCGATGAGCCCGAGCGTCTGCCCGCGGTCGAGCGTGAACGAGACTTCGCGCAGCGCATCGGCGGGGCCGCGCTGCGTCTGCAGCGTCACGCGCAGGCGGTCGACTTCCAGCAGCGGCATGCGCGTCCTCGTGCCCGGCGCGCCGATCAGGCCGTGGCGTGCGCCTGCGCGGCGATCTGCCGCAGCGCGCGCTCGAACACCTCGGGCGGCTGCGCGCCCTCCACCAGGTGACGGCCGTTGACGATCACCGCCGGCACGGCATGGATGCCGGCGCGCTGCCAGCGCTGCTCGGCGGCGCGCACGTCGGCGGCGAACTCGTCGCCGTCCAGCACCTGCGCGGCGCGCGTGGCATCGAGCCCCACGCGACCGGCGACCTCGAGCAGCACGTCGCGGCTGCCCGGGTTGCGCGCCTCGCCGTGGTAGGCCTGCAGCAGTGCCACCTTCAGCGCGTGCTGGCTGCCGGGCGGGCCTTCGAGCGCGGCCCAGTGCAGCAGGCGGTGCGCGTCGAAGGTGTTCCACACGCGCGGCCGCTCGCCGAAGGTGAAGCCGACCGCCGCGCCGCGCTCGCGAATGCGGCCCTGGTTGACGCGGATCTGCGCCTCGTCGATGCCGTACTTGGCCGACAGGTAGGCCATGGTGTCGGCGCCTTCGGGCGGCATGTCGGGGTTCAGCTCGAAGGGCTGGAAGTGCCACTGCAGCTCGACATCCGGGCCGAGGCGGCGCGCCGCCTCGGCCAGCGAGTGCACACCCACGGCGCACCACGGGCAGGCGACGTCGGAGACGAAATCGATCTTCAGGGTCGTGGTCACGGGCAGGCTCCGGGAAGGGCGGTGGGAGGGAGGCGTCGGCGGCGGGTGTCGTCGCAGGTCATCGCCGGCGCGCCAGCTTCGGGTCGAGCAGGTCGCGCAGGCCGTCGCCCATCAGGTTGAGGCCGAGCACGCTGAGCATGATGGCCACGCCGGGGTACACCGCCAGCAGCGGCGCCTGGAACATCTGCGTCTGCGCCTCGTTGAGCATGCGCCCCCAGCTCGGTTGCGGCGGCTGCGTGCCGAGGCCCAGGTAGCTCAGCGCCGCCTCGGCGAGGATGGCGGTGGCGAACGAGATGCTCGCCTGCACGATCAGCGGGCTGGCGATGTTGGGCAGCACGTGGTCGACGGTGATGCGCCACGGCCCCTTGCCGGCGGCGCGGGCGGCGGTGACGTACTCGCGCGCCCACACCGCGTTGGCGCTGCCGCGGGCGATGCGGGCGAAGACGGGGATGTTGAAGATGCCGATGGCGACGATGCTCATGACGAGCCCGGGCCCGTAGATGGCCGTGAGCATGATCGCCGACAGCAGCGCCGGGAACGCGAACGTGAAGTCGCTGGCGCGCATCACCAGCTCCTCGACCCAGCCGCGCCGCGCCGACGCGAGGCAGCCGAGCGCCACGCCGATGACCAGGCCGATGCCCACCGCGATGACGCCGACGACGATGCTGTTCTGCGCGCCCACCAGCAGCTGCGAGGTGATGTCGCGCCCCAGGCTGTCGGTGCCGAGCCAGTGCGCGGCGCTGGGCGCCTGCAGCTTGCCCGGGATGTCGATCTCGGCCGGCGGGTAGGGCGACCAGAACAGCGATACGAACGCCGCCAGGGCGAGCGCGGCGCTGAGGGCGCCGCCGACGACGAAGCTCGGGTGGCGCCTCGCGCGCCGCCAGAAGCCCTGCGCCAGGCTCATCGCCGCGGCCCCGTCATGCCGAGGCCGCGCGCAGCCGCGGGTCGATGACCGCGTAGAGCACGTCGACGAGGAAGTTGACGACCACCACCACCGCCGCCAGCAGCATGACGACGTCGCGCACGACGATGAGGTCGCGGTTGCTGATGGCCTGGAAGACGAGCCGCCCGATGCCCGGCAGCACGAACACGTTCTCGACCACGATCGTGCCGGTGATGAGGTTGGCGAACTGCAGGCCGGCCACCGTCAGCACCGGGATCATCGCGTTGCGCAGCACGTGGCGCCACAGCGCCTGGCGCTTGCTGAGGCCCTTGGCGCGCGCCGTGCGCACGAAGTCCTCGCGCATCACCTCGATCACCGCCGAGCGCGTGACGCGCGCCAGGATCGCCGCCTGCACGAGCGCCAGCGCGATGGCCGGGAGGATCAGCGCCTGCAGGCCTTCCCACAGGCCGCCGCCTTCGTCCTCGGTCCAGCCGGGAAAGCCGCCGGCGCTGACCCACTGCAGGTGCACCGCGAACAGCAGGATGAGCAGGATGGCGAACCAGAAGTTCGGGATCGCGATGCCGACCTGGCTGGCGGCCATCACGCTGACGTCGCCGAGCCTGTTGTGCCGGGCCGCCGCGTAGAGGCCGAGGCCGAGCGCCAGCACGACCGTGAGCGCCATCGCCAGCACCGCCAGGGGCAGCGTCACGCGCATGCGCTCGGCGATGAGCTCGGCGGTCGGCGTGTCGTAGCTGATGCTCTGCGCCGTGCGCCCCTGCAGCCAGCCGCCGACCCAGTCGGCATAACGCGTTGCCGCGGGGCGGTCGAGGCCGAGCTTGGCTTCGAGCGCGGCCACCGACTCGGGGGTCGCCGTCTCGCCGAGGATGACCTCGGCCGCGTTGCCCGGCAGCAGCTCGAGCACCGCGAAGACGACGAGCGAGGCCACGGCGAGCGTGGCGACGAAGGTGGCGAAGCGCTTGAGGAGGAAAGGACCCATGAGGCCCGGACGCGGCAGGCGGGAGCGATGTTGGAAGAGCGCGGCCGACCAGGGCGGCCACGGCGGCCGCGGGGCGGCGGCTCGGCAGCGGTCTATGATGCCCGAAGCCTTGTCAGCGCTGCCGGGCCGCGGCCCGGCCGATGGCCATGAAGCAGATCCCCTTCGACAGCACGCAGGTCTTCATCGCGGGCCGGTGGCGCGGCTGCGACTCGGGGCACAGCCTGCCGCTCGCCAACCCTTCGGACGGCAGCGAGCTGACCCGCATCGCGCGCGGCACGCGTGCGGACGTCGATGCGGCCGTGGCGGCGGCACGTGCCTCGCTGGCCGAGGCCGGCGGCGCCTGGGGCGCGCTGAGCGCCGCCGAGCGCGGCCGCGTGCTGCTGAAGATGAGCGCCCGCGTGCTCGAGCAGGCCGACGAACTGGCGCGGCTGGAGGCGCTCGATGTCGGCAAGCCGCTGAAGCAGGCGCGGGCCGACGCGGTGGCGCTGGCGCGCTACCTGGAGTTCTACGGCGGCGCGGCCGACAAGGTGCACGGGCAGACGATCCCGTTCGCCAACGGCTACACCGCGCTGACGCTGCGCGAGCCGCACGGCGTCACGGCGCACATCGTGCCGTGGAACTACCCGATGCAGATCATCGGCCGCAGCGTCGGCGCCGCGCTGGCGATGGGCAATGCCTGCGTGCTCAAGCCGGCCGAGGAGGCGTGCCTCACGGCGCTCGCCTTCGCGCGCATCGCGGGCGAAGCGGGCTTGCCGGCCGGCGCGCTGAACGTCGTGCCGGGCCTCGGCGAGGAAGCCGGCGCGGCGCTCGCGGCGCACCCGGGCATCAACCACATCTCGTTCACCGGCTCGGTGGCCGTGGGCGCGCTGATCCAGGCCGCGGCGGCGAAGAACGCGGTGCCGGTGACGCTGGAGCTCGGCGGAAAGAGCCCGCAGCTCGTCTTCGCCGACGCCGACCTCGACGCGGCGCTGCCCTTCCTGGTCAACGCCGGCATCCAGAACGCCGGGCAGACCTGTTCGGCGGCCAGCCGCATCCTCGTCGAGCGGCCGGTGTTCGACGAAGTCGTGCGCCGCATGGCCGAGCGCTACCGGGCCCTGCGCATCGGGCCGGCGCTCGACGACCTGGACGTCGGCCCGGTGATCTCGGACCGCCAGCGCGAGATCGTGATGGGCTATCTCGAGGTCGTGAAGTCGAGCGGCCTGAAGGTGGCCGCCCAGGCACCGATGCCCTCGACGCTGCCGCGCGGCGGCTACTACGTGCCGCCGACGCTGGTGGCCGACGTGAACCCGGCGCACCGCATCGCGCAGGAGGAGATCTTCGGGCCGGTGCAGGCGGTGATCCCGTTCGATGGCGAGGCCGAAGGCGTGGCCATCGCCAACGGCACGCCGTACGGCCT
This sequence comes from Rubrivivax sp., assembly GCA_026125665.1. Taxonomy (GTDB): domain Bacteria; phylum Pseudomonadota; class Gammaproteobacteria; order Burkholderiales; family Burkholderiaceae_C; genus Rubrivivax. The sequence goes on from JAHCKS010000007.1 coordinate 44,515, forward strand.
GGTCGCGGGGCTGTGGACCCGCGACGGCGGCCGCCAGTGGCGCGTGGCGCGCCGGCTGCAGGCCGGCCAGGTGTTCGTCAACAACTACGGCGCCGGCGGCGGCATCGAGCTGCCGTTCGGCGGCGTGAAGCACTCCGGCCACGGTCGCGAGAAGGGCTTCGAGGCGCTCTACGGCTTCTCGGCGCTGAAGACGATCGCCATCAAGCACGACTGAGCGAACCGGCGGACAGGCACGAGGAGACGGGCGCGATGCGACTGAAGGGCAAGGTGGCCATCGTCACCGGTGGCGGTTCGGGCTTCGGCGCGGGCATCGTGCGCAAGTTCGTCGCCGAAGGCGCGCAGGTGGTCGTGGCCGACCTCAACCTCGAAGCGGCGATGGACGTCGCCGCGGCGGCCGGCGCGGCGGCCCGCGCGCTGCGGGTCGACGTGGCCGATGCCGCCGACGTGCGGCTGATGATGCAGACGGCCGAGCTGCACTTCGGCCGCCTGGACATCGTCGTCAACAACGCCGGCGTCACGCACCTGCCCGGGCCGCTGGAGAGCGTGAGCGAGGCCGACTTCGACCGCATCGTCGCGGTCAACATGAAGGCGATCTACTACGCGATGCGCGAGGCGGTGCCGCGGCTGAAGGCCAACGCGCCGGGCGCCGGCGGCATCCGTGGCGTGGTGCTGAACATGGCCAGCACGGCCGGCGTGAGCCCGCGGCCGCGCCTGGGTTGGTACAACGCGAGCAAGGGCTGGGTCATCACCGCCACGCGCGCCAACGCGGTGGAGCTGGCGCCGTTCGGCATCCGCGTCGTCGCGCTCAACCCGGTGGCCGGCGAGACGCCGCTGCTGAAGAGCTTCATGGGCGAGGACACGCCCGAGGTGCGGGCGAAGTTCCTCTCGACGATCCCGCTCGGGCGCTTCTCTCAGCCCGAGGACCTGGGCAACGCCGCGTGTTTCCTCTGCAGCGACGAGGCGAGCATGATCACCGGCGTGTGCATGGAAGTCGACGGCGGGCGCTGCATCTAGCGCCGTCTGCGGCGCCGGCCGCGCGCCTGGGGCGCCGTGTCGGCGTCAGGCGGCGAGGTGGCGGTCGGCGGCCGCGTACAGGTCGGCCGCGAGGGCCGGGTCGACCTTGCTGATGCCGGCGGCGACACGGCGCAGCCCGGCGGCTTCCTCGGCGCGCTGGCGCCGCAGCCGGCGCTCGACATCGGCTTCGCTGGGCGGCTCGAACAGGCGCAGCAGCGCGGCGAAGGCGTTGGCGGCCCACTCCGCGCCGCGCGGCGTGGCGACGGGGGCGGGGGCTAGCAGGGTGATCTGGCTCACGGTGGATCCTCGGGCCACACCCCGGCACTGGGGGCGGCTTGTCTGTTGTCGGCGTCCCGACCCGAGACATTAGGGTTACCACCAATATTTCAAGGCGCCCCGGCCCTTGAGGCGCACTCGCGCACCAAATCGGGGCGAAACGGCAGGAACTCGCCGACGCGCCCGGGCGGCGAGCCGGCTGGCGGGGGCGGGCCGCCTACTCGATCACCGCGGCCATCGCCCGGGCCGTGCGCTCGACGTTCCCGGTGTTGAGGCCGGCCACGCAGATGCGGCCCGAGCGGATGAGGTAGACGCCGAACTCCTCGCGCAGGCGGTCCACCTGCGCTGCCGAGAGCCCCGTGTAGCTGAACATGCCGCGCTGGCTGAGGAAGTAGCCGAAGTCGCGGCCGGGCTTCATCGCGCAGAGCGTGGCGTGCAGGCTCTTGCGCATCGCCTGGATGCGCTCGCGCATGGCCGCCACGTCGGCCTCCCAGGCGCTGCGCAGCGGCGGCTCCGTGAGCACGCGGCTCACGATGCCGGCGGCGTGGATGCCCGGGCTCGAGTAGTTGCGGCGCACGGTGGCCTTCAGCTGCCCGAGTGCCAGCTCGGCTTCGGCGGCGCTGCCGCACACGAGCGACAGCGCGCCGGCGCGCTCGCCGTAGACGCTCATGCTCTTGGAGAAGGAGTTGGCGACGAAGAACACGAGCCCGCTGTCGGCGAGCAGCCGCACCGCGTAGGCGTCCTCGGCGATGCCGTCGCCGTAGCCCTGGTAGGCGAGGTCGAGGTAGGGCAACACCTCGCGCTGCTGCAGCAGCGACACCAGTTCGCGCCATTGCTCGCGGCTGAGGTCGACGCCGGTGGGGTTGTGGCAGCAGGCGTGCAGCAGCACGACGCTGCGCGCCGGCAGGCGCGAGATCGCCTCGCGCATGGCGTCGAAGCGCACGCCGCCGGTGGCGGGGTCGTAGTAGGGGTAGGTGTGCACGGCGACGCCGGCGCCTTCGAACATCGCGCGGTGGTTGTCCCAGCTCGGGTCGCTCATCCACATCTGGCTCTCGGGCAGCCAGCGCTTGATGAAGTCGGCGCCGACCTTCAGCCCGCCGCTGGAGCCGATGGTCTGCAGCGTGGCGATGCGGCCGGCCTTCACCGCCGGGTGGCCGGCGCCGAAGAGCAGGTGCTGCACCGCTTCGCGCATCGCCGGGGAGCCCTCGATCGGCAGGTAGGGCTTGGCGCCGCCCTCGGCGAGCATCTTTGCCTCGGCGTCGCGCACGCACTGCAGAACCGGGATGCGGCCGGCGTCGTCGAAGTAGATGCCGATCGACAGGTTGACCTTGTGCGGCCGCGGGTCCTCCAGGAACGCCTCGTTGAGGCTGAGGATCGGGTCGCCGGCGTACGGCTCGAGGTGCTGGAACATGGGCTGGCTCTCTGCTTGCGGGCTCGGGCGGGCGGGCTCAGGCCGGCACCGGCGCGGCGAGCGCCGCCTCGATGTCGCTGCGAAGAGACTCCGGGGCCTCGTTCGGGGCATAGCGCTTGATGACCCGGCCGTCGCGGCCGACCAGGAACTTCGTGAAGTTCCACTTCACCGCCTCGCTGCCGAGCACGCCGGGCGCCTCGGACTTGAGCCACTTCCACAGCGGGTGCGCCTCGTCGCCGTTGACCTGCACCTTGGCCATCATCGGGAAGCTGACGCCGTAGTTCATCTCGCAGAACGAAGCGATTTCGTCATTGCTGCCGGGGTCCTGCGCGCCGAACTCGTTGCTCGGGAAGCCGACGACGACAAGACCGCGGTCGCCATAGTCGCGCCAGAGCTGCTCGAGACCCTTGAACTGCGGCGTGAAGCCGCAGGCGCTGGCCGTGTTCACCACCAGCAGCACCTTGCCGCGCTGGCTGGCGAAGTGCGCGGGCTTGCCCGCGATCGACAGCGACTGGAAGTCGTGAATCGTGCCCGGCATGGCGATGCTCCTGACAAGGCGGTGGTGTCGGCTGGAAAGGTGGATCGTAGCGGCGTGCCCCGGCCGGGTCGCGGGCATCGACTTTCGTGGCAAGTGGCGCACCGTGCCGCCGTGCCGTCCACCGGCCGGGCGATTGACGCCGCGGCGGGGCCGCCGCACGATGCCTGCGCCACTCCCGTGCCCATGACGCACCTGCACCACCGCATCGCGTTGCTCGGCTTCAGTGCCTTCGAGCGCAACACGCTCGCCTCGTACTTCCGCCTGGCCAGCACGCGCGAGCCGCGCTACGACCTCGTGTCGGCGCTCGCCGACGCGGACTTCGTCGTCGCCGACGCCGACCACGGCCCCTCGGTGCAGGTGGTGCTGGCCGGCGAGCGCCTGCCGGAGACGGTGTTCGTCGGCGCCCGCGCGCCGCAAGGGGCCATCGCGTGGATGGCGCGGCCGATCGACCCGTTGCGCGTGCTGCGCGAGCTCGACGTGCTGGCCGCGCGCCGCCTGCCGCCGCCGGCCGGGCGCCGCCCGGGCCATGCATCGGCGGCCGGGCTGCCCGCGGAGGCGGCGAACCGCCGCCGCACCGTCATCCAGCCGGCGCGCCCGCAGCGGCCGGAGCCGCCGGCCCACCTGCTGCTGCCGGCCGAGGAGCCGCTCGACCTGATGCTTCCCGACCTGCAGGAAGCGCCGCCGGCCCGCGGAAGCGCACCCAGCACGGCACTGCTCGTCGACGACAGCGACATCGCGCTGCGCTTCCTGCAGAAGAAGCTGGTGCCCTTCGGCCTTCTCACGCACACCGCGACGCACAGCGACGCGGCGCTGGAGCGGCTGGCGCGCCAGCGCTACGACTTCGTCTTCCTCGACATGGAGCTGGGCGATGCCAGCCCGCTCGACGGCCTCGGCCTGTGCCAGCTCATCAAGCGCGAGACGGCCGAGGCGAACGTGGTGATGGTCACCGCGCACCACACCGAGCTCGACCGCGTGCGCGGCGCGCTCGCCGGCTGCGACGGTTTCCTCGGCAAGCCGCTGGACGACGAGGAGCTGGCGCTGTACCTGGCCCGGCACGGCGTGCGGCCTGCGGCCAACGCCGGCCGGGCGCCTTCCTGATCCGGCCTCACTCCCGCGCCGCCAGCAGCGCCGCGCCGACGATCAGCGCGGCGCCGAGCGCCAGCCGCGGGGTCACCTCGCCCGCGTCCAGGGCCACGGCGCTGGCGCTGGCGAACAGCACCTCGCTCACCATGACCACGGCGGTGACGTTGGCCGGCACGCGCGCCGCGCCGTACTGCAGCGCGAGGTTGCCGGCCAGGAACCACAGCGCCAGCAACGCCACGCCCGGGCCCCAGGCCGGCGCCGGCCCGGGCCAGGGCACCTGGGCCACCAGCCCGAGGCCGAGCGCCAGTGCACCGGCGACGAGCGCGCCACCGACGAACATCGCGAGCGCGCGTGCCGTCTCGGGCGCGGCCGCCTCGCGCCGCAGCAGCACGTTGGTCAGCGCAAAGGTGAAGCCGCCCGCGAGCCCCAGCCACTCGGCCAGCGTGTGCGGCACCGGCCAGCGCGGGGTGCCGCCGCCGGCGGCGGCGCCGTCCGGCCACAACACGACGGCTGCGCCGGCAAGCGCCAGCGCCAGGCGAACGAGTGCGCCGCGGGTCAGCGGCTCGTGCAGCAGCACGCGTGCCAGCAGCACCGCCCACAGCGGCATCAGGTAGAACAGCAGCACGACGCGCACGACGTCGCCCACTGTCACGCCCCAGTTGAAGCTGGCGTTGGTGGCGCCGGCGGCGAGCCCCAGCCACCACAGCGCCGGCGCGCGCAGCAGCTGCACCCAGGCGCGCGGGCGCGCCAGCGTGATGACGAGCGCACCGAGCGCGAAGACGATCACCGTCGTCCACAGCGGGTGCAGGCCGCGGTCGCCGAGCTCGCGCAACGGCCACCACGAGACGCCCCAGGCGAAGGCGTTGAACAGCAGCCCGGCGATCGCCAGGCGCGAACGTCGCGTGCCGGGCCCGCCCGCGGCTGCCGCCGGGGCCTGCGGGGCCTGAGTGCCCACCGCTCAGTGCCCGTCGGTGCGCGCGATCGCCAGCAGGTGGTCGACCTCGGCGCGGTGGCGCTGCAGGTTGCGGGCGTGCCAGCGGCGGATGAGCTCCATCGTGCCGGCCACCGTGAGGCCGAAGATGGTGATGGCGCCGAAGGCCGACAGGCCGAAGCGCGTCATGCCGGCGTAGAACGCGCCGAGGCCGAGGATGCAGGCCTGCTCGTTGAAGTTCTGCACGGCGATCGAGCGGCCGGCGCCCATCAGGTTGTGGCCGCGGTGCTGCAGCAGCGCGTTCATCGGCACGACGAGGAAGCCGCCGAGCGCGCCGAGCAGCGTCAGGAACGGTGCCGCCACCCAGACGTTGTCGATGAACACCATGCCGATGACGAGCACGCCCATGCCGATGCCCAGCGGGATGACCGAGGTCGCGCGGTCGAGCTTCATCATCACCGTGGCCACCACGGCGCCCAGCGCCGTGCCGATGGCCACCACACCCACCAGGCGCGACGCCTGCGTCGTGTCGTAGGCGAGCGCCGCCGCCGCCCAGGCGAGCACGATGTAGCGCAGGTTGCCCGCGACGCCCCAGAACAGCGTCGTCGTGGCGAGCGAGATCTGCCCCAGCTTGTCGTGCCACAGGCGCGAGTTGCAGTCGGCGAAGTCGCGCACGACCTCGGGCAGCCTGGGGTTGAACGGGATCAGCGGCGCCTCGGTGCGCGGGATGTAGAGGTTGAAGATCGCGGCGACGACGTAGATGAAGACGATGACGCTGATCGCCGCTTCGGGCGGGGTGTCGATGCCGAGGTCCAGCACCGGGAAATCCACGCCCAGCAGCATGGCCGCCACGCGCGCGCCGACGAGCTGGCCGCCGAGCAGCACGCCGAGGATGATCGAGGCGATCGTCAGGCCCTCGATCCAGCCGTTGGCCTTCACCAGTTGCGAGGCGGGCAGCAGCTCGGTGAGGATGCCGTATTTGGCCGGCGAGTACGCCGCCGCGCCGAGCCCCACGACGGCGTAGGCCAGCAGGGGGTGCGAGCCGAACAGCATCATCAGGCAGCCGACGATCTTGATGCTGTTGGAGACGAACATCACGCGCCCCTTCGGGATGCAGTCGGCGAAGGCGCCGACGAAAGGCGCGAGCACGACGTAGAAGAGGGCGAACATCGGCACCAGCGCCGCGCGCTGCCACTCGGCGGCGCCGCCGCTGCGCAGCAGTTCGACCGCACCCACGAACAAGGCGTTGTCGGCCAGCGAGCTGAAGAACTGCGCCGACATGATGGTGGAGAAGCCTTTTTTCATCGCGTGCGGCGCGCAGGCGCGACGGGGCATCGCGCTGGGGCGGGCCGCGGCTCGTTGCCGCGCGCCCGCCGCCCTGGTCTCCTCAGGGACGTTCGGGGGGTGCCTCGAAGGGGCGGCGGTTTATAGCACGCGCCTTCCCGCGGGCAGGCCGATGCCAGAATCGGCGCCACCCTCGTGCACCCCGCGCTCCGGGGGTCGCGCGGCAGCGAACAACCGCCCCGGCAGATGCCCCGCCCGATCGAAGCCCTCGTGCACACCGGCGCGCTCGCGCACAACCTGGCGCGGGCGCGCCGTGCCGCGCCCGACGCGCGCCTGTGGGCGGTGGTGAAGGCCGACGCGTACGGCCACGGCATCGAGCGGGCCTACGCGGGGCTGCGCCGCGCCGACGGCTTCGCGCTGCTCGACCTGGCCGAGGCCGAGCGCGTGCGGGCCCTCGGCTGGCGCGGGCCGGTGCTGCTGCTCGAGGGCGTGTTCGAGCCGCGCGACCTGGAGGTGGTCTCGCGCCTGGACCTGTGGCACACGGTGCACTGCACCGAGCAGATCGACTGGCTCGCCGCGCACCGCACGGCCGATCCGCACCACGTGTTCCTGAAGATGAACAGCGGCATGAACCGCCTCGGGTTCCGGCCCGAGAGCTACCGCGCCGCCTGGGCGCGGCTCAACGCGCTGCCGCAGGTGGGCGAGGTGGGCCTGATGACGCACTTCGCCGATGCCGACGGCCCGCGCGGCATCGAACCGCAGGTGCGCGCCTTTGCCGCGGTGACGCGCGACCTGCCCGGCGAGCGCAGTGTCGCCAACAGCGCGGCCATCCTGCGCCACCACGGCGCCGACGGGTTGCCCGGCTCGCTGCGCGGCCACGGCGCAGGCGACTGGGTGCGTGCCGGCATCATGACCTACGGCAGCGCACCCGACTTTCCCGAGCACGACGCCGCGCACTGGGGGCTGGAGCCGGCGATGACGCTGCGCACGCGCCTCATCGCCACGCAGCAGCTCGAGCCCGGCGACACGGTGGGCTACGGCAGTGCCTTCGCCGCCGAGCGTGCAATGCGCATCGGCATCGCCGCCTGCGGCTACGCCGACGGCTACCCGCGCCACGCCGGCACCGGCACGCCGGTGCTGGTGGACGGCATGCGCACGACGACGGTGGGCCGCGTGTCGATGGACATGCTGGCGGTCGATCTCTCGGGGCTGCCCGGGGCGGGCATCGGCAGCGAGGTGACGCTGTGGGGCCGCGGTCCCGGCGGCTCCGGGGGCGCCGTGCTGCCGATCGATGCCGTGGCACGCGCCGCCGGTACGATCGGCTACGAGTTGATGTGCGCGCTGGCGCGGCGGGTGCCGGTGCGCGCCGTGGACTGAAGACGCAACGAACCCGCGGAGGAGAACCCCGGCATGGAACGCGGAATCATCGGCACGATCATCCTCGGCCTCATCGTCGGCGCCATCGCGCGCTTCGTCGTGCCCGGCGAGCAGAAGATGGGCTGGATCATGACCTGCGTGCTCGGCGTGGCCGGCTCGTTCGCCGCCGGCCTCGTCGGCCAGCTGCTCGGCTGGTACCAGGTCGGGCAGGGGGCGGGCTGGATCGCCTCGATCGTCGGCGCGGTCGTGCTGCTGCTGGTCGTCGGCAAGATGAAGGGCGGCTCGGGCGGCACGTCGAGCTGAGCGCGGCGCGCGGGCGCGCGCACGCGCACGGGCACGCGCACGGGCACGCGCGGCGGCGACCGGCTGGGCGGGCGTTCCCGCGCCCCGCACAATCGTCGCATGGCCCACGCCAAGCCCGCGAAGACCGTCTTCAGCTGCCGCGCCTGCGGCGGCGAGAGCCCGAAGTGGCTCGGCAAGTGCCCGCACTGCGGCGAGTGGAACACGCTCGACGAGGTGCGGGCCGAAGCGCCGCAGAAGCATCGCTTCCAGGCGCTTTCCGCCGCCGGCGCAGGCGCGGCGGCGCAGGCCGTGGCCACGCTGTCCGAGATCGAGGCGGCAGACTGCGAGCGCACGAGCACCGGCCAGGAAGAGCTCGACCGAGTGCTCGGCGGCGGGCTCGTGGCCGGCGGCGTGGTGCTGATCGGCGGTGACCCCGGCATCGGCAAGAGCACGCTGCTGCTGCAGGCGCTGGACGCGATGTCCGCCCGCCTGCCGGTGCTCTACGTCACCGGCGAGGAGAGCGGCGCGCAGGTGGCGCTGCGCGCGCGGCGGCTGGGCCTGTCCGGCGCGCGCGTGCGCGTGCTGGCCGAGATCCAGCTCGAGCGCATCCTCGCGACGATCGAGGCCGAGAAGCCCGCCCTGGTCGTCATCGATTCGATCCAGACGCTGTACTCGAGCGAGCTGACGTCGGCGCCGGGCTCGGTGACGCAGGTGCGCGAGTGCGCGGCGCAGCTCACGCGCGTGGCCAAATCGGGTGGACTTGGCGGACCGGGCGGATCGGGCGGATCGGGCGGGCCGCCGGGCATCGCGCTCGTGCTCGTCGGCCACGTCACGAAGGAAGGCGCGCTCGCCGGGCCACGGGTGCTCGAGCACATCGTCGACACGGTGCTCTACTTCGAGGGTGACACGCACTCCAGCTTCCGCCTCGTGCGGGCGGTGAAGAACCGCTTCGGCGCCGTCAACGAGATCGGCGTGTTCGCGATGACCGAGCGCGGCCTGAAGGGCGTGGCCAATCCGAGCGCGATCTTCCTTTCCACGCACGGCGAGCCGGTGCCGGGCTCGTGCGTGCTCGTCACGCTGGAAGGCACGCGGCCGCTGCTGGTGGAGATCCAGGCGCTGGTGGACAGCGGCGGTGCGAGCCCGCGGCGGCTTTCAGTGGGGCTGGACCGCGACCGCCTGGCGATGCTGCTGGCGGTGCTGCACCGGCACGCCGGCGTCTCGTGCATGGACCAGGATGTCTTCGTCAACGCCGTGGGCGGCGTGCGCATCGACGAGCCGGCGGCCGACCTCGCCGTGCTGCTGGCCATCCAGGGCAGCCTGCGCGCACGCGCGCTGCCGCGCGGCTTCATCGCCTTCGGCGAGGTCGGGCTGGCCGGCGAGGTGCGTCCGGCGCCGCGCGGCCAGGAGCGGCTGCGCGAAGCGGCCAAGCTCGGTTTCAGCGTCGCCGTCGTGCCGCAGGCCAACGCGCCGAAGAAGCCGATCGAGGGCCTCGAAGTGCATGCCGTACGGCGCATCGAGGAGGCCATCGACGCCGTCCGGTCATTGGCCTGAGGCGGGCCGGCGGCCCTTGTCCGCGGGCCATACTGCCCGCACGTTGCCGGGTGCGGCCGGCACCCGGCGGGCCGAGGAGGATGCCGATCATGTGGAAACGCCTCGCGGTGCTGTGGTCCGTGGTGCGCGGCGACGCGCGGCTGCTGTGGCGGGCGCTGAAGCATCCGCAGGCGCCGCTGTGGCTGAAGGCCGGCGCGGTGGCCATCGTCGCCTACGTGATCTGGCCACTGGATCTGATCCCGGACTTCCTGACGGTCTTCGGCATCGTCGACGACATCGTGCTGGTGCCGCTGGCCATCCGCTTCCTGCTCGACCGGCTGCCGCCGGCGCTGCGCGCGGACATCTCGCGCCCCACGGCCTGAGGACGGCGGCGCACGTTCAGGCGCGTGCCGGGGCCGCGGAGGCCCGCGAGCGGCGGCTCTGCCACCGCTCGCGCAGCGCGTGCACGAGCCCGTAGCGCACGCGGCGCAGCTCGTTGCCGAAGCGGTAGGCGTAGGTGCGCAGGCGCCGCCATTTCGCGAACTTGCGGCTCGCCGTCGACGTGATGGTCGAGGCGATCACCTCGTCGTGTCCGCAGGGCGTGGGCGTCACGAGGCGGAACTTCAGGCCGAAGCGCCAGCCCTGGTCGAACACATGGTCGTACGGCAGGCTCATCGGCAGCAGGCCGGCGACGTAGGCCTCGGCCGCGCGGCGGTTGAGCACATAGGCGCTCGATCCGGTGCAGCGGGTCAGCATCACCGCGAGCCAATGCCCGGGCGCCACCTCGAGGTAGCGCACCGGCGTGCCCGAATGCACGGCCGAGAGCTTGGCCACGTCCCAGCGCCCGCGGCAGGCGAGCAGACCCTGCAGCACGGCCGGCAGGCTGGCGTGCAGCAGCACGTCGTCCTCGAGGACCAGCGCGTACTCGTGCGGCCCGGCGAGAAGGGCGCGCATGACCTCGATGTGCGAGAGATAACATCCCAGCTCGCCGGCCGAGGAGGCCATGCCGTGCTTGCGCCGGTAGGCCGCCTCGTCGAGCGACGCGGCCTGCGCCGGCGTCAGCGCGCGTGCGTCGACGGCGGGCAGGCGAGTCCACGGCAGGCCGAGGGCGTCGAGCTGCGCGCGCACGCGCGCCAGCCGCTCGGGCGCCCGATCTAGGTTGATGACCCATGTGTGCAGGGATCGGTGCAGCGTGTCGTCCACGGCGCGATTCTGCGGCCGCGACAGGGCCGGACCGGAGGGGCCCGTGAACGCGGCGCTCGGCTGGGGCCTCGCGGTGCTGGCCGTGGCCGTGGGCTACGCGGGCTACGGCTGGCGCGGCGTGGCGCTGGCCGTCACCGTCATCGCCTTCTGGCTGCTGCTGCAGTTCAGCCGATCGTTGCGCGTGCTGCGCGATGCCGCCGGCCGGCCCGTGGGCAGCGTCGCCAGCGCCGTCATGCTGCACGCGCAGCTGCACGAGGGCATGCGGCTGCCGCAGATCCTCAAGCTCACGAAAAGCCTCGGTCGCAAGGCCGACGCCTCCCCCCCAGGGTCGGCCGAGGAGGCTTTCGCCTGGAGCGACGCGGCGGGCGACCGCGTGCTCGTGCACCTGCGCGAGGGGCGCCTGGCGCGCTGGACGCTCGAGCGCGCCGAGGCGCCGGCCGCCGGCGCGGGCGATGCGGCGGCCCGGCCGGACGGACCCGGAACCTAGAATCGAGCCCTCTCGCCGCTCTCCACGCCCTGCGGAGTCCGGCCCCTCTAGGAGCAACCCATGTCGATGTCCGACCGCGACGGCAAGATCTGGATGGACGGCCGCCTCGTCGACTGGCGCGATGCCAGGATCCACGTGCTGACGCACACGCTGCACTACGGCTGCGGCGCCTTCGAAGGCGTGCGCGCGTACAAGACGGCAAGTGGCAAGACTGCCATCTTTCGCCTGCGCGAGCACACCGAGCGCCTGTTCAACAGCGCCAAGATCCTTCGAATGAAGATTCCCTACTCCATGCAGCAGGTGATGGACGCGCAGTGCGAGGTCGTGCGCGCCAACCAGCTCGACAGCTGCTATCTGCGCCCGCTGACGTGGATCGGCAGCGAGAAGCTCGGCGTGAGCCCCAAGGGCAACACGATCCACCTGATGATCGCCGCGTGGGCCTGGGGGGCCTACCTCGGCGAGGAAGGGCTGAAGCGTGGCATCCGCGTGAAGACCAGCAGCTACACGCGCCACCACGTCAACATCACGATGACGCAGGCCAAGGCGGTGAGCAACTACACCAACAGCATCCTCGCCAACATGGAGGCCACCGACGAGGGCTACGACGAGGCGATGCTGCTCGACGCCTCGGGCTTCGTCAGCGAAGGCGCGGGCGAGAACCTCTTCGTCATCAAGAACGGCACCGTCTGCACGCCCGACCTGAGCGCCGGTGCGCTGAACGGCATCACGCGCAACACGGTCTTCCACATCTGCAAGGACCTCGGCCTGCCGCTGGTGGAGAAGCGCATCACCCGCGACGAGGTGTACATCTGCGACGAGGCGTTTTTCACCGGCACCGCGGCCGAGGTGACGCCGATCCGCGAGCTCGACCGCATCGAGCTGGGCAGCGGCAGCCGCGGCCCCATCACCGAGAAGATCCAGAGCGCGTTCTTCGACATCGTCAACGGCCGCACGGCGAAGTACGCCGAGTGGCTGACGCCGGTGTGAGGGCGGGGGTGGCGATGAACGAAGTTGCGGGCACCGCCCCGAAGGCCGTGGTCGAGCTGGCCGCCGCCGAGCTGATGGGGCCGGGTGTCACCTTCTGCCCGAATCCGCGCATGCCACTGTGGAGCAACCACCCGAAGGTCTTCATCGACGTGGCGAAGACAGGCGAGGGGCGCTGCCCGTACTGCGGCACGGCGTACCGGCTGAGGGCCGGCGAGAAGGCGCACGCGGCGCACTGAGAAGGTCAGAGGGAAGGCCTTCCGGGCCGACTGCCGCCCGAAGTGCACCGGGGCGGCGCCGGAGCGGCCTACAGGGCGTCGATGACCTCCCGGCGCTTGCGCTGGTACTCCTCCTCGGTGAGGAGATTGGCGTCGCGCAGCCGGCGCAGCGTGCGCAGCCGGTTCTCCTGCTCCTCGAGGTAGGCGGCGTCGCGCACGCGGGGTGCCGGCGCGGAGGCGCCCGCGCGCGCATCGGCCGGCGCCGACCCCGCGGCAGCGCGGGCCGCAGGCGCCGCCGTGAGCGCTGGCGTGGCTGCGGCGGCCGGTGACGCCGTGGCCCCGGCCCCCGCCAGTGCCGCCTTCAGCCAGGGGTTGACCGCCGGCACGCCCGGTGCGGGCGACGTGCCCGGGGCCGCGATCCCGCTCAGCACACCCGATGCCAGCTGCGCCCGCTGCGGCGCCCCGTTGCCGGCCAGCAGGTCCACGACGGCCGTGGTCGGCGCGGCCGTGCCGCGATAGCCCATCGCGATGGCCGGCCGCCCCGCCTCCGGCGCGGCAACGCCCAGCGGCAGGCGCACGATCGCCGGCTCGGCACCCGACCCGCCTCGCACGAGCCCGCCGAGCCAGTCCGACTCGATGCTCAGCTTGGCCGCGGTGACCACCGCGATCAGCGAACCGCCCAGCAGCGCCTTCGCGTCGACGAAGCGCGCCGGCACGGTGAAGCTCACGCTGCGCCCGCGCACGCGCACGTCGCGCGCGAAGAAGACCTCGGCATCGAGCGTGGCATCGACGTCGGTGCCGGCGGGCACGCCGCCTTCCACGAGCGCGTCGCGCAGCTGGCGGCGCATCAGCTCCGGCCGCGGTGTCAGCACGATCGCGCGCTCCCAGGCGTGCGCGGGGTCGGTGCGCGCTCGCCGCCCGGGCAACAGGGCCGTGTGGCCCGAGCCCGCGACACGGTCCACGTCGAGATAGATGTCCAGGTTGAAGGCGTAGAAGCCGCGCCGCGCGAACAGCGACAGGTCTTCGTTGCCCAGAAGGCCCGGCTTGACCTGCGCGGGGTCGCGCACGGCGTTGCCGAAGGTGGCCTCGAAGCGCAGTTCTCCGCGCTCGGCAAAGACGTGCAGCGAGCGCAGGTCGAGGTCGCCGGGTTCGGCGACAGGCTCGCGCGGGTAGACGAGCGTGCCGTCACCGTCGTCGTCGCCCTCGGCGTCGGCGAGACTCAACAGCGGCGCGGGTTGCGCCAGGGAAGCCACCGGCACGGCGACACCGAACAGCAGCGCCACGGCGAGCGAACGGATCGTCATGGGCCGGATCCTCGCGATGTCGGGCAAGCGTACAGCCAAACGCGCACGGCGGAGCGGCCCACGCAGCGGGCCCCGGCCGGTCGGGCCGGCCGGGGCGGCGGGCCGATCGCGCCGCCGCCTCAGAAGATCGCCTTCACGAACGCCTTCATCCGGTACTGCTTGATGCTGGCGCGCGTACCGGTCTCGCCCGGATCGCCATCGCCGCTGATCCACTGCGACAACAGCCCGGTCTCGAAGCCCGCCAGGTTGTACGCCAGCCGAACGCCGGCAATGGTCTTCTCGTTGTCGATGTCCAGGCCCGGTGTACGGATCTCGCGCGTGTAGCGGCCATACGACAAGGCACCGTAGAGGTCGCCGAAGAGCTGGTTGCCGGCCGACAGCGTGTAGCCGCTGTCGCGCGTCTCGCGGTCGTCGGCGGCGGCAGCGATCGAGAAGTTGTTCTTGTCGAGCACGCGCTTGACCTTGGCACCCAGCTCGATGCCGCCCATCGCCGGCACGACATAGCCGATCTTGAACACGCCGATGTTCGTGCGGCGATCGTTGTTGGTCGCGAAGTAGTTCGTCAGGGCGGTCGTGATGCCCTGGCGGTTGTAGTTGTAGCCGATGCGCGTCAGCTCCAGCGCCATCGGGATCTTCGCCACCTCGTAGTTGACGAGCACGGTGTGGCCCTTCCAGCCCTGCACCGATTCGGCAGGCGCCTCGTCGAAGTCCATGAAGTCGTTGTCGACGAGGCCGTTGGCACCGGGTGCGAGGCCGCTGTCGCTGCGGCAGACGCCGCCGCCGCTGACGAAGCACTTGGCCGACGACGGGGCCTGCTGGTAGTCCCTGGCCGCGCCGCCGAGCCACAGCGACTGGCCCCACCGGTGCCACGCCGCCTCGGAGCCCTCGGTCAGCAGCACGTCGACCTCGCGGCGCGACGCCGTGTTGCTGTAGAACCCCGCGCCGATGTTGAAGTACTGGTAATTGACCGACAGGCCGGCCACTGGCAGCGAGGCGAAGGCCGCGTCGAGCTTGATCGCCTTGCCGCGCACGTCGGATTTCGGCGAGTTGATCCACGGCTGGTCGAACAGCGGTGCCTCGTAGATCGAGCCGTAGAGGGCACCCTTGAGGTCGATGCCCCACACGCTGCCCTCGCCCTTGAGCATCGCGACCTGGCTCTTGGCGAACGTGCGGCTGTCGCGTCCGTTGAGGTCGGTGCCGTCGGTGTCCTCGAGGATGCGGTCGTTGAAGAACTGGTAGCTCGTGGCCAGTCGCACCGGGCCGAGCGTGCCCTTCAGCTGGCCGATGTAGACCGCCTCGTTGTACTGCGTCTCGTCGCTGCTGCAGCAGGCCGCGCCCTGGCCGTAGTTGTTCTGCAGATAGTTGGGCAGCGACAGGCGGCCGAACTCCCAGCTGGCGCCCTGCAGCGGCAGCGGCCCCTTGAAGTACAGCCCGTTGTAGTTGTCGCGGTCGATGTAGCGCACGACGCCGACCGTGAAGGGGTCGAACTGGCCCCAGTCGCTGGAGCCGATCAACGCCTGGTCGAGCCACTTGTAGCCCGGCGTCAGCAGCACGTAGGCGCCGCGCAGCTTCATGAACTTGCTCTGCGTCGGTCGTGCGTTGGTGTCGGTGAAGCCTTCGTTGTTGGCGAACCCGAAGTTGGTCCAGTACGACGCCGAGCTGCGGCTCTGCAGCCGCACGCCGGCTTCGACCTGGCGCGAGATCGTCGCCTTGATGCGCAGCTCGAACTCCGTCCACTGCCCCTGGTCGGAGCCGGTGGCGGTGTCGGCGCTGCTGTCGCTGGCGCGGCGCTGGTCGCCGTCGAGGAACTTCATGTAGATGTTGGACCCGCTGAAGTCGAGCTTCTGGGCCATGACGCCGGTGCTGGCCAGGGCCAGCAGTGCCGCGGCGACGACGGGCTTGAGGGCATGGGGTTTCACGGTTCTCCTCGCTTGTCGGGTGGGGTGGTGATCACTTCCTGACCATCTTCAGCGTGGCCGGCTTGCTGGCCTTGCCGTCGGGGGCGCAGGTGTGGGCCAGCATCTCGGCCTGCTTGGCGTCGGCGCCGTCGAGCACGTCCATCACGTGCGGGTCGCAGTCGGCGTCGTTGCCGCCGCCGAAGCGGTGCTGGCCCTCGTACTCGTTGACCTTGCGCGTGAGGAAGTCGGTGGCGGCGGGGAAGCCCTCGTTGGACTGCATCACGACCTGGTAGCTCCAGCCGTCGACGTTGCCGTCGCCGCCGAGGTCCGCGAGCGGGATCGAGCCGGTGATCGTGCGGCCGCGGCCGCGCGTGATGTTGGGCACCAGCACGTCCTTGGCCAGCGCGCCGAGCTTGGCGTCGGCTTCGCTGGTCACGCGCGCCTTCTTCTGCGGCGACAGCACGATGACCTTGTTCCACTCGTGGCCGGGCGCGAACTTCACGTTCACGCCGGTCCAGGTGTCGGCATGGCCCCCGGGGGCACCGGTCTTCACGAAGATGAAGACCATCTGCACGGCGAAGCCGACGCCCATGCCCCAGGGGTCCTCGAGGTTGCTCGCCACGTCGACCGAGAAGTCGACGTTGGCGCCGCTCTTCACGGCACTGAACTTCACGAGGTCGAACGAGCCGGCCTTGTAGGCGCCGTCGGTGGGGTAGGTGTAGTTGCCGGGGCCCTTGTCGTCGCCGCGCGGGTCGGTGAACTCGACGGCACCGGCGCCGGCGGCGCCGAGGGCCAGAGCGGCGGCCGCGGCCAGCGCTCGCATCGGGCGCGTTGCGTGTTTCATGCGTGATCTCCTCTGGGTGGGTCTTGGGTCAAGGGAAGTGAAGCGTGGCGCGGGCCGCTTGCGGACTGGACACGCCTCACTTGACGCTGCCGGCGGTGAGGCCGGAAACGAGGTACTTCTGCAGGAACATGAACAGGATCACCACGGGCAGCGAGACGATCACCGAGCCGGCGGCGAAGAACCCCCACTGCGAGCTGAAGCCCCCGACGAAGAAGCGCAGGCCCACGGGCGCCGTGTAGTTGGCCTCGCTCTCCATGAACACCGAGGCGAGGATGAATTCGTTCCACGCCGTCATGAACGAGAACAGCGCCGTGATGGCGATGGCCGGCTTGGCCAGCGGCAGGATGATTCGCAGGAAGATCGTCTGCGCGCTGGCGCCGTCGATGCGCGCGCTCTCCTCGATGTCGATCGGGATGGTGTCGAAGTAGCCCTTCAGCATCCACACGCAGAACGGGATCGCGGTCGTGGCGTAGACGATGACCAGGCCGATGAAGTTGTTGCCCAGCCCCAGCCACTTCACGATGATGATGAACAGCGGGATCAGCATCAGCGTGCCCGGGAACATCTGCGACACGAGGAAGGCGAGCATGCCGGGGTTGCGCCCCGGGAAGCGGAAGCGGCTGAAGGCGTAGGCCGCGGTGCAGGCGAGGAAGACGCCCAGCAGCGTCGTCAGCGCCGAGACGATGACGCTGTTGAGCAGCCAGCGCCCGAACGGCTGCTCGGTCATCACCTCGATGAAGTTGCGCAACGACACGTGCGCCGGCCACGGCACGATGCCCCGGGCGCGCTCGAGCACGGTGGGGTCCCTGGGCAGGTCGACCAGGCCCACGCTCTGCTGGCCGGAGAAGGCGAGCGCCAGCACCCACAGCACGGGGTACACCGTCAGCAGCGTGAAGCCGATCAGCGCCGCGTGCAGCCACAGCGGGTTCCTCGGCCGGCCAAGCGCCATCTCGCCCACCCCTCCTCAGTAGCTCTCCGTGGCGCGCGTGATGCGGGTCTGGAAGTACCCGTACACGAGCAGGATCACGAAGATCACCGTCGAGTAGGCCGCAGCGTAGGCGTACTGGTATTGCTCGAACGCAATCTTGTACGCCTTGGTGACCAGGATCTCGTTGGCGCCGGCCGGCTCGCCGCCCGAGACGAGGAAGATGATGTTGAACATGTTGAAGGTCCACACCACCGAGATCACCACCGCCGGCACGAGCGTGGGTCGCAGCAGCGGCAGCGTGATGCGCCGGAACTGCTGCCAGCGGCTGGCGCCCTCCACGTCGGCGGCCTCGTACATCTCGCGCGGGATCGACTGCAGCGCGCCGAGGATGACGACCATCATGAACGGGAAGCTCAGCCAGCCGTTGGTGACGAGCCCGGTCATGAACGAGCTGACGACGCCGTCGAACCAGCGCACGGGCGCGAAGCCGAACATCTGCAGCGCCTGGTTGATGACGCCGAACTGCGGGTGGAACATGCCGCGCCACACCAGTGCCGTGATGTAGTTCGGGATCGCCCACGGCAGGATCAGCAGCACGCGGTAGATCGTCTTGCCGCGAAAGCCTTCGGTGTTCAGCGCCAGCGCGAGCAGGAAGCCGAAGGTGACGCCCACGGTGACGTTGGTGACGGTCCAGATCACCGTCACCATCAGCGTCCAGTAGAAGTTCTGGTAGTTGACGACGGTGCCCTCGGCCGTCGTCTTGACGATGTCGAAGTCGCCGAGGATGTTGAAGAAGTTCGCCAGGCCGACCCAGCGCTCGCGGAACGGCAGATGCTCGTTGAACAGCGTCGTGTCGGTGAACGCCAGCGCGATGCCGTAGAGGAACGGGAAGAAGACGAGCACGAGCATGCCGAGCATCGCCGGCGCCACGTAGGCGTAGGCGAAGCGGTTCGCCTTCAGGGCGCGCGCGGTGCGCGCCGCGTAGCCCTGCACGAAGAAAAGCAGCAGCGCCACGCCGAGGAGGTCGATGGCGACGAAGCTGCGGCTGAGGAACGACGCGTGCGAGGCGGCGGCGAGGTTGGCCTTGTCCAGCAGGGTGCCGTCGGGCGCCAGCAGGCCGAGCGGGCGGCCGTAGGCGTCGCTGTCCCAGGCGCTCGCGGTGCCGGCCGGCATCGGCACGCCGCTGCGACGGAAGGTGGCGGCGGCCGCCGCCTGCACGCCGGCGATGGCCGCGTCGCTGGCGGCGGTGGTCTCGGCCATGCGCGCCAGTTGCTGCTGCTGGAAGAAGGCCGAGCCGGCCAGCAGCGCCAGCACGGCGACACCGCGCGCGAGGTCGAAGCGCCGCTCGGGGCGGATGCGCAGGAAGGCGCCGAGCGCCGCGCCGGCGGCGGCGAGCGCGAGCCCGAGCCCCCGACGCCGCCTCCGGCGCTCACCCGCCACGCCGCGCCGGGCGCCCTCGCCGGCCGCGGTGCCGCGGGCGGCACCGACCTGCACCCGCGCCTGCACCATGCCTTCGACCGGCCCCCTGTCCGCGCGAGGCTGGCCGGCCTCGCCGCCGGCGCCCCGCAGCGGCACGCTGACAGTGAGCACGTCTTCCATGCGCGCGCCGTCGACGTGCACGGTCTTCTTGCGCGCCTTGCCCTCGCCGAGGTTGGTCTCCTCGGCGGCGCGCAGCTCGCGCGCCAGGTCGAACAGCGGCTTCTCCTCGCGCCGCAGGGCGCGCGGCGCCTCGTCGGCCGCGACGGTGGAGGCTTGCAGGTCGCGGCCGACGACCACCCGCACCTCGCGCAGCGCCGGGTGCTCGCGCTGCCACAGCGCCAGGCGGCCGGCCTGCGTTGCCTCGTCGGCACCGGCCAGCGAAGCGGCCACGGCATTGGCGAGCAGCAGCACGCCGCGCTCGCGCTGCGCGCCGGCCAGGTCGGCGGCAACGCCGGCGTGCAGCCAGCCGCTGGCGGCCAGCACGATCCCCAGTGCGGCCGCCAGGGCGACCGAGGCGCTGCGCTTGAGCCAGTCCATCGCGAGAGCGCGGGCAGGTCGGGCCGGCGGTGCGGGGTCGTGCGGTCAGGGCACGCGGGCGACCGACGTCACCGGCCCTTGCGCAGCGCGGCGATGCTCTCCTGCATGCTGCCGGCCGCCTCCTTCAGCGCCGCCTCGACGCTCGCGTTGCCCTTGACGATCTTGTTCATCGCCGTCGTCGCCGGCGACCACACCATCGTCATCTCGGGCCGGTTGGGCATCGGCTCGGCGTTCTCGAGCTGCGCGCGGAACGCCTGCAGTACCGGATCGGCGCCGACCTTCGGGTTGGCGTAGACGGCCTTGTTGGTGTGCAGCTGGCGCCCTTCGAGCGCGAGCACCAGGCCCGCCTCCTCGCCGGTGAGGTAACGCGCGAACTCGTAGGCGACCTCCTTGTTCGCCGAGCTCGCCGCGACGTAGGCGCCTTCGATCGTCATCCACGGGCGCATCGGCTTCTTCGTCGCGTCCACCACCGGCAGCGGCGCGAAGCCGACGTTGATCTTCCTGTCGATGTCGCCGACGAACCACGGCCCGTTGATGACCATCGCCGCCTTGCCTTCGTTGAACATGGAGGCGATCAGCGCCTCGCTCGGCTCGGCGGGCAGCACGCCGTCCTTGAACCACTTCATCATCTGGTTCAGCGACGCCGCGGTGGCCGGGCTGTCGACGACGAGCTTGCCGTCCTTGTCGAACACGGCGCCGCCGAAGGCGTTCATCAGCGCCGAGTGGAAGTAGAAGTTCGTGTACCAGTAGGCCAGGCCGTAGCGGCCGCTGGCGGCGTTGGTGAGCGACTTCGCCAGCTTGACCATCTCGTCGGTCGTCTTCGGCGGCGTCTTGACGAGGTCCTTGTTGTAGATGAGCGTGGGCATCTTGTAGTTGATCGGCAGGCCCCACACGCCGCGCTTGTAGGTCATCGCGTCGAGCATGCCGGGCAGCAGGCTGTCGCGCGTGGCCTTGTCGAGGAAGAAGTCGATCGGCTCGACGGTCTTGCCGGCCTCGATCCAGCCGCCCAGGCGGTCCTGCGCGTAGATGAAGACGTCCGGGCCCTTGCCGCGCGGCACCGCGGCGCTGATCTTGTCGGCGTAGGCGTCGTAGGGGATGGCCAGCGTCGAGACCTTGAAGCCCTTGGCCGCGGGCGTCTTCGCGAAGTTCTCGACCACCTTCTCGAACGCCGCCTTCTCGGCGGCACGGTAGGCGTGCCAGACGACGATCTCCTTGGCGGCCTGGGCGCGGGCAACGCCGCCGGCCAGCAGGCCGGCCATCGCGACGGCGGCCAGCGCGACGCCGAACGTCCTGCGCCGGGCGGCGGGAGCGGTGCCATGCCGGGTGTTGCGCGGCGCGGCGCGCGGCGGGTGGAAGGTCGGCTGGAACATCGTCGTCTCCTGGTCTCGTGGCGGGGGCGGGTGCGGCGCGCCGCTACAGGCCGAGCCGCTTCTCCGTCTTCGGGTCGAACAGGTGCATCGCATCGGCGCGCACCTTCAGCGTGATGGGGTCGCCGGGGCTGGGCAGCGCGCGATGGCTGCGCAGCCGCGCCGAGACGGTGGCGCCGTGCACCTCGAAGTGCACGATGACCTCGTGGCCGAGCGGCTCGAGGATCTCCACCGCACCGCTGATCTGCGTGTCGCTCGTCCAGTCGACCTCGTGCTCGGCGCCGATGTGCTCGGGGCGGATGCCGAGGACCACGTCGCGCCCCTTCATCTGGCGCGCCGCGTCGCGGAAGGCCGGCGCCACCGGCATGCGCACGTCGTGCAGCAGCACGTGGGCGCCGTCGTCGGCGAGGCGCGCCTTCAGCAGGTTCATCTTCGGCGTGCCCATGAAGCCGGCGGTGAAGACGTTGGCCGGCGTGTCGTACACCTCCATCGGCGTGCCCACCTGCGTGAGGTTGCTCACCGCGGGGTCGCTGCCGCAGGGGCGCAGCACGCAGATGCGGTGGCCCATCGTCATCGCCTCGACCTGGTCGTGCGTCACGTAGACGGTGGTCGTCTTCAGCCGGCGCTGCAGCTTCGCGAGCTCGGCGCGCATGTGCACGCGCAGCTCGGCGTCGAGGTTCGACAGCGGCTCGTCGAAGAGGAACACCGAGGGGTTGCGCACGATGGCGCGGCCGAGCGCGACACGCTGGCGCTGGCCGCCCGACAGCGCCTTGGGCTTGCGGTCCATGAACTCGTCGAGGCCCAGCGTGTCCGCCGCCTGCTTCACGCGCTGGCGGATCTCGGTGTCGGGCATGCCGCGGATCTGCAGGCCGAAGGCGATGTTGTCGTACACCGTCATGTGCGGGTACAGCGCGTAGCTCTGGAACACCATCGCGATGTCGCGGTCCTTCGGCAGCACGTCGTTGACGACGCGCTCGCCGATGCGCAGCTGGCCGCTGGTCACCGTCTCCAGGCCGGCGATCATGCGCAGCACGGTGCTCTTGCCGCAGCCCGAGGGGCCGACGAAGACCATGAACTCGCCGTCCCGGATGCCGAAGCTCAGGTCGCGGATCACCGCCACCTCCGGCGTGTAGCACTTGCCGATGTGCTCGAGGGTGATGGAAGCCATGGCGTGCGTGCCCTCGCCGGACGTCAGGGGGCCGACGGCACGACGATGCGCACCGACTTCGCCGGCACGTCAACCTTCAGCCGGCCGTCCTGCACGCGCGGCGGCGCGAGCGCGCCGCCGGCCGGGCCGCCGAGCCGGTCGCGCGCCGCCGGGGCGTTCCAGGCCGGCGGCAGCGCGACGTCGGCGTCGAGCGCCTCGTCCTCGCGGTTGGCGAGCACGATCACCGCGTCGCCGCTGGCGGCGTCGCGGCGCATGAAGGCGAGCACGCGGTCGGCCGGTTGCGTGAGCATCGTGTAGTCGCCGCGGCGCAGCGCCGGGTGGGCCAGGCGCAGGCGGATCAGCTCGCGGTAGTGGTCGCGCAGGCCCTCGTCGCGCGGCACGCCGCGGCCGGGCAGCACGTCGCGCGCACCCCAGGGCATGTCGTTGCGGTTGAACGGCCACTCATGGCCGCCGCGTGCCACCTCCTCGCCGTAGTAGATGACCGGCATGCCGAGCGAGGTCATCTGCAGCGCCACGCACAGGCGGAAGCGCGCCGTGTCGCCGCCCAGGTTGCCGAGCATCAGCGGCTCGTCGTGGCTGGACAGGTAGTGCGCCAGCACGTAGCCGGCGCGCACCTGGTGGCGGCTGCGCAGGTAGGCGGCGTAGGCGACGGTCCGCCCGCGCCCCAGCACCCAACCCTCGCAGCTGCCCTTGAAGCTGAAGTCGAAGCCGGCGTCGACCTCGTCGCGCTCGAAGAAGGCGTCGAGCGACTGCGCCGTGCCGCCCCAGTGCTCGGCGAGCAGGAAGAAGCCGTGGCCGAGCTCCGCGCGCGTGCGCTGCCGGTGCTCCTGCCACACGGCGCTTTCCACGTGCTTGTAGGTGTCCAGGCGGAAGCCGTCGAGGCCGGTGCGCCTGGCCAGGCCGATGTTCGCGTCGATCACGTGGTCGCGGACCTCGCGGATCTCGGTCCTGAAGTCC
The DNA here is from genome assembly GCA_026125665.1 of Rubrivivax sp. Lineage (GTDB taxonomy): Bacteria > Pseudomonadota > Gammaproteobacteria > Burkholderiales > Burkholderiaceae_C > Rubrivivax. The sequence goes on from JAHCKS010000007.1 coordinate 67,615, forward strand.
GGCAGGCCGCCCACGGCGCAGGTGACGGGGTTCACCTCGCAGTTGCCTTCGCCCGGGCGCAGCCAGGGCTCGCCGGCGGCGGTGCGCCGCGCCGTGTACGAGTTGAAGTAGCCGGCGTGGTTGACGACGACGTCCAGCAGCACCTTGATGCCGCGCCGGTGCGCTTCTTCGACCAGGCGCTTCAGGTCGGCTTCGCTGCCGAAGCGCGGCTCCAGCTGCGTGAAGTCGGCGATCCAGTAGCCGTGGAAGGGCTCGTGCGTGAAGCCGGCCGTGCCCGGCGCCTGCGCCGCCATGCCGCGCGGCTGCTGCAGCTGCACGGGGTTGACCCACAACGCGGTGACGCCCAGGTCGTGCAGCTCGTCGAGCTGCTGCGTCAGGCCCTTCAGGTCGCCGCCGTGCCAGCCACCGGGGTTGCGGCGATCGACGCCGCGGTTGTTGCCGGGGTCGCCGTCGGCGAAGCGGTCGAGCAGCACGAAGTAGAGGACCTCGTCGGCCCAGGTGCGCGGCCCGATGCGGGCCGGCGGCGGCGACGCCGGCCCTGCGGCAACGGGGTCCGTGCGGCCGTTCGCGCCGGCCGACGTGCTCGTGCCCGTGAGCTCGGGGCCGGTGGCCGTGCAGGCGGCGAGCGCCACGACGACGCCGAGCGCCACGAGGGCGGTCGCCTTCGTCCAGTGCCGCGCCGGCCCCTCCCCTTGCCGGGCGCCTTGCTCCCCCGCGTGACCCCGCTCGAACAAATGCCCGCCCCTCGCGCCCGGCAGTCCGGCGGCATCCCGCCACCAAGCCGTTTCGCAAACCGCTGCCGGCGAGTCTTGCCAGTCCGGGGGACGTCGGAGTTGACGGATCTCAAGGCGCATGCGGCTGTGACGCCTGCGCCACACGCCGGGGCCGGGTGCGCGTAACCCGGTTGCGGCCGACCTGCGTCGCGTTCAGCGCCCGGCCGCGACGACTTCGCGGTACAGCGTAGCGTATTGCCGCGCCGCGTCGTCCCAGGAGAAGTCCTGCGCCATCGCGCGGCGCATCACGCGTTCCCAGGCCTCGCCCTGCCGGTACAGCGCCAGCACGCGCCGCAGCGCGCCCTCCAGGGCGGCCGGCGTGGCGGCGTCGAAGGCGAAGCCGGTGGCTTCGTCGGCCGGCCACACCCCGGGGCCGGCGTCCACCACCGTGTCGGCCAGCCCGCCCACGCGCCGCACCACCGGCAGCGTGCCGTAGCGCAGCGCGTACAGCTGCGTCAGCCCGCAGGGCTCGAAGCGCGACGGTACGAGCACCGCGTCGGCGCCGGCGATGAGCCGGTGTGCCAGCGCCTCGTCGTAGCCGATGCGCACGGCCACCTGTTGCGGGTGCTGGCGCGCGGCGGCCACGAACGCCGCTTCGAGCGCCGCGTCGCCGCTGCCCTGCAATGCCAGCTGCGCGCCTTCGCGCAGCAGCGCCGGCAGGGCCGCCAGCACGAGGTCGAGGCCCTTCTGCGAAGTGAGGCGGCTGACGACGCCGAACAGCGGCGTGTCGTCATGCACTTCGAGACCAAGCTCGACCTGCAGGGCGCGCTTGCAGGCACGCTTGCCCGCCAGGTCGTCGGCGTCGTAGCGGGTGGCCAGCGCCGTGTCCGTGCGCGGGTTCCAGACCTGGCAGTCCACGCCGTTCAGGATGCCCGAGACGTCGCGGCCGCGGCCGCGGATCACGCCGTCCAGGCCGAAGCCGAACTCGCTCGTGGCGATCTCGCGCGCGTAGGTCGGGCTCACCGTCGTCACCCGCCGCGCGTACTTCAGCCCCGCCTTCATGAACGACACCTGGTGGTGGAACTCCAGCCCCTGCGCGTGCATGAAGCCGGCCGGCAGGCCGAGCAGCCGGAAGTCGTCGTGCGGGAACAGGCCCTGGTAGGCCAGGTTGTGCACCGTGAACACACTGGCCGCCGCCGTGGCCGGATGCGCGGTCATGTAGGCGCAGGCCATCGCCGCGTGCCAGTCGTGCGCGTGCAGCACGTCGGGCGTCCAGCCCGGGTCGATCTCGCCGGCCGCCAGGTGCGCCGCCACGTAGCCGAGCAGCGCGAAGCGCTGCAGGTTGTCGGGCCACTCGTGCCCCTCGGGCGACTGATAGGGGCTGCCGGCGCGCCGGTAGAGGTACGGCGCGTCGACGACATAGGTCTCGACATGGCTGAACGGCAGCCGGCCCAGGCGCACGCTGATGCGCGCCGCGCCGAACAGCGGGCCGAAGGTGAAAAGCGTCTTCTGGTGCAGCAGCGCGTCGACGATCGCCGGCAGCCCCGGCAGCACGAGCCGCGTGTGCAGCCCGGCCGCGTTCAGCGCCTTGGGCAGCGCGCCGACGACGTCGGCCAGCCCCCCGGTCTTGACGAGCGGGAACACCTCGGCCGCGGCGTGCAGCACGCGCGGTGGCGACGCGGGGGCTTTCACGAGGCCAGCCGTGCCAGCATCTCGCGCGTCACGAGCGTCACGCCGCCCTCGCTGCGCAGGAAGCGCTGCGCGTCGGCGTCGGCGTCCTCGCCGATGACCATGCCGTCGGGGATGACGCAGCCGCGGTCGACGACGACGCGGTTCAGGCGCGCGCCGCGCCCCACCTGCACGCCGGGCAGCAGCACGCCCCACTTGACGTGGGCATACGAGTGCACGCGCACGCTCGAGAAGAGCACCGTGCGCTCGACCGTTCCCGAGACGATGCAGCCGCCCGAAACGAGCGACTCGATGGCCTGGCCACGGCGGTCTTCGAGGTTGTGCACGAACTTCGCCGGCGGCAGCTGCGGCTGGTAGGTCCAGATCGGCCAGCGCGTGTCGTACAGGTTCAGCAGCGGGTCGGTGGCCGTCAGGTCGATGTTCGCGTCCCAGTAAGCATCGATCGTGCCGACGTCTCGCCAGTACGGCTCGTCGTCGGGCCGCGTGCCCACGGCGCTGAGCGAAAACGGGTGCGCCGCCGCCTGCCCCTGGCGCACCGCGTGCGGGATGATGTCCTTGCCGAAGTCGTGGTTCGAGCTCGGGTCGTGGATGTCGCGCTCGAGCTCGCGGTACAGGTAGCGCGCGTTGAAGACGTAGATGCCCATGCTGGCGAGCGCGCGCTCGGGCTTGCCCGGCATCGCCGGCGGGTCGGCCGGCTTCTCGACGAAGTCGACGATCATGTCGCGCTCGTCCACCGCCATCACGCCGAAGCCGGTGGCTTCCATGCGCGGCACCTCGATGCAGCCCACCGTGCATTCGCGGCCCTTGGCGACGTGGTCGGCGAGCATCAGCGCGTAGTTCATCTTGTACACGTGGTCGCCGGCGAGCACGACGATGTAGTCGGCGCCGTAGGCGGCGAGGATGTCCTGGTTCTGGTACACGGCATCGGCCGTGCCGCGGTACCAGCTCTCCTCGTCGACGCGCTGCTGCGCCGGCAGCAGGTCGACGAACTCGTTCAGCTCGCTCTTCATGAACGCCCAGCCGCGCTGCAGGTGGCGCAGCAGGCTGTGGCTCTTGTATTGCGTGATGACGCCGATGCGCCGCAGGCCCGAGTTGATGCAGTTGGACAGCGCGAAGTCCACGATCCGGAACTTGCCGCCGAAGTAGACGGCGGGCTTGGCGCGCCGGTCGGTCAGGTGCTTCAGGCGGCTGCCGCGGCCGCCTGCAAGCACCAGCGCCACGGCGCGCTTGGGCAGGTCCAGGCCCAGGGCCAGCTCGTTCGGGCTCACGGGTCGGCTCATCGGTGGCTTCCTTTGTTCCATCCCGGGTCGGTGTGCACCATGACGGGTTTGATGCCCGAACGCAACGGTGCACGCCTGTATCGTCGCATGGTTGGCACGCCGCGGAATTGACGCGCCACGGGGTGGCATGGAAACTGCCCGGCAACCCTGCATCCACGGAACGACCGCGCCGGTGAACGCTCCCGATACCTCCTTGCCGCTGGCCCAGGCCGCGGTCGCCGCGCGCCTCGACGAGCACCTGCTGAAGACGGTGGGCGTCGAGACCTCGGCGGCCAGCGCGAGCGACCTGCTGGCCGCGGTGTCGCAGGTGGCCCGCGAGGAGCTCTCGCAGCGCCTCGTGCGCACGCACGCCGCCGACCGTGCCGCCAAGGCGCGGCGGGTGTACTACCTGTCGATGGAGTTCCTGATGGGGCGCACGCTCGGCAACGCGCTGGCCGCCCTCGGCCTGGACCGTGGCGCCGCCGCCGGTGCCGCCGCGCACGCGCGCACCCTCGAGGACGTGGCCGCACACGAGCCCGACGCGGCGCTCGGCAACGGCGGCCTCGGGCGCCTGGCCGCGTGTTTCCTCGACTCGATGGCCACGCTCGGCCTGCCTTCGTTCGGCTACGGCATCCGCTACGAGTACGGCATGTTCGCGCAGGAGATCCACCACGGCCGCCAGGTGGAGTATCCCGACCCGTGGCTGGCCAACGGCACCCCGTGGGAGTTTCCGCGTGCCGACGTCACGTACCCGGTGCACTTCGGCGGCTGGGTCGAGCGCAGCGGCCACGGCGAGGACGAGAAGGCTGCGTGGCGCCCGGCCGGCGACGTGGCCGCCAAGGCCTTCGACATGGTCGTGCCCGGGCACGGCACCGAGCGTGTCAGCACGCTCAGGCTGTGGAAGGCGGCGGCGCCGGCGCACATCGACCTGCACGCCTTCAACGCCGGCGACTACCAGCGTGCCGCCGGCGTGAAGAACGAGTACGAGAACATCTCGTGGGTGCTGTACCCGAACGACAGCACGCCGGCCGGCCGCGAGCTCAGGCTGCGCCAGGAGTACTTCTTCACCTCGGCGTCGATCCAGGACATCGTTGCCCGCCACCTCGCGGAGCACGGCACGCTCGCCAACCTCGCGGACCAGGTGGCGATCCACCTCAACGACACGCACCCGGCCATCGGCGTGGCCGAGCTGATGCGGCTGCTCGTCGACGAGCACGGCCAGCCCTGGAAGGAAGCCTGGGCGAGCGTGCAACGCATCTTCAGCTACACCAACCACACGCTGATGCCCGAGGCGCTGGAGACCTGGCCCGTGAGCCTGATCGGGCACGTGCTGCCGCGCCACCTGGACATCATCTTCCGCATCAACCACGACCTGATGGAGCTGGCGTCGGCGAAGCGGCCGGGCGACCTCGGCTTCCTCGGGCGGCTGTCGCTGATCGACGAGAACGGCGACAAGCGCGTGCGCATGGCCAACCTGTCGATCGTCGGCAGCCACAAGGTCAACGGCGTCTCGGCGCTGCACTCGGACCTGCTGGTGAAGACGATCTTTGCCGACTTCGCCGCGCTGTGGCCCGAACGCTTCACGAACATGACCAACGGCGTGACGCCGCGGCGCTGGCTGGCGCAGGCCAACCCGGGGCTGGCGACGCTGCTGGACGAGGCGCTCGGCGGCGCCTGGCGGCTCGACCTGGAGCGCCTGCAGGGGCTGGCCGAGCGGCGCGCCGACCCGGCGTTCCGCGAGGCTTTCATGGCGGCCAAGGCGGCCAACAAGCAGCGCCTGGCGCGCTACGTCGCCGAGACGACCGGCATCCTGGTCGACCCCGCCAGCCTCTTCGACGTGCAGGTCAAGCGCATCCACGAGTACAAGCGCCAGCTGCTGAACCTGCTGCACGTGGTGACCCGCTACCTCGCCATCCTCGCGCAGCCCGGCGCGCCGTGGGTGCCGCGCACCGTGATCTTCGCCGGCAAGGCGGCCTCGTCGTACGCCACGGCCAAGAGCATCATCCACCTCGTGCACGACATCGGCCGCGTCGTCAACGCCGACGTGCGCGTCGGTGGCCGGCTGAAGGTGGTGTTCGTGCCGAACTACGGCGTCTCGGCCGCCGAGGTCATCATGCCCGGCGCCGACCTGTCCGAGCAGATCTCCACCGCCGGCACCGAGGCGTCGGGCACCGGCAACATGAAGCTGGCGCTCAACGGCGCGCTCACCATCGGCACCGACGACGGCGCGAACATCGAGATCCGCGAGGCGGTGGGCGACGACAACATCTTCATCTTCGGCCTGCGCACGCCCGAGGTCGCGGCGCTGCGCGCCGGCGGCTACCAGCCGATGCGCTACCCCGAGGCGAACCCGCAGCTGAAGGCGGTGCTCGACGCCATCGGCGGCGGCCTCTTCTCGCCCGAGGAGCCGGGGCGCTACCGGCCGCTGGTCGATTCACTGCTGTGGGGCGGCGACCACTACCTGCTGCTGGCCGACTATGCCTCGTACGTGGCGACGCAGGCGCGCGTGGACGACCTGTACCGCCGCCCGGCCGACTGGGCCGCGAAGGCGATCAGCAACGTCGCAGGCATGGGCCGCTTCTCCTCGGACCGCACGATCCGCCAGTACGCGCAGCAGATCTGGGGTGTGGCGCCGCAGGCGCGTTGATGCGACCGGCTCGTCGCCGCGGCCCCGGGCGCCGCAACCGCCCTCGCTGCCCCGCGCGCGCCACGCGCGCGACGCGCCCCATGCGCCCCATGCGCCCCACGCGCCGCGCCCGACGCTCTTGCCGCGGCGGCCCATGCAGCGCCTGAGCCTGCTGCCGGGCCGGCCCTGGCCGCTCGGGGCGTGCCACGACGGCGGCGCGGTGAACTTCGCCGTCGCGTCGGCGCATGCGCAGCGCATCGAGCTGTGCCTGTTCGATGCCGAGGGCCGGCACGAGCTGGCGCGCACGCCGCTGCCCGCGCGCACGAACGACGTCTTCCACGGCCGCCTGCCCGGGGCCGCGCCGGGGCTCGTCTACGGGTTCCGCGCGCATGGCCCCTGGCGCCCGGACCGCGGCCACCGTTTCAACCCGCACAAGGTGCTGCTCGACCCCTACGCGCGCGAGATCGTCGGCCGCTTCGAATGGCGCGACGAGCACTTCGGCGCCGACCGCCAGCACCCGGCGCACATGGACCTGCGCGACAACGCCCCGTGGGCGCTGAAAGCGCGCGTCAGCGCGCCCCGCCCGGCCGCGGCGAGCGACGCGGCGAGCGACGCGGCGAACGGCGCGGCGAGCGGTCGGCTGCACACGCCGCTGGCCGACACCGTGATCTGCGAGCTGCACGTGCGCGGCTTCACGAGGCGGCACCCCGGCGTGCCCGAGGCGCTGCGCGGCACCTATGCCGGGCTGGCGTCGCCCGCGGTGCGGGCGCACCTGCAGCGGCTCGGCGTCACCGCGGTGTGCCTGCTGCCGGTGCACCAGCACCTGGACGAACAGCGCCTCGTGCAGATGGGGCTCGTCAACTACTGGGGCTACAACACCATCGGCTACTTCTGCCCCGAGCCGCGCTACGCCTCGGGTGCCGGCGGGCTCTCGGCGGCCGACGAGTTCCGCGCCATGGTGCGCGCGCTGCACGACACCGGCATCGAGGTGCTGCTGGACGTCGTCTACAACCACACCGCCGAGGGCGACGAGACCGGCCCGACGATCGCCTGGCGCGGCCTGGACAACTGCACCGCCTATCGCCTGCCGCCCGCGGCTCGCGCGCACTACGAGAACCACACCGGCTGCGGCAACACGCTGGACATCCGCCAGCCGCGCATGCTGCAGCTGGTGATGGACAGCCTGCGCTTCTGGGCCGGCGAGATGGGCGTGGACGGCTTCCGCTTCGACCTGGCCACCGTGCTCGGGCGCGGCGAACACCTGTTCGAGCGCCACGCGGCGTTCTTCGCCGCCGTCGCGCAGGACCCGCTGCTGCAGCGCGTGAAGCTCATCGCCGAGCCGTGGGACCTCGGCCACGACGGCTACCAGCTCGGCGCGTTCCCGAACGGCTGGCTGGAGTGGAACGACCGCTTCCGCGACACGATGCGTGCGTTCTGGGTCGGCCAGCGCACCACGCGCGGCGCCTTCGCGCAGCGGCTGTGCGCCTCGTCGGACATCTTCCAGCCGCGCGGCCGCTCGCCGGCCGAGTCGGTGAACTACGTCGTCTCGCACGACGGGTTCAACCTCGCCGACCTCGTCAGCTACGCCGAGCGGCACAACCACGCCAATGGCGAGAACAACCGCGACGGCCACGCGCACAACCTGAGCGCCAACTTCGGCGTCGAGGGGCCCACAGAGGACGCGGCCATCAACGAGCGCCGCGGTCGAGTGCGCCGCGCGCTGCTGGCCACCGTGCTGCTGTCGCAGGGCACGCCGATGCTCGCCGCCGGCGACGAGATCGGCCACACGCAGCGCGGCAACAACAACCCCTACTGCCAGGACAACGACATCACCTGGCTGGACTGGGAGCACGCCGACGAGGCGCTCGTCGGCTATGTCGCGCGGCTGGTGGCGCTCAGGCGCGACAAGCTGCCGTTCGCGCTGCGCTGGTACGACGGGCTGGCCGACGGCCACGGCCTGTCGGACCTGACCTGGCTGCGCGCCGACGGCCACTTCCTGCACGGCCACGACTGGCAGGCCGAAGGCCAGGCCGTGCTGGGCTGCCTGATCGGCAAGCCCGGGCGCGCAGGCGCGCCGCTGCTGCTGCTCGTCAACGCCGGCAGCGAAGACCGCGACTTCGCGCTGCCGGGCGGCGTGTGGGAGGGCCTGCTGGACAGCGCCGAGGCCACGGGGCACAACGGCTTCCACGGCCAGGGGCCGTCACCCTACCGGTTGCTTGCGCACAGCCTCGTGCTGCTCGGCGCGGCCGGGCACGACCGCGCCGCCGCTACGATCGAAGCCGCCTGAACTTCGCATCGGCCGCGACCGAGACCATGCGCCTGCCCCGTGCCAGCGGCGTGCTGCTGCACCCCACCTCGTTGCCGGGCCCGTTCGGCGCCGGCGACCTCGGTGCGCAGGCGCATGGCTTCGTGGACTGGCTCGCGTCGGCCGGGCAGCGGCTGTGGCAGATCCTGCCGCTGGGCGGCGTGGGGCCCGGGAACTCGCCGTACATGAGCACGTCGGCGTTCGCCGGCAACGTGCTGCTGATCGACCTGGCCGAGCTGCAGTCGCTCGGCTGGCTCTCGCCGCAGGACCTGGCCGGCGCGCCGCAATCCGATCCACGAGCCATCGACTTCGATGCGCTGGTGCCCTGGCGCATGGCGCGCCTGCAGCGGGCCGCGGCAGCGTTCGCCGGCGGCGGCGGCGCGCAGCACGCGGCGCTCGCCACCGACTACGCCGCGTTCTGCGTCGAACACGCCGACTGGCTCGACGACTACGCGCTGTTCATGGCACTGGCCGCCGAGCACCCGCTGCGCGGCTGGGCCGACTGGCCGCCCACGCTGGCGCTGCGCGAGGCGCGCGCGCTGGCCGAGGCGGCGCGGCGGCACGCCGAGGTCATCGCGTTGCACAAGTTCTGCCAGTGGCGCTTCTTCCGCCAGTGGGCGGCGTTGAAGCGCCACGCCAACCTGTGCGGCGTGCGCATCGTCGGCGACACGCCGATCTTCATCGCGCACCACAGCGCCGAGGCGTGGGCGCGGCCGGAGCTGTTCGAGCTCGACGCGGCGGGCCGCCCGACGGTGGTGGCCGGCGTGCCGCCGGACGTCTTCAGCGCCACCGGCCAGCGCTGGGGCAACCCGCTCTATCGCTGGAGCTCGCACACGCGCGACGGCTTCGCCTGGTGGGTGCAGCGCGTGCGGCGCACCTTCGAGCTTGTCGACCTCGTGCGCATCGACCACTTCCGCGGCTTCGCCGCCTGCTGGGAGATCGACGCACGCGAGCCGACGGCGGTGCACGGGCGCTGGGTGCCGGCGCCGGGCGAGGCGCTGTTCGACGCCATCGCGCGCGCGCTCGGGCCGGTGCCGATCATCGCCGAGGACCTGGGCGTCATCACGCCCGACGTCGTGGCGCTGCGCCGCCGCTGCGGCTTTCCAGGCATGCGCATCCTGCAGTTCGCCTTCGGCAGCGGCAGCGCCAACCCCTACCTGCCGCACAACCACGAGGCCGACAGCGTCGTCTACACCGGCACGCACGACAACGACACGACCCGCGGCTGGTGGGCCAAGGCCTCGCCGGCGGAGCGCCAGCACGTGCACGAGCTGCTCGCCTGCGACGGCACCGAGATCCACTGGGACCTCGTGCGCGCCGCCATGGCCAGCGTCGCCGACACGGCGATCGTGCCGATGCAGGACGTGCTCGGCCTGGGCAGCGAGGCGCGCATGAACTTCCCCGGCCAGGGTGAAGGCTGGTGGCGCTGGCGCTTCACCTGGGACCAGGTGCGGCCCGAGCACGCGGCGCGCCTGGCGCAGCTGGCGCGCCTGTACCGTCGCGACGGCACGCCGCTCGGTTAGCCCTTTGCCGGCGGCACCGCGACGCGCACACCGAGGAAAGAAGAAAGGCAGGGCACGCGGCCCTGCCTTGTTGCACCGGAAACGAAGTATCCGGGCGGCTTACTTCTTGTCGGCGGCAGAGGCGGCCGGCTTGGCGGCAGCGGGCTTGTCCGCAGGCTTCGCCGCGGGCTTGGCCGGCTTGTCGGCCGGCTTGGCGGCCATCGGCTTGTCGGCCGGCTTCGCGCCGCTGGCCGGGGCAGCTGCCGCGTGCGATGCGGCCTGGGCGGTGAACGTGGCCGCGGCGAAGGCCGTGGCGATCAGGGCGGCAAGGGTCTTGCTCATGGAAGGTTGCTTTCTGGATGGGAAGCGCGAGGGATCCTCGCGAAGAAGAGCCGGGCTTCACGGCCCGGCTTGAGCCTTAACGGCGGCCCGCACCCGGGGTTGACAGGGCTGCCGCCGGGGTGCGCGCCACCGCGCCGCGGACGGTACGCGCCGAAGCGGGCGCTAGCATCCCCTTCGTGCATCGAAGTGCAACCGCATCGCTGGTCACCGCTTTCGCGGCGGGTCTGCTGGTGGCCGTGGCAGGGCTTCGGGTCGCGTCCGCGGCCACGACCACGGCCGGCACGCCACGTACGCCGGCCGCCGACGGCGAGGTGCTGGAGCGTGTGCCCGCGCGCGCCCGCGACCCGCGCGCCCGCACGCTGGCCGCGCTGCGTGCCGCCTGGCGCGCGCAACCGGCCGATGCAACGGCTGCGCTGGCGCTGGCCCGGCACTGCATCGACACCTTCCAGGCCGACGGTGACCCTCGCCACCTCGGTTGCGCGCAGGCGGCGCTCGGCCGCTGGTGGGACGAGCCGGCGCCGCCGCCCGAGCTGCGCGTCCAGCGCGCGGTGGTGCTGCAGTTCAGCCACCGGTTCGACGCCGCGCTGGCCGACCTCGACGCCGTGCTGACGGCCGACGACCGGGCGTACGAGGCCTGGCTGTGGCGCGTCGCCGTGCTGATGGTGCAGGCGCGGTACGGCGAGGCGGCCGACGCCTGTGCGCGCGTGGCGCCGCTCGTCACGCCGCTGTCGGCGATCGGCTGCAGGGCGCAGGTGGACGCGGCCACCGGCCGTGCCGAGGCCGCCGTTCGCGCACTGCGCGAAGGCCTGGCACGCCAGAAGGATGCCGGCGTCGCCGAGCGCCGCTGGGCGCTGACGCGCCTGGCCGAGACCGAGGAGCGCCTGGGTCGCGCCGCCGCGGCCGAGGCGGCGTTCCGCGACGCGTTGGCCCTCGATGCCGGGGACGTCTACCTGCTCGCGGCCTATGCCGACTTCCTGCTCGACCAGGACCGGCCGGCCGACGTGCGGGCGCTGCTTGCCGGCCGCGAGCGCGTCGACGTGCTGCTGTTGCGCCTGGCCCTGGCCACCGCGCGGCTCGGCGACGCCGGTGCCCGGCGCCTGCAGCGCGAGCTGGCGGTGCGCTTCGAGCAGGCGCGCCGGCTGGGCGGCGACGCGCTGCACGAGAAGGAGGAAGCGCGCTTCGCGCTCGCCCTGCAGGGCGACGCGGCGCGGGCGCTGGCGCTGGCCCGCCACAACTTCGGCGTGCAGCGCGAGCCGGCCGACGCACGCGTGCTGCTCGAAGCGGCGCTGGCCGCGCGCGACAAGGCGGCTGCCGAACCGGCGCTGCGCTGGCTGGCCGACTCGCGCATCGAAGCGCCGCGGCTGCACGCGCTGGCGGCGCAGTTGCAGGCGCTGCCGTGAGCGCGCATGGCTGTTCCAGGGCGCTCGCACCGCGGCGCTTCGAGCGCGGCGGCTGCCTCGTGAGCGCCAACGCACGCGCGGCGAATTCCGCTGTCGCGACGACCACCCGCCGGTTGGCCGCCACCCTGCGCATGCCCGCGGCCGCGCTGGCGGCGTGCGTGACGTTGGCCGCGCAGGCGCCGCCGGCCTTCGCCCACAGCACCTCCGAGGCCTACCTGACGATCACCGCGCCGGCGGCCGGCCACACCGTCGAGGCGCGGCTCGACATCGCGCTGGCCGACGTCGACGAGGCGGTCGGCCTGGACGACGACGGCAACGGCGAGATCACCTGGGGCGAGCTGCGCGCCCGCCAGGCTGCCGTGGCCGCCTACGCCGTGCCGCGCGTGGGGCTGCAAGCCGACGGCCGGGCCTGCGAGCCGCGCCCGCCCGGCGCGCTGCAGGTGGCCGAGCACGGCGGCCGCGGCTTCGCGGTGCTGGCGCTGCAGTTCGACTGCCCCGACCCGCCGCGCACGCTGGCGCTCGACTACCGGCTGTTCGCCGACGTGAACCCGACGCACCGCGGCCTGCTGAAGCTGCAGGCGGCCGGCGCGGTGCAGAGCGCCGTGCTCGACCCGGCGGCCGGCGCGCCGCTGCGCTTGGAGCTGGCGCGGCCCGGCGCCTGGCGCAACTTCGTCGCCTACGTCGGCCAGGGCGTGTGGCACATCTGGATCGGCCTGGACCACATCCTGTTCCTCGTCGCGCTGCTGCTGCCGGCGGTGCTGTGGCGCGAGGGCGCGCGCTGGGTGCCGGCAGACACGCTGCGCGGCGTGGGCTGGGACGTGCTGAAGGTCGTCACCGGCTTCACGGTGGCCCATTCGATCACGCTGACGCTGGCCACGCTCGGCTGGCTCGTGCTGCCGGCGAGGCCGGTCGAGTCGCTGATCGCCGCGTCGGTGGCGCTGGCGGCGGTGAACAACGTCTGGCCGCTGGTCGGCGGCCGGCGCTGGCTGGTGGCCTTCGGCTTCGGGCTGGTGCACGGCTTCGGCTTTGCCGGTGCGCTTGCCGAGCTGGGCCTGCCGCAGGGCGCGCTGGCCGTGTCGCTGCTGGGCTTCAACGTCGGGGTCGAGCTCGGCCAGCTGGCGATCGTGCTGGTGTTCCTGCCGCTCGCCTTCGCGCTGCGGCGCACGCGGCTCTACCGGCGCGCGGTGCTCGTGGGCGGCTCGGGGCTCATCGCGTTGCTGGCGCTGGCGTGGTTCGCCGAGCGAGCGTTCGGGCTGGAGGTCGGGCTCGCGGCGTTCGGTGGCTGATTCGGCGGCTTGTTCGGCGGCTCAAGGCGCGCGGCAGCGGCCGGCAACGCTTCGGCGGCCACGAAGGTGTGCGTCACGAAGCGGCTCTCCCACCGTGGCGACCGCGAAGAGGTGGCCTCTTCTTCCGGCAGCGGCCGCAGATCGGTCGCCCGCAGCACCCAGCGGCCGGGCAGCGGCACGATGACACTGGCGCGGCCCTCGGCGTCGGTGCGGCGCCACAGGCCGAAGCGGCTCGCTTCGCCGCGCAGTTCGACCGCCAGGCCGGGCAGCGGTCGGCCGTCGCGCCAGGCGCGAAAGGCGAGAAGCCCGCCGGCGCGTGGCCCGTCGGCGGCCTCGATCTCGATGTCGAGCGCCATCCTGCCTTCGCTCGGGACGGGTGCGTTGCCGGCGGCCGACCCGAAGGTGGTCCGCGCGTGCTTCGTGTAGCGCTCGATCCACGGCAGGCCACGCCGCCGCTGCGCCGCCCACGCCGCATGCACCGTCTCGGGCGCGGCGATCTCGCGCAGGTACACCGGCACGAGGTGCCCGGCCACCTCGACCTCGAAGACCGTGGTCTGCACCTGGCAGCTCGCGAGGACCGTGTTGTCCGGCACCCGCGCGCGCAGCTGCAGCGCCGGCCCGGCGATGGCCCCGGCCTGCAGGGGCACCTTCAGCCCCGAGCGACTCGTGCACCGCTGCTCCACCAGCGCTTCGGCGGCGATCGGCGTCTCGGCCGCTGGGAACAGCTCACCGGTCGTCAGCGCAAGCTCGATGTGGCCCGCCGGCGCGCCGGCGCGCGGCTCGAGCCAGGAGTCGTGTGCCGCGGCGTCGGTGAAAGGCGCAGCCAGGGCGCACAGGGCGGCGAGCGCGGCGCAGTCGAGTCTCGGTCGGTGTCGGTGCTGCATGTCGGTGGGGCGCGCCTTGCGCGGTCACGTCGGGGCCGCGACGCTCCACCGCTGGCGGCAGGCATCCGGCAGCGATGCTTACGCGCGCCGTGCGGTGGCGGATGCGCCGCGACGCTCTTCTCACCAGGAGCTGAACCTTGCTTCATGCGGGGGACGCCCACGGCTTCTTCGCCAACGCCAGGCGCAGTCACGGGCCTGGGATGCGCTGAAGCTGCCGCAACGCCGCCATGGCCCCCACCAGCGCGGCGCGCGTGTCGGTGATGAGCCAGGTGGGGATGGGCTTCAGGTACGTCTCGAAGCGCCCCTTGGCTTCGAAGCGCTCGCGAAAGCGCGACCGGTGGAACAGCTCGCCCAGCCGCGGCACGATGCCGCCGCCGAGGTACAGGCCCCCGCGCGCGCCGAGGATCAGCGCGACGTTGCCGGCGAAGCCGCCGAGCAGCGAGCAGAAGTGCTCGAGCGTCTCGCGGCACAACGTGTCGGCCTCGGCGCTGCCGGGCGCCGCGGTGCCGGCGGCCACGATGGCCCTGGCGTCCCGTTCCGGCGTCTTCGTGCCGCGCACCGCCGCCACCGCCTGAAGCAGCGCCGGCAGTCCGATGCCCGAGAGCAGCCGCTCGGCCGACACGTGGCCGGCATGTTGCCTGGCCGCGGCCAGCAGCGCGGCCTCGAAGTCGTCGGCCGCCGCGAGCGTGGCGTGCCCGCCCTCGCCCGGCAGGGCCAGCCAGCGCGCCGTCTCGGCCGCGTCGTCTCTGTCCGCGCCGCCGCCGGGCCACGGCGCGAGCCCGGCCACGCCGAGCCCCGTGCCCGGGCCGATGACGGCGCGAACGGCGCCGGCGGCCGCCTGCTGCCCCGGTGCCTCGCCGACGCGTTGCAGCTGCGCCGGCGCCAGGCGCGGCAGCGCCAGCGCCAGCGTCTCGAAGTCGTTCATCACGACGAGCCGCGCGACGCCGAGCTCGCGCTGCAACGCGCGCTGCGAGAAGCTCCAGCCCGAGTTCGTCAGCTCGACCTGGTCGCCGACGATCGCCGTGGCCACCGCCAGCGCCGCGGCACCGGGCGGCGGTGCCTCGGCGCCCAGCTGTCCGCGCGTCTGCGCGATGAAGGTGCGCACGGCGTCGAGCAGGGTGCCGTGCCGCGCCACCGGCAGCGTCAGCGCGTGCTCGATGCCGCCGCCTTCGTGCACCACCCAGGCGAAGCGGGCATTCGTGCCGCCGATGTCGGCCACGATCCACGGCAGCGGTGGTGCCGCGCCGGCTGTCTTCGACGACCCCATGCGGCCGATGCTATGCCCGCTGCCGACCGCGGCCCAGCAACGTGAACGATGCGGCGCGCACGGGGCGGCCGTCAGCGGGCATCGAAGAGGCGATGGCGCGCCTCGGTAGAATCCCGCGGTCCTTCCCGAGGAGCGTTGCAACGCGCCGCCCGGGGCCCTGACCGCACGCAGCGAAGGGCCGCGCGGTCGGCCGCCAGGCTCGGGACACCGCGGGTGGCGCCCATCGTGGCCGCTGCGCGCGGTTGGCAACGGCGCTCGTCTCCCACCCCGGTGACCGAGCCCCTCCAGAGATGACAGCCGCCGCCCTTCCTGCCGAGCTCGCAGCCGCCGAGTCCGAAGGTCCCGTCGCCGGCCCCGCCGGGGCGCCGCCGCCGATGCGGTTGTCCGGCCTCGAGCCGGTCGTCATCGGCGAAGGCCACCTCTTCGTCAACATCGGCGAGCGCACCAACGTCACCGGCAGCCGCGCCTTCGCGAAGATGATCCTCGAAGGGCGCTTCGAGGACGCGCTGGCGGTGGCGCGCCAGCAGGTCGAGAACGGCGCGCAGATCATCGACGTCAACATGGACGAGGCGATGCTCGACAGCGCCGCGGCGATGGAGCGCTTCCTCAAGCTCGTCGCCGGCGAGCCCGAGATCGCGCGCGTGCCGATCATGATCGACTCGAGCAAGTGGTCGGTCATCGAGGCCGGCCTCAAGTGCATCCAGGGCAAGGGCATCGTCAATTCGATCTCGCTGAAGGAAGGCGAGGCGGAGTTCGTGCGCCAGGCGAAGCTCGTGCGCCGCTACGGCGCCGCGGCGGTGGTGATGGCCTTCGACGAGACCGGCCAGGCCGACACCTTCGCGCGCAAGACCGAGATCTGCGCGCGGGCCTACCGCATCCTCGTCGAGCAGGTCGGCTTCCCGCCCGAGGACATCATCTTCGACCCCAACATCTTCGCCATCGCCACCGGCATCGAGGAGCACGACAACTACGCCGTCGACTTCATCGAGGCCACGCGCTGGATCAAGAAGAACCTGCCCGGGGCCAAGGTGAGCGGCGGTGTCAGCAACGTCAGCTTCAGCTTCCGCGGCAACGACCCGGTGCGCGAGGCCATCCACACCGTGTTCCTGTACCACGCCATCCGGGCGGGGCTCGACATGGGCATCGTCAACGCCGGGATGATCGGCGTGTACGACGACCTGGAGCCGATGCTGCGCGAGCGCGTCGAGGACGTGGTGCTGAACCGCCGGCCACGGCTCGCCGAAGGCGAGCCTGCCAGGACGGCCGGCGAGCGGCTGGTCGAGATCGCCGAGACCGCCAAGGGTGCCGCGAAGGACGAAAGCGCCAAGCTGGCGTGGCGGCAGGCCGGCGTCGACGAGCGCCTCAGCCACGCGCTCGTGCACGGCATCACCGAGTTCATCGTCGCCGACACCGAGGAGGCCTGGCGCGCCATCGAGGCCAAGGGTGGCCGGCCGCTGCACGTCATCGAAGGGCCGCTGATGGCCGGCATGAACATCGTCGGCGACCTCTTCGGCGCCGGCAAGATGTTCCTGCCGCAGGTGGTGAAGAGCGCGCGCGTGATGAAGCAGGCCGTGGCCCACCTGCTGCCCTACATCGAGGCGGAGAAGAAGGCCCTGGCCGACGCCGGCGGCGACGTCAAGCCCAAGGGCAAGATCGTCATCGCCACCGTGAAGGGCGACGTGCACGACATCGGCAAGAACATCGTCACCGTCGTGCTCCAGTGCAACAACTTCGAGGTCGTCAACATGGGTGTCATGGTCCCGTGCCAGGACATCCTCGAGAAGGCCAAGGTCGAGCAGGCCGACCTCATCGGCCTGTCGGGCCTCATCACGCCGAGCCTGGAGGAGATGCAGCACGTCGCCGCCGAGATGCAGCGCGACGATTGGTTCCGCGCGCGCGGCATGCCGCTGCTGATCGGCGGCGCGACGACGAGCCGCGTGCACACGGCGGTGAAGATCGCGCCGAACTACGAGGGCCCCGTGGTCTACGTGCCCGACGCGTCGCGCAGCGTCGGCGTGTGCAGCGAGCTGCTGTCCGACACGCGCGCCGCGGCCTACATCGCCGAGCTGAAGGCCGACTACGAACGCGTGCGCACGTTGCACGCCAGCCGCAAGCAGACACCGCTGGTCACGCTGGCCGAGGCGCGCGCCAACAAGCACGCGCTCGACTGGGCGCGCTACGTGCCGCCGGTGCCGCGTTTCATCGGCCGCCGCGTGCTGCGCAACCAGGACCTGGCCGAGCTCGCCGCGTGCATCGACTGGGGCCCGTTCTTCCAGACCTGGGACCTGGCCGGCGCGTTCCCGGCGATCCTCGACGACCCGGTCGTCGGCGAGGAGGCGCGCAAGGTGCACGCCGACGGCCAGCGGCTGCTGCGGCGGCTCGTCGAAGGCCGCTGGCTGCAGGCGCACGGCGTGTTCGCGCTGCTGCCGGCCAACACGGTGGACGACGACACGATCGAGCTCTACACCGACGAGTCGCGCACCGAGGTGGCGCTGCGCTGGAACCCGCTGCGCCTGCAGACCGAGCGCCCGGTGGTCGAGGGCGTGAAGCGCCCGAACCGCAGCCTGGCGGATTTCGTCGCGCCGCGCGGCGCGGCGGCCGACCACGTGGGCCTGTTCGCCGTCACCGCCGGCATCGGCGTGGAAAAGAAGGAACGCGAGTTCGAGGCCGCGCACGACGACTACTCGGCCATCATGCTGAAGGCGCTGGCCGACCGCCTGGCCGAAGCCTTCGCCGAGCACCTGCACCGGCGCGTGCGGCGCGAGTTCTGGGGTTACGCCGCCGACGAGCAGCTGACGAACGACGAGCTCATCGCCGAGCGCTACCGCGGCATCCGCCCGGCACCGGGCTACCCGGCCTGCCCGGCGCACGGCGTCAAGCGCGCGATGTTCGAGGTGCTGGGCGCCACCGAGATCGGCATGGGCCTCACCGAGAGCCTGGCGATGACGCCGGCGGCCAGCGTCAGCGGCTTCTACCTGGCGCACCCCGAGGCGCGCTACTTCAACGTCGGGCGCATCGGCGAGGACCAGCTCGCCGACTGGGCGAGGCGCGAGGGCCTCGCGCTCGACGAAGCGCGGCGAGCGCTCGCGCCATCGCTCTAGTACGCCGTTGCGTTCGATGACATGGAACGCGTGCGCGAGGTCGTGGCGCGCCGAGGACGCCGGGTGGTCGGCTCCGCGAATGTCCTCTTTGAGCGGCCCAGCTTCGCTGGTCCCCTCAATGCCCCCTTGATTTCGCTGCACCGACCACCCGGCGTCCTCGGCGTGGCACCCGTGTTGGCCTTGGCTCGTGTGCCACTGCGGGTGCCGGATCGGGACGGCGGGGTGCCCTGCGCAGCGAAATCAAGGGGGCATCAGGGGGACCAGCGGAGCTGGGCCGCCTGAAGAGGACATTCGCGGAGCAGGGCACCCCGTCGGCCCGATCCCCCCACGGTCCGTCGCCGTGCGATCCAATCCTTCGGTAACGCCAGCGAACGATTCCAGCGTTCGGACACGCGCGCAGGCGCAGCGCGGCTCCCACAATGCCCGCCATCGTTGCCGGAGCATGCGGCCATGAAGTTCAGCCAAGTCCGATGCACCTTCCTCGCCTTGGCGGCGGCTGCGGCGCTGGCCGCCTGCGGCGGGGGTGGCGGCGCGGACGGTTCGTCGCCCAGCCCCTCGCCGGCGCCTGCGCCGGCGCCGGCACCCGGGCCAGAGAAGCCGGCCACACGCGACGAAGCGGCGCGTTTCCTCGCCCAGGCCACCTTCGGCCCGGTCGACGCCGACATCGACCGCCTGATGGACATCGGCTACGCCGCGTGGATCGACGAGCAGTTCGCACGCGCGCCAGCGCAGACGCACCGCGCGCACTGGGAAACGCGCGATGCCGAGATCAAGGCCGCCAACGCCACGGCCAGCGCCGGCCAGAACGAGTTCTTCGAGTCGTTCTGGAAGCAGGCCGTCACCGGCCCCGACCAGCTGCGCCAGCGTTTGGCCTTCGCGCTGTCGCAGATCTTCGTCGTCTCGCTGGTCGACGGCACCGTGGGCGACAACCCGCGTGCCGTCGCCGCCTACCTCGACATGCTCGCCGACAAGGGCTTCACGACCTACCGCGAGCTGCTCGAGCAGGTGTCGCGCCATCCGATGATGGGCATCTACCTGTCGCACCTGCGCAACCAGAAGGCCGACGCCCGCACCGGTCGCGTGCCCGACGAGAACTACGCGCGCGAGGTGATGCAGCTGTTCTCCATCGGCCTCGTCGAGCTGGCCGAGGACGGCAGCGTGCGCACCGGCGCCGGCGGCGCGGCGCTCGAGACGTACACGCCGGCCGACATCTCCGGCCTGGCGAAGGTGTTCACCGGCTGGAGCTGGGACTGCCCGGCCTTCCCGGCCAACAGCTGCTTCACGAGCGGTGCCAGCGGCGGTGTCTCCGACCCCGACCGCAGCTTCAAGCCGATGCTCGGCTACGCGCAGTACCACGCCACCGAAGCCAAGACCTTCCTCGGCACGACGATCGCCGCGCAGGCCACCGCCGACCCGGCGGCGAGCCTCGCCGCGGCGCTCGACCGCCTGGCCACGCACCCGAACGTCGGGCCGTTCATCGGCCGCCAGCTCATCCAGCGCTTCGTCACCAGCAACCCGAGCCCGGCCTACGTGGGCGCGGTGGCGCGCGCCTTCGCCGACAACGGCACCGGCGTGCGCGGCGACATGAAGGCCGTGCTGAAGTCCGTGCTGATGCACCCCGAGGCGCGCACGGTCAGCGACACCTCGGGCAAGGTGCGCGAGCCGGTGCTGCGCCTCTCGGCCTACCTGCGTGCCTTCCCGCACGCCAGCGACTCGGGCCACTACCGCATCGGCGCCACCGACAACCCGGGCACGCAGCTCGGCCAGTCGGCGCTGCGCTCGCCGTCGGTGTTCAACTTCTACCGGCCGGGTTTCGTGCCGCCGGGCACGGCGACGGCGGCGCGCGGCCTCGTCGCGCCCGAGCTGCAGATCGCCAGCGAGACGAGCGCCGCGGGCTACGTGAACTACATGCGCGACGGCGTCTCGGCGGGCATCGGCATCACCGCCGGCGCGCCGTTCAACCGGCGCGACCTGCAGCCCGACTTCAGCGCCGAGCTGGCGCTGGCCGCCACGCCGGCGGCGCTCGTCGACCGCGTCACCTCGCGCCTCACGTACGGCTCGGCCGGCACGGCGCTGAAGGCCGAGATCACGAACGCCGTGGGCGCGATCAACGTGCCGGCAGCGAACGGGTCGAACCAGGCGCAGATCGACACCGCCCGGCGCAACCGCGTCAACGCGGCGATCCTGCTGACGCTGGCGTCGCCCGAGTTCGTGGTGCTGAAGTGAGCCGAGGGAGAACGACGATGAACCGCCAACGCTCTTCCTCGTTGCCCGCGGCCGCACCGGCGCTGCACGTGGACACGTCGCGCCGCCTCTTCCTGCGCCACGGCGCCGTGCTGTCGGCGCTGGCCGGCACCGGCGCGCCGCTGGCGCTGAACCTGCTGGCTGCCGGCTCCGCCGCGGCACAGGGCGCGCCCGACTACCGCGCCGTCGTCTGCCTGTTCCTCTTCGGCGGCAACGACGCGTTCAACACCGTGCTGCCCACCGACGCCGCGAGCTGGGCCGCCTACACCACCACGCGCAACCAGGCGCCGGACCCCATCGCGCTGCTCGCGCCGGGCACCGCGCCCAACGCCGGCGCCGCCGCCGGCACGCCGGCGCGGCTGGGCGGCGTGCTGCCGA
The DNA here is from genome assembly GCA_026125665.1 of Rubrivivax sp. Lineage (GTDB taxonomy): Bacteria > Pseudomonadota > Gammaproteobacteria > Burkholderiales > Burkholderiaceae_C > Rubrivivax. The sequence continues at coordinate 88,611 of JAHCKS010000007.1, forward strand.
TCGCGCCGATCGACGCCCAGGGCCGCACGTTCGCGCTGCACCCGCTGCTGGGCGAGCTGCGCGCGATGTTCGACACCGAGCGGCGGCTGGCCATCGTGCCCAACGTCGGCCCGCTGATCCTGCCGACGACGAAGGCGCAGGTCGCGCTCGCCTCGCACCCGAAGCCGCCGCGCCTGTATTCGCACAACGACCAGCAGAGCACCTGGCAGGCGCTGGCGCCCGAGGGGGCCACCAAGGGCTGGGGCGGCCGCATCGGCGACCTGCTGGCCGGCATGAACACCAACACCGTGTTCACGGCCGTGTCGGCCACCGGCAGCGCCGTCTGGCTGAACGGCAACAGCGTGCAGCAGTACCAGGTGGGCAGCGGCGGCGCCATTCGCCTGGGCGCCAACAACAACGGCCAGGTCTACGGCTCGGTGGCGGTGGCCGATGCGCTGCACCGCATCGTTTCCGGCGCGCGCAGCAACCACGTCTTCGAAGCCGATGTCGCGGCCGTGTCGCAACGCTCCATCGCCGCCGAGGCGCTGCTGCGCTCGGCGCTGCGGCCGGCCAGCGACGCTGCCTTCGGCACGCCACCGGCCAGCGGCAACTACAACGCCAGCGCCGACCCGAAGCTGCAGTACGCGAACCCGCTCACCGGCGCGACGGCCTTCAACGCCGTGGCGCAGCAGTTCCAGGTGGTGGCGCGTCTGGTCGACGCGGGCCTGCGCGGCGCCACCGGCGCGCGGCGGCAGGTGTTCTTCGTCAGCCTCGGCGGCTTCGACACGCACGACGGGCAGAACCGCAACCATGCCGACCTGATGGCACGCGTGGCGCACGCGCTGCGCTACTTCGACACCGCGCTCGGCGCATTGAACGCACGCAACCTCGTCACCACCTTCACCGCCAGCGACTTCGGCCGCACCTTCACCAGCAACGGCGACGGCACCGACCACGGCTGGGGTGCGCACCACTTCGTGATGGGCGGCGCGGTGAAGGGCGGCGACCTGTACGGCCGCTTCCCCGCGCTGGCCACGAAGAACGCGAACAACAACAACTTCGACGGCAGCGCCGACCAGCTCGGCAACGGCTCGCTGCTGCCGGTGAGCTCGGTGGACCAGCTCGGCGCGACGCTCGGCGCGTGGTTCGGGCTGTCGGCGGCGCAATTGCTGGACGTGTTCCCGAACCTCGCGAACTTCGACGCGGGGCAGCGCAACCTCGGGTTCATGGCGTAGCGCGCAGCGCGGCGACGGCGGCGCCGCGTTCGAGGTCGGCCTGCACCTGTGCGCCTCGGCTGCGCGCCTAGGGCAGGGCGTCGATCTGGCTCCGCAGCTCGCGCACGGCCTCCGCGTTCGGCCCGATGCGCTCGGCGAGTGCCGCAGCGACCGCGCTCGCGCGGGCACGCGCCTCGGCCGCGGCCTCCTCGGCGAAGGGCGGCAGGGCAACCGCCGCCTCGGCGGCCTGGCGCCGCCAGTGCGTCGGCGGCAGGCGCTCGCGCATCGTCGCCAGCGCCTGCGTGGCGAGCTCCCGGCCTTCGGCGCGCCGGCCCTGCAGCGCCACGGCGCGCGCCAGCGTCCACAACACGCGGTCGCGCGGGTTGCGGTCGGGTGACTCGAGGCCGTTGATCAGGGCCAGCGCGGCACGCGCCTCGCGTTCGGCCATGGCCGGCCGGCCCCGCTCGAGCGCCAGCCGCGCCAGCGCCAGCAGCGGGCCGGTGTGGTCGGCGTGGCCGGGTGGCAGCAGCTCGCGGCGCACGGCCTGCGACTGGCGCAACAACTGCTCGGCCTCGTCGAGCCGGCCAAGGCCCAGCAGCGCCACGCCGTGGCTTTGCATCGTGATGGCGGTCCAGCGATGCCGCTCGCCCAGCAGCTTGCGGTTCGTCGCCAGTGCGGCCGCGGTGAGCACGCCCGCCTCGTCGTAGCGGCCGCGCTCGATGGCCACCAGCGCCACCATGTTCTGCGAACGCGCCACCGCGGCGTGGCCGCCCGTGCCGAAGACGCCTTCGTAGCCCTGCAGCACCTCGTGCCACATCGCACCGGCGCGTTCGAGGTCGCCGCGGTCGTAGAACACGCCGGCCAGGTTGTTCTGCGTCTGCAGCCGCTCGGCCGGCGCGATGCCCAGCCGCCGCTGCATCGCCAGCGCCTCCTCGTACAGCGGCTGCGCCTCGTCGAGCCGGCCCATCGCGTGCAGGCACCAGCCGTGGTTGTTCAGCAGCCAGGCGATGTCGCCGTGGTCGCCGCGATGCACCTCGCGCAGCTTCGCCAGCGCCTGCTTGAACACGGGCTCGGCCTCGCTGCGCCGGCGCAGGCCGTTCAGGGCCACGGCCATGTCGCTGAGCGCGCGCGCCTGCTGCGCCGGCGTGCCGACGCGGCGCAGCAGCGCTTCGGCCTGCTGCACCCACCCGAGCGACTCCTGCAGGCGGCCCAGGTCGTGCGTCACCACGCCCAGCTGCAGCATCAGCTCGGCGGCTTCGTTCTCGCCTTGGGCGCCGCGCGCGCGCGCTTCGGCCAGTGCCGGTTGCAGCACCTTCAGCGAGCGCTCGTATTCGCCCCAGCTCGAGTAGGCCGAGCCGAGCGCCGCGCGCATGCGGGTGGCCAGCACCGGGTTGTCCGCCAGCTCGCTGCCCACGCGCTCGGCGGCGCGGTCGAGCAGGTCGCGCACCGAGACCTCGCGTTCGGCGTCGTTCAGTGCGCCGGTGCGCTCCAGCACCGAGGCGGTGAAGGTGGCCGCCTTCTGGGCCCGTGCCTCGGAGGCGAGCGCGCGGTCTCGCTCGTCGGCGAGCCTCCACGTGAAGAAGGCCCCGGCGGCCAGCGCGGCGACCGCGGCAAGCGCCCAGGCCGGCACCGCCGCTGGATGCCGGCGCACGAACTTGGCGGCGCGGTACGCGAAGGTGTCCGGCCGCGCGCGCACCGGCAGGTGGGCGAGGTAGCGTTCGATGTCCTCGGCCAGCTCCGCGGCGCTGGCATAACGACGCTCGGGCTCCTTGCGCAGCGCCATCAGCACGATGTTGTCGAGGTCGCCTTGCAGCTCGCGCGCCAGCCGATCGGGCGTCAGTGCGCTGCCGCGCCGCTGCATCTGCGCTTCGCGTTCACGCGCCGCGCTGCTGCCGACCGCGGTGCTCGGCCGCGGCGGCTCCGTCTCGACGATGGCGCGCGCCAGCGCCGCCGCGCTGCCGGTGGCCTGCTCGTGCGGCAGCCGCCCCGTCAGGAGGTCGTACAGCAGCACGCCGAGCGCGTAGATGTCGGTGGCGGTGGTGATGGCGCCGCCGGTGATCTGCTCGGGGCTCGCATGTGAAGGCGTGAGCGCACGCTGGCCGCTGGCGGTGACGCCCGCGTCGGCCTCGGTGAGCCTGGCGATGCCGAAGTCCAGCAGCCGCGGCGCGCCTTCGGCGTCGACGAGGATGTTGCCGGGCTTCAGGTCGCGGTGCACGACGAGATTGCGGTGCGCGTGGTCCACCGCGCGGCACACCTGCACGAACAGGCGCAGGCGTGTGCGCAGGTCCGCTCCCCGCTCGCGGCACCACGCGTCGATGGGCAGGCCGTCGACGAACTCCATCACGAGGTAGGGCACGCCGTCGGCGGTGTTGCCGCCGTCGAGCAGCCGGGCGATGTGCGGGTGCGCGAGGAGCGCCAGGATCTGGCGCTCCAGCGCCAGCCGGGCGCGCGCATCGGGCGAGACGAACGCCGGGTTCAGCAGCTTGATCGCCACCTGCTGTTCGTACTGGCCGTCGGCGCGCTCGCCGCGATAGACGGTGCCCATGCCGCCATCGGCGAGGTGGGCGGTGATGCGCCAGGGACCCAGGCGCTCGCCGCTGCGGCTGGCGCGCTGCGCGCCGGCCCAGCGCGCGGCGGCCTGCGCAACGGCGGCGCCCGCGATGTCGGCGGTGGCCGCCTCGCCGGCTTCGGCGGCCTCCCCGGCGAGCAGATGCGTCAGCTCGCGCGCCAGCGGCTCGTCGCCCGCACAGGCGCGGGCGACGAAGTCCGTGCGCTGCGCCGGCGGTTGCGCCAGCGCCTGCGTGAACAGGTCTTGCAGCTTGCGCCAGCGTTCGGCGTCCATCGCCCTTCTCCCCGTCGGCCGGATGCCGACGCTGCGGCCGCGGCCCCGTGCATTCGTCCGAATCTACCGCGCCCGGCGGCCGCGGCACGGGCATCGATTGGAGAAGCAGGAAGCCGCACCGAAGGACCCGGCCCGCGGCGCGGGCGTCAGCCTTCACCGCGCGGCTCCTCTGCACAGGGGGCGCCGGGGCGCCGCCGCTTGGGGAAAAGCCGCGCCCGTCCTGCTTTGACGAGGGACGGCCACCAAGCGCCCGGGCCTTGGCGGCGGCAGCGATCGCCCGGCCTCCCTGTTCCTCGGAGTACGAAGATGCAAGCTCGACCTGAATCCCGACGCGGCACCTGGCGACGCGCGGCCTGCGCCGCGGCGCTGCTCGCCCTCGCGGCCTGCGGCGGTGGTGGCGGTGGCAACGCAGATGATGGAGGCGGCGTCACGCCACCCCCGCCGCCACCTGCGCCCCCGCCGGTGGCCACCGGCGACGATGTCGCCGCCACGCTCACCAAGCTCGGCATCGACACCGCGGCCACGCCGCGTGTCGACGCCGACAACAAGCCGCTGCCGGCGAGCTACTCGCCGCTCGGCAAGAAGCGCACGCTCACCAAGAAGAGCGAGCTGTTCCTCGCCGGGCTGCCGCTCAGCGCCTCGGCCGCCGACCAGGTGAACCTGCTGAAGTTCGAGCCGGGCGTGAGCAACGTGCCCGGGGTGCCGAACTCGCCCGACCGCACGCGCCGGCTGCCCGCGAGCGCGCTGGACGCGAGCTGGAAGAGCAGCGCCTTCAACGCCGCCGCGGCCTGCGACGTCGATGGCGACGGCCTGGACGAGACGGCTTTGCTGTGGTGGTCGGCCAGCGACAACGCCATCCGCCTGAAGTTCATCGGCGACCAGGACGAGGCCTTCGCCGAGTCGCCGGTGAGCGTGCTCGGCACCGTGACGACGCCTTCGCAGCTCAAGCTCGTCTGCGCCGACTTCGACGGCGACGGCAGCGACGACATGGCCTTCGCCGTGGCCAACGACACGGCCGGCAGCGTGACGCTGGAGCTCCTCGGCGGCAGCAAGGGCAGCGGCTACAGCGTCGACGGCGCGCTGCGCAAGACCTTCGCGGCGCCGCAGGCCGGTGCGAGGCTCGGCCTCGAGCTGGCCACCGGCCAGCTTGACCACGACGCCGGCGTGGAACTGGGCGTCGTCTTCAACGCCACCTGGGGCAGCGGGCGCAACGCGTCGCCGGGCACCGGCCGCGCCGACTACTTCGTCTACGACGACCGAGGCGCCGCGTTCGCGCAGCTCACCACCGGCCGCGTCGCCGCCGACGTCGGCGCGGCCACGCACAACGGCGTGACCGCCAACATCGCCATCGGCGACATCGACGGCAACGGCCTGGACAACGTCGTGCTGGCGGCGCTGACCCGGTTTTCGGTGGAGTGCGAGGCGATCGAGATCGTGCAGTTCGCGCTCGGCGACGCGGTGGCGGGTTTCCGCAACCTGGGCGCGACCTTCGCGCGCACCGGCAAGAACAGCTGCGAGTCGGGCGGCAACAACGGGCACGTGGAACACCTGTGGGTGCACACGCTCGACATCGACGGCGACCAGATCAAGGAGATCGTCGTCAACACCCATGTCTACGAGGACTTCAAGAACGCCGCCCAGCCGTGGGTGCCGATGATGGTGGACACGGGCGGTGCGCAGCCCGTGGCGGCGACGATCCCGCAGATCAACCTGTACAAGACGGGCAGCGGCGGCAACAGCTGGGCACGCGTGACGCGCGACTTCGCCACCATGGCGGTGGGCGACGTCACCGCCGACGGCAGGGAGGACATCCTCATCCACAGCTCGGGTTTCGTGCCCGTCGCGCGCCGCACCAGCGGCAACACTTCCTTCGACGTCGCGGGCCTGGCCGTCACGGTGTGGGGCATCGACCCCGTCACCGGCCGCTGGGGCAAGGGCCCCTCGCCCAACGGCTCCAGCGGGCACATGGGGCTCCTGTACCTCGAGGGCGTCGACCACACGGTGCCGCGCCTGCCCGGCGCGCCGATCGTGCTGCCGGTCAACGTCGACCGCGACAGCACGATGCTGAAGTTCGAGGAAGGCTCGCACCGCGTCGTCTTCAGCGAGCCGATCGTGCACGCCGCGCTCGCCGCGCCGCCGTGCTGGGGCGACGGGTCGCAGGTCAGCGACGACTGCCGCACCTCGTGGGGGAAGGGCAGCTCCAGCGGCGTCAACGCGTCGGTCTCGCACGAGATCACGGCGCGCGTGCACAAGGGCGTCTCGGGCGGCGTGAGCCTGCCGATCGTCGGCGATGTCGGGGTGGAGGTGGAGAAGTCGGTGGGGGTGTCGCTGAAGGCCGAGGCGAGCCTCGGCTACGAGCTGACGCGCACGGTCACCTACACCACCGGGCCGATGGAGGACACGGTGGTGGCCACCGTCATCCCGTACGACCAGTACACCTACAGGATCCTGTCGCACCCGGTGTACCCGCAGCTCGTCGGCAAGGACATGGTGATCTCGCTGCCGCGCTCGCCGCGCACGATGCAGATCGAGCGCCGCTTCTACAACGACAGCCTCGTCGGCAGCGGCCTCCGGATCGACGGCAACGTGTTCGGCCACACCATCGGCAACCCGAAGTCGTACCCGACGCGTTCGCAGATGCTCTCGGTGAGCGGCACCACGCGGCTCGGCCCGCAGTCGGTGGGGGCGAGCTCGGGCAACCAGTCGGTGGAGATCTCCGAGAGCCTCGTCGGCGGCTTCACCACCACGGTGGGGGTGTCGTACGAGACGAGCGTCAAGGCCACCGGCGGCAAGGTGATGGCCGGCTTCAGCGTCGGCAGCACCACCGAGGCGTCGCTCGGCTTCAGCGTCGGCAGCCAGGTGAGCTTCACCGGCACCGTGGGCGACATGCCGCCGGCCAGCTTCAGCCTCGACAAGGCCTACAAGTTCGGCATGTTCGTCTACAAGCAGAACCCGGGCGGCGACCAGCGGCCGTTCCAGGTGATCAACTACTGGGTCGAGTAGGCGGGCAGGCGCACGAGGGCGGCGGTGCCGTTTCCCGCCGCCCCCGTGAACGTGGCGGGCTGGGTGCCCGCTCCCGGCGTCCTGCAAAGCTTTGTCCGAATATGCTTCGGGCATGGCGACAGGAGACGAGTCCGGGGCCAGCGACGTGACGCGCCTGCTCGGCGCATGGCGCGGCGGCGACGCCGGCGCGCTGGAACGGCTGGTGCCACTCGTCTATCGCGAGCTGCACCGGCTGGCGCGCAGCGCGATGCGCGGCGAGCGGCCGGGCCACACGTTGCAGACGACGGCGCTGGTGCACGAGGCGTTCATCGGGCTGGCCGGCGCGCGCGTCGACTGGGTCGACCGCGCGCACTTCTACGCCGTCGCAGCGCGGCAGATGCGGCGCATCCTCGTCAACCACGGCGAGGCGCACCGTGCCGCCAAGCGCGGCGGCGGCCAGCCGAACCTGCCGCTGGACGAGGCGCTCGACGTCGTGGGCACCAGCACCGCCGAGATCAGCGACCTCGACGACGCGCTGCGGCGGCTTGAAGCCTTCGACGCGCGCAAGGCGCAGGCCCTCGAGCTGCACTACTTCGGCGGCCTCACCTACGACGAGATCGCCGCGGTGCTGGACCTCTCGGCCTCCACCGTGGACACCGAGCTGCGCTTCGCGAAGGCCTGGCTGCGCACGCAGCTGGGACCCTGAGCCGAGGCCTTGCCGCGCCTGCGCGGCAACGGCTTGTTACCGCGGGCGACATCTGCTGACCTTCGGCACGACACGCCGGCCACGGTGAAGAGTCTCACGACCACCGGAGTCGGGGGAGTGGTGCCGAACGTTGCACGTTGCGACCTCGATCGACGCGGACCCGGTCGCATCATCGAGGTCGGTGCGAAGGGCCCGACCCTGGGGCCGGAAGCCGGCATGGAGGTTCGCAGATGAAGCGATTGTCATTCCTCGCAGGTTCGGCGGCCGCGGCCGCCGTGGCGACCCTGGTCGCTTGTGGCGGTGGCGGCGAGAGCGGCGGCGCGGGCACGCTGCGCCTCTCGCTCACGGACGCGCCGGCCTGCGGCTTCGAGAGTGCCTTCGTCACGGTGACCAAGGTGCGCGTGCACCGCAGCGACACCGCGCCGGAGACCGATGGCGAGTGGCACGAGATCGTGCTGCCTGCGCCGATGCGCGTAGACCTGCTGACGCTCACGAACGGCACGCTGCAGCCGCTGGGGCAGGCGCGGCTGCCGGCCGGCATCTACCGGCAGCTGCGGCTGGTGCTGGCTGCGAACACGGCGGCCGATCCGCTGGCCAATGCCGTCAAGCCCATCGGCGGCAGCGAGACCGCGCTGACCACGCCGAGCGGTCAGCAAAGCGGTTTGAAGATGAACGTCAACCTCGAGGTGCCTGCCGACAAGGTGGTCGACTTCGCCATCGACTTCGACGGCTGCAAGTCGTTCGTGCGCGCCGGCAACTCCGGCAAGATCCTGCTCAAGCCGGTGCTGAGCGTGCTGCCGATCCTCACCGATGCGGGCCAGCGCATCGAGGGCTATCTCGATCCGTCGCTGGTGGCGCCGGGCACGGTCGTCTCGGCGCAGAACGGCGGCGTGCCCGTGCGCTCGACGCCGCCGGGTGCCGACGGCAAGTTCCGTCTCTACCCGGTGCCCGTGGGCACCTACGACGTCGTCATCACCGCGGCCGGCCGCGTCAACGCGGTGTTCACGGGCGTGCCGGTGGTCACGACGTCGACCACCACGCTCGGTGACCCGACGGGCCGCATCGACACCCCCGCGTCCGCGGCCAGCCACGCCGTGAGCGGCAAGGTGACCGCCAACGCGAGCGTCGTCGACACGGGCGGCGTCGTGCGCGCCCTGCAGGTGCTGACCGGCGGGCCGGTGGTCGAGGTGGGCACGGCCAACGCACTGGCCGACGATGGCACCTACGGCATGACGTTGCCGGCCGGCGCGCCGGTGCGGCTGCCGTACGCCGCCGGGGCCCTGACCTTCCCGTGGGCGGCCGACCTGCCTCGTGCCGGGCTGTACCGGCTGGAGGCGACGGCGACCGGCTTCGCGACGCCCAAGCCCGCCGAGATCGCCTTGACCGGCCCGGTGACGCAGGACTTCACCTTCCCCTGAGTGCCGGGCGGGGGCGTACGCCCCCGCGCCTTCAGTCGCCGCGCACCTGGCCGCGGATCTCGCCGCCCGGGAACTTCGTCGAGTGCACGTTGACGTAGCCGGCTCCTGCGCGCAACGCGGCGAGGAACTCGGCGAACTCGTTGGCGGCCACACCCTGGCCGGATGGGCCGATGACGTTGGCGGCGCTGAGCGTGCCGGTGACGCTGCCCGCCTGCGGGCACACCGGCGACAGGCCCGTCGGGTCCACGTTGGCCGAGGTCTGGCACAACCAGACCATGATGCCGCCGTTGGTATGGTGCTGCCCGAAGTGGATGTGGGCCTGGCGCACGTCGCCTTCGAGGCCGCTGTAGGTGAGCTCGTAGCGCAGCGTCTGCGAGGCCTTGTCGAGCCGGGCCTTGAAGCGGCCGCGTGCCACCGACGACACGGCGGGCACCTCGCTGTAGCCGCGCAGCGTGGCCTCGAATTCGTCGTCGTCATCATGGGGGTGGCGCGGCCCGGTGGCCGAGGCGCCGGCCACCGCGAGGGCGGCGAGCGCGCCGAACAGGACGCGGGCGAGCGGGCTGGGTGCTTGCATGGTGGGGTCTCCTCGCGCATCGATCCGGCCGGCGCCCGATGGAGCGGCGCCGTTGCCGGTGAAGTCGTGTACGCCGCGGTCGCCGCGGCCATTCCCGCGTACGTCGAGGCTTGCGCGCGGCGTTGCCGCCGACGCGGCTGCCGGCGGGTGAGCGACCCGCCGCTAGCATGCGCGGATGGCCACCCGGCACAACCCGCTTCAGTTCGTCGACGTGCACGGGCGGCCGCTGGGTCGTGCCACCGACCTCGGCCGCTCGGCGAAGCAGGGCGCCGGGCAGCGCCGCGAAGACGAGCTCGCGGCGTCGCTTTCGCCGGCCGAGCTCGACAGGGTGTTCGACGGCCTCGCGATCGCCGGCTGGCGCCGCGGCAAGACGGCGCTGATGGCGCTGCTGCGCGCGCTGGAGCTCAAGCGCGACTCGGGGCGCGCCTTCAGCGGCGAGGAGGTGGGCGCCGCGCTCGGCCGCCTGGCCGCCGCCGGGCACGCCAAGGCGCACGAGGGCGAGGGCTGGTCGGCGTCGCCCGCGCTGGCCGAGCAGCGCCTGCCGCAGCTGCTGGCGCGCGCCGAGGCCGCCGGCTGGTGGCGCGCCTGGCTGTGGGTGGCCAACGGCGCCTACGGCCCGATGGAGCGCGAACCCGCCTACTTCAGCCCGCGCAACGACGCCGAGTCGGTGGCGCTGCTGCGCCTGGTGCTGCTCGGCGGCGTGGACACCGCGGGCTACACGCGGCTGGCCAACGCGGCGCTGCGCGCCGCGAGCCTGGTCGGTCCCGTGCTCGAGGCGCTGGCGCAGCTGCACCGTTTCGGGCTCTTCGACAAGGTGGACGAAGCGCTGCGCTGGCATCTGCTGTCGTCGATCGACCAGCACGGCCTGCTGGCGCGTGCCCCGGCGCTTCTCGCCTGGGTCGAGGCCGGCATCGAGGCGGCGCCTGGGTCGGCCGCCACCGGCTTGCGCCTGCGCGTGGCCGAGCAGCGGCTGCAGCGCGGCGACGGGCCGGGCATCACCCGCGTGATCGGCAGCGACGCGCAGGCGCGGCCGTTCCTGCCGCTGCTGCAGGCGGTGTGGCCGGCGCGCGAAGGGCGCTTCGCCGACACCGTGGCCGCCTTCCCGCCGGCGTGGAAGGCGCTCTGTGCGCACCTGGGCAAGAGGCGCGGCTTCGCGCCGATGAGCCTCTTGCAGTGGATCCCGCTGGCGCTGATGGCGCAGCCGGACGCGGCGGCCTGGACCACGGCACGCCGGTTCTGCGTCGCCGCGTCGGGCGCGCGCGAGCCGTCGCCCTACGACGACTGGGGGCGCTGGGCGCATGTGCTGGCCGTGCGGCTGGGCGACGCGCGGCTCGAAGCCGGCGCGCTGGCAGCGGGGCGGCACGGGCACGACGAGCTGCGCGACCCCGACCGCGCGGCCGACCGCGTCGTGCTCGCGGCGTGGCTGGGCAGGTCGCCGCCGGGCTGGACGCCGGCGCTGCTGGCCGCGCTCGTGGCGCGCCTGCACGAGCACCGCCTGCCGTGGAAGGCCGACCTCGTCGTGCAGGCCTGTGCCCGGCTGGGCTGGCCCGCGCCGCCGCGGCCCGAGGGCGCACCCGCGCCGTGGGACGTGGCGTACTTCGCCACGCGCCAGGACACGTGGCGCGACGCGCTGGCGGCGATCACGGCGCTCGGCGGCAACGGTGCCACCGCGGCCACGGCGGCGCAGCCGCCGGCCACGCTGCAGTGGCGGCTGACACTGGACGCCGCAGGCCGCGTGCACGACCTCGTGGCCTTGGAGCCCACGCCGAGCGGCCGCGGCAAGCCCAAGGCGCTGACGCCGCTGCAGCTGAAGAAGCGCACGCGGCTGGACCCGCGCGACGCCGCCGTCGCCCGCTGCGTGCGCCAGGACCGCTACCGGCCTTCCGACACCTGGCTCGACCTCGTGTCGGCGACGGTGGCACTGGTGGGCCACCCGGCGCTCGAGCTGGCCGATGCGCCGGGCACGCCGGTCGAGCTGGCCGAGAGCCTGCCCGTGCTCGAGGTGCGGCGCGAACGCGCCACCGACGGCGGCGGCGCTGGGCACGAGCACTTCGTCTTCCGGCTGCACGACGCGCTGCTGGCCGACGACGAACCGGAAGTCGAACACCACGTGCCCGACATCGTCGACATCGACGACGAGGCCGAACGGCGCAACAGCCTGCGCATCGTGCGCGAGTCGCCCGGGCGCGCGCGCCTCATCCGCGTCACCGCGGCGCAGCGCCGCGTGGCCGAGCTGGTCGCGCAGCGCTGGACGGTGCCCGTCGATGCCGGCGCCGAGCTGGACGCGGCGCTGCGCGTGCTCTCGGCCCACTTCGTGCTGCACAGCGACGCTGCTGCCGGCGAGCCGGTGGCCAGCGACGCGCGGCTGGTCGCGCAGCTGCAGCCGCGCGGCGACGCGATGCGGCTCGTGCTGGCGGTGCGGCCGTTCGGCGAGTTCGGCCCGCTCGTCGTGCCCGGCGTCGGGCGCGCGCGGCTGATCACGCTGCACGGCGGCGTGAGCCTGGCCACCGAGCGCGAACTCGATGCCGAGCGCACGCACCTCGCGGCGGTGCTGGACGCGCTGCCCTTCCTCGGCACGCCGGCGGAGATGCCCGGCGACGGCGCCTGGCTGCTGGAGGACCCCGAGCAGGTGCTGGCGGCGGTGCACGAGCTCGGCCGCATGGCCGGCGAGACGCAGGGCGAGGGCACCGGGGGGCCGGTGCGTGCGCTGGAGTGGCCCAAGGGTCGAGCGCTGCGCGTCTTCGCGCCGCCGCCGAAGGCGTTCGCCGGCGCCGTCGCCGGCGGGCGCGACTGGTTCGCGATCGAAGGCGAGCTGCGCCTGGACGAGCAGCGTGTGCTGTCGCTGCAGCAGCTGCTGGCACTGCTGCGCCAGGCGCGCGGCAGCCGCTACGTCGCGCTCGGCGAGGGCGAGTACCTGACGCTGGCCGACCAGCTGCGCCAGCGGCTGGCGGAGCTCGACGCGCTGGCCGAGGCCGACGGCGCGGCCATGAAGCTCGGCGCCACCGCGGCGGCCTGGCTCGCCGACGCGGCGCCGGAGCTCGCGCTGCGTGGCGACGCCACCTGGGCGCGGCGCGCTGGCGAGCTCGAGCGCGCCGCCGCGCTCGAGCCCGCGGTGCCGCACGGCTTGCAGGCGACGTTGCGGCCGTATCAGCTGGAAGGTTATGTGTGGATGCGCCGGCTGGCCGAAGCCGGCTTCGGCGCCATCCTCGCCGACGACATGGGCCTGGGCAAGACGATCCAGACGCTGGCGGTGCTGCTGGCGCGCGCCGCGGCGGGGCCGGCGCTGGTGGTGGCGCCCACGTCGGTGTGCGGCAACTGGGCCGACGAGGCGGCGCGTTTCGCCCCCGGCCTGCGCGCGGTGGTCTACGGCCAGGGCGAAGGCGAGCGGGCGGCGCAGATCGGCTCGGCCGCCGCCGGCGACCTCGTCATCGTCAGCTACGCGCTGCTGCTGCGCGATGCCGAGGCCTTCGGCGCGCGCGCATGGGCCACGCTCGTGCTCGACGAGGCGCAGGCGCTGAAAAACGCGGCCACGTTGCGCGTGCAGGCGGTGGCGGGGCTGAAGGCAGGTTTCCGGCTCGCACTTTCGGGCACGCCGGTGGAGAACCGGCTGGCGGACCTGTGGTCGATCATGAACCTGCTCAATCCCGGGCTGCTCGGCAGCGCGGCGCGTTTCGGCGAGCGCTTCGCCAACCCCATCGAGCGCCTGCGCGACGCGGCCGCACGCGCGCGGCTGCGGCGACTGGTGAGCCCGTTCCTGCTCAGGCGCACGAAGGCGCAGGTGCTCACCGACCTGCCGCCGCGCACGGAGATCGTGCACCGCATCGAGCCGCAGGCCGACGAGCGCGCCTTCCTCGAGGCGATGCGCCGCGACGCGCTGGAGCGCATCGCCGCGCTCGACCCGACGGACCACAAGAACCGCTTCAACGTGCTGGCCGAACTGACGCGGCTGCGGCGCGCCGCCTGCGACCCGCGCCTGGCCGCGCCCGAGCTCGGCCGCATCGGCGCCAAGGTGCAGGCCTTCGAGCGGCTGGCCAGCGAGCTCGTCGAGGCGCGCCACCAGGCGCTGGTCTTCAGCCAGTTCACCGACTTCCTGAAGCTGCTGGCCGAGCGGCTCGATGCCTGCGGGCTGGCCTACCAGTACCTCGACGGCAGCACGCCGGCGGCGGCGCGCGCCGAGCGCGTGGCCGCGTTCCAGCGCGGCGAAGCGGACCTGTTCCTCATCAGCCTGAAGGCGGGCGGTTTCGGCCTCAACCTCACGGCCGCCGACTACGTGGTGATCGCCGACCCGTGGTGGAACCCGGCCGCCGAAGACCAGGCGATGGGCCGCGCGCACCGCATCGGCCAGCAGCGGCCCGTGACCGTCTACCGCCTCGTCACCGCCGGTTCGATCGAGGAGCGCATCGTCGCGCTGCACGACGACAAGCGCGAGCTCGCCGAGGGGCTGCTGGCGGGGCAGGACACCGCGGCGCCGCTGGCGGCGGGGGAGTTGATCGAGTTGATGCGGGGGTGAAGGGGCGATGGCCCTTCAGGCCAGCACTGCGCCGCAGCGCCCGGCCATGCGTTGCGCCAGCGCGAGGAAGTCGCGATAGCCCGCGCGCGCCGCTTCACCGTGTGCCCGGCGCAGCCGCGGCTATCATCCGCCGCCCTTGGAAGAGTCGAAGCGCCGCATGTCCGACGCGCCCTCGTCAGCGCCCTCGTTGAATGCGGCCCAGCTCGAGGCCGTGCACCACCTCGCCGGCCCCTGCCTGGTGCTCGCCGGTGCCGGCAGCGGCAAGACGCGCGTCATCACGCACAAGATCGCCAAGCTGCTGCAGCACGGGCTGGAGTCGAGGCAGATCGCGGCCATCACCTTCACCAACAAGGCCGCCGCCGAAATGCGCGAGCGGGCCAAGGGGCTCGTGGGTCCGCGTGCCGCGAAGGACCTGGTGATCTGCACCTTCCACGCGCTGGGCGTGCGCATGCTGCGCGCCGACGGCGAGCGCATCGGCCTCAAGCCCAGCTTCAGCATCCTCGACAGCGACGACGTGCTCGGCATCCTGCGGGATTGCGGCGGCCACACCGACAACGTGCTGGCCCGCCGCTGGCAGTGGGCGATCAGCCTGTGGAAGAACCAGGGGCTCGATGCGGATGCCGCCGAAGCCGCCGCGGCCGACGACGACGAGCGCGTGGCCGCGCGCGTGATGCGCCGCTACCAGGAGCGGCTCGCGGCCTACCAGGCGGTGGACTTCGACGACCTGATCGGTCTGCCGCTGGCCATGCTGGGGCGCGACGCCGAGGCACGCGGGAAGTGGGGGGCGATGTTCGGCCACGTGCTGGTCGACGAGGTCCAGGACACCAACGCCGTGCAGTACGAGCTGCTGAAGGCGCTGGTGGGCGGCGCGGCGGGTGCGCCGGGCGGGGCCGGCGGCAAGCGCTGCACGCCGTTCACCGCGGTGGGCGACGACGACCAGAGCATCTACGGCTGGCGCGGCGCGACGATCGAGAACCTGAGGCGGCTGCCGCAGGAGTTCCCGTCGCTGAAGGTGATCGCGCTGGAGCAGAACTACCGCAGCACGGGCCACATCCTGCGTGCCGCCAACGCGGTGATCGCCGCCAACCCGAAGCTGTTCGAGAAGAAGCTGTGGAGCGAACATGGCGACGGCGAGCCCGTCAAGGTGATCGAGTGCGACGGCGAGGAGCACGAGGCCGAGCGCGTGGTGGCGCGCATCCAGGCGCTGCGCGGCGGCCGGGCGGGTGAGGGCGGCACGGTGAGGTTCGCCGACATCGCCGTGCTCTACCGCGCCAACCACCAGGCCAAGGTGTTCGAGCAGAAGCTGCGCGCGGCGCAGATCCCGTACAAGGTGAGCGGCGGCCAGAGCTTCTTCGACCGCGCCGAGATCCGCGACCTGTGCGCGTGGCTCAGGCTGATCGTCAACAACGACGACGACCCGGCGTTCCTGCGTGCCGTGACGACCCCGAAGCGCGGCATCGGCCACCAGACGCTGGCCTCGCTCGGCGAGTTCGCCGCCGGGCGCAAGGCGAGCCTCTTCGAGGCGCTCTTCGCGCCGACGCTTTCGGCGGTGCTGAAGGGCAAGGCCATCGACGCGCTGCATGAGTTCGGCCGCTTCGTCAACGACCTCGAGCACCGCGCGCGGCACACCACCGGGGCCGAGGACGCCAAGGCGCTGCTGCTCGGCTGGCTGAAGGACATCGGCTACGAGCAGCACCTCCTCGACGCCGAGGACAACGCCAGGCTGGCCGAGGCGCGCTGGAGCAACGTGCTCGACTTCGTCGACTGGATCGCGCGGCGCTGCGGCGGCGAGATCACGCAGGAAGGGGGCACCTTCGAAAGCGAACGGCAAAGCGTCTTCGACGCCGCGCAGACGATCAGCATCATCGTCAGCATCGCCGAGCGCGGCGAGGACACCGACGTGGTGACGCTGTCGACGCTGCACGCGGCCAAGGGCCTGGAGTGGCCGCACGTGGTGCTGGCCGGCGTCAACGAGGGCCTGCTGCCCTTCAAGGGCGCCGAGGAAGAGATGACGGCCGAGCGCCTGCAGGAGGAGCGGCGGCTGATGTACGTCGGCATCACGCGCGCGCAGCGCACGCTGGTGGTGAGCTGGCTCCGGCGCCGCAAGCGCGGGCGCGAGACGGTCGCCGGCGTGCCGAGCCGCTTCGTCGCCGAGATGAAGCTCGACGAGGCGGTGGCGAAGGAAGATCCGCGCGAACGTCTGAAGCGGCTGCGCGCCGAGCTTGCCGCGCGCGTGCAGGCGAACGAGGCGGCGCGGGCCAGCGAAGCGGGCCGGCCCGCCGAACCCGCAGGCGCATCGCGATGACCGGGCGCGAGCGCGGGCTGGCTGCTGCGCTCGTCGCCTGCGCCGGCCTGGCCATCGCCTCGGCGCCGTGGGCGCTGGCGCTGCAGTGGCTCAACGTCGTCTTCAAGCCGCTGGCCACGCTGTGCGTCATCGCCTACGCCGCGGGCCGCGGCGCGGCCGAGGAGGAGGCGGCGCGCCGCTGGGTGCTCGTCGGCCTCGTGCTCTCGCTGGGCGGCGACGTGGCACTGCTGTGGCCGCAACAGGGGTTCCTGCCCGGGCTCGTGAGCTTCCTGCTCGCGCACCTGGCGTACCTCGTGGCGTTCACCCGGCGCCATCGTTTCGCGGCGTGGTGGCCGGCGTTCGCCGCCTATGCCGCGGTGTCGGGGCTGGTGCTCGTCTCCCTCTGGCCGGGTGTGCCCGGGGCGCTGCGCGGCCCGGTGGTGGCCTACGTGCTGTTCCTGGCTTCGATGGCGGCGCAGGCGGCGGTGTTGTGGCGGCGAGGTGCCGCGCGCGGCGCCGTGCTGGCGCTCGGGGGTGCGCTCTTCCTGGTCTCCGACGCGCTGCTGGCGACGAACAAGTTCGCCGGCCCGCTGCCGCTGGCGAGCCTGTGGATCCTCGCCACGTACTGGGCGGCGCAGTGGTGCATCGCGTCGTGGCTGGCGCCGCGGCGCTGAGTCCGGGCGCGCTGCCGCCAGGGCTTCGTGCGCCCACGCATCAAGCACGCACGGGCACGCCGGTCTCGCGCAGGAACGACAGCACCATCGCGGTCAACGGCGGCCCGGCCGTCGTGACGTAGGGGTGCCCGCCGGGCGCGCCGCTCCAGGCGTGGCCGAGCCCCGGGAGCAGGCGATACCGCAGCATCAGGCGCGTGCCGGCGAGATGCTCGACGCCGTCTTCGATGGGATGTGTGCTCAGCTCGCCCGCCTCGCAGCCGCGGGCCTGCCGGCGCATCACGTGCAGCGCCTGCTCGGCGAGCTGCTCCGCGCAGCGCGGGGCCACGACGTCGTCGGCCGCACCGTGCAGGACGAGCAGCGGCGCGCAGCGCTGAAGTCGCAGCGTGGCGAGCGTCGGCGAGATCGCGAGGCCGTCCTTCATCACGCGTCGCGGGTCCTGCAGGCTGCCGCGCCCGAGCAGCGGTGGCGCGGCGACGGTGGCCACGGCGTCGAACTGCGCGGCGTGGTGGAAGGCGAGCAGCGCTGCAAGGCCACCGCCGGCCGACAGGCCCACGGCGGCCACTGCGCCGCAGCGCACCTGTGCGCGGGCCGCCTCCAGCGCCTGCAGCACGACCTCCAGTTCGCCGTGGCCCGCCTGCGCCGGCGGGTGGAACCAGTTCCAGCAGCGCCATGGGTTGGACGGTTCGCGCTGCTCGGGGCACAGCAGGCGGAAGCGGCCGCGCGCGGCCGCGGCGGTGAGACCGGTGGCATGCGCGAACTCGATCGCCCGCTGGCCGCAGCCGTGCAGCAGCACGACGAGCGGCGCCTCGTCCGTGTCGGCCAGGCCCGGCGGCCGATAGAGCGCGCAGTCCCAGCGCGCGCGCACCCACGGCACGGTCCACCACGTGAAGGCGGTGGCCGCCGCCACGTCCACGTCCAGCCGCAGCCAGCGCCCGCGCAGCAGCCCGACGCGCTTGGCGAACCAGGTGCGCAGCCGCCGCCACATCGGCCGCAGCCGCCGCAGCCCCGGCAGGCGTGAAAGAAGGGGCCAGACCATCAAGTCACCCTAACACAGCAATTTGATGGACGAAGCCGTGTGGCCGGGCCCGTGCCTGCACCAGCCCGGTTCAGGCCAGCGCCAGCCAGCCCCAGGTGATGGCCAGCGACGCAAGAGTCACAGGCACGCCGACGCGCGCATGCGCGGCCCAGCCGATGCGCAGGCCCGCCTTCTCGGCGAGGTCGACGACGATGAGGTTGGCGATCGAGCCGACGAGCAGCAGGTTGCCGGCGAAGGTGCTGGCCAGGGCCAGCAGCACGCCGGCCTCGCGCGCGGCGGCGCTGCCGGGCTCGCCCACGTGCGGCAGCAGCAGCATCACCGCCGGTACGTTGGAGACGAGGTTCGACAGCGCCGTGCCCAGCACGAGCAGGGCGCCGGGCTCGTGCAGGTGCACGCCGAGCGCTGCCAGCGCAGCCACGGCGTCGGAGGCCAGCCCCGTGCCCTGGAAGGCATGGTTGACGATGAACAGGCCGATGAACAGCAGCAGCAGCGGCCAGTCGACGAAGCCCATCACGTGCGCGGAGTGCAGGCGGCGGCTGAGCAGCAGCACGCCGGCGCCGACCAGCGCCGCCACGTCACGCGGCCAGTCCGTGGCGAGGAAGACGAGCATCAGCGCGCCGGCGACGGCCAGGCCCTTGGCTGCCTGCCAGCGATCGAACGGTGGCGCTTCGGCGTCGGCTGCGGCGGGCACGGTGCGCACGAGCGAGGCCGCCGGTGCGGCCGGCGGCTCGCTGCCTGCCGCACGCCAGAGCGCACGCGCGAGCCACGCCCACAGCACCCCCAGCGACAGCGCCACCGGCAGCAAGGCCGCCTGCAAGTAGCCGCCGAAGGGCAGCTGCAGCACCGAGCCGATGAGCATGTTCTGCGGATTGCCGATCAGCGTGGCCGCCGAGCCGATGTTGGCCGCGCAGGCCAGCCCGACGAGGAAGGGCAGCGGGTCGAGCCGCCGCTCGAGCGCCAGCCGTGCCACCACCGGCGTCATCGCCAGGCACACGACGTCGTTGGAGAACACCGCCGAAAGCGCCGCGGCCACGGCGACGAGCGCGGCCAGCAGCGCCGCCGGCGCCAGCGGCAGCGCGCCGACGCGGCGCGTCACCTCGGTGTAGAAGCCGCCCAGCCGCATCTGCGCCGACACCACCATGAAGGCGAACAGCAGCACGATCGTCGGCAGGTCCACCGAGCGTGCCGCCTGCTCCAGCGGCATGCCGGTGAGCGCGATCATCGCGATGGCGCCCAGCAGCGCCACGCCGGCGCGGTCGAGCTTCAGGCGCGGCAGGCCACCGAGGAACATGCCGAGGTAGACGACGCCGAAGACGGCGACGACGCCCCAGTCGACGAGATCGTGCTGCAGCAGCGTGGGCAACGTCATCCGCGGCGGCAGCCGGACTGAGATGGGCCGCCATCATAGGCGGCCCCTGGCCGGCGACGGTGCCGAAGGCCGGCGTGCTACGAGGGCAGGAAGTCCACCGGCCAGCTCACGACCATCGGCTCCACGTCCTTGGCGCCGAAGTCGAACTGGCGGATGCGCGCCACGAGCTTGCGCTCGAGGTCCTCGCTCTTCAGTTCGCTGCTGACGACGCGGCAGTCGGTGACGGCGCCGCTGGGGTCGATCTTCAGCGACACCACCACCTTGCCCTGCAGCGAGGAGTCTTCGCGCAGCGCGCGGTTGTACAGCGCGTAGATGGCGCCCTTGTTGCGCTCGAAGACGAGCTTGATCTCCTCGATCGAGCGGCTGGCCTTGCCGCTGCCGCTGCGCGTGAGCGTGC
>JAHCKS010000071.1 GCA_026125665.1 Rubrivivax sp.
CCACGTGGAGCGGCCTGGAAAGCGAGAAGGTCTCGTACAACGCCGGCTACACCAACGTGCACGAGCTGATCCCGTGGCGCACGCTCTCGGGGCGGCAGCAGTTCTACCAGGACCACCCGTGGATGCGCGCCTTCGGCGAGGGCCTGAGCAGCTACCGCCCGCCGGTGGACCTGAAGACGACCGACGCGATGCTCGGTGTCAAGCCGAACGGCAACAAGGAGATCGTCCTCAACTTCATCACGCCGCACCAGAAGTGGGGCATCCACAGCACGTACAGCGACAACCTGCTGATGCTGACGCTGAACCGCGGCGGGCCGGTCATCTGGCTCAGCGAGACCGACGCGAAGGCCGCCGGCATCGAGGACAACGACTGGGTGGAGCTGTTCAACGTCAACGGCGCGATCTCGGCGCGCGCGGTGGTGAGCCAGCGCGTCAACCCGGGCATGACGATGATGTACCACGCGCAGGAGAAGATCATCAACGCGCCGGGCTCGGAGATCACCGGCGTGCGCGGCGGCATCCACAACTCGGTGACGCGCATCGTCACCAAGCCCACGCACATGATCGGCGGCTACGCGCAGCTCAGCTACGGCTTCAACTACTACGGGACCATCGGCACCAACCGCGACGAGTTCGTCGTCGTGCGCAAGATGAGCAAGGTCGACTGGCTCGATGGCGAACAAGCTGTCGCGGGAGAACAGACATGAAAGTCCGCGCACAGATCGGCATGGTGCTGAACCTCGACAAGTGCATCGGCTGCCACACCTGCTCGGTGACCTGCAAGAACGTCTGGACCAACCGGCCGGGCATGGAGTACGCCTGGTTCAACAACGTCGAGACCAAGCCCGGCATCGGCTACCCGAAGGAGTGGGAGAACCAGGACAAGTGGAACGGCGGCTGGGTGCGCAAGGCCGACGGCTCGATCGTGCCGAAGCAAGGCGGCAAGTGGCAGCTCTTGATGAAGATCTTCGCCAACCCCAACCTGCCGGAGATCGACGACTACTACGAGCCGTTCACCTTCGACTACGACCACCTTCACTCGGCGCCCGAGATGAAGCACGCGCCGACGGCGCGGCCGCGCAGCCTGATCACCGGCCAGCGCATGGAGAAGATCGAGTGGGGCCCGAACTGGGAAGAGATCCTCGGCGGCGAATTCTCGAAGCGCTCGAAGGACAAGAACTTCGACGACATCCAGAAGGACATCTACGGCCAGTTCGAGAACACCTTCATGATGTACCTGCCGCGCCTGTGCGAGCACTGCCTGAACCCGGCGTGCGTCGCGTCGTGCCCGAGCGGCAGCATCTACAAGCGCGAGGAGGACGGCATCGTCCTCATCGACCAGGACAAGTGCCGCGGCTGGCGCATGTGCGTCAGCGGCTGCCCGTACAAGAAGATCTACTACAACTGGAAGAGCGGCAAGGCCGAGAAGTGCATCTTCTGCTACCCGCGCATCGAGGCCGGGCAGCCCACGGTGTGCAGCGAGACCTGCGTCGGCCGCATCCGCTACCTCGGCGTGCTGCTGTACGACGCCGACCGCATCGCCGAGGCCGCCAGCGTCGAGCGTGATTCGGACCTCTACCAGGCGCAGCTCGACGTCTTCCTCGACCCGAACGACCCGAAGGTGATCGAGCAGGCGCGCGCCGACGGCATCCCGGAAGCCTGGCTCGAAGCGGCGCGCACGAGCCCGGTCTACAAGATGGCCGTCGACTGGAAGGTGGCGCTGCCGCTGCACCCCGAGTACCGCACGCTGCCGATGGTGTGGTACGTGCCGCCGCTGTCGCCGATCACCGGCGCGGCCAACGCCGGGCAGATGGGCGTCAACGGCGAGATCCCGGACGTCAACCAGCTGCGCATCCCGGTGAAGTACCTGGCCAACCTGCTGACGGCCGGCGAGACGCTGCCCGTGGTGCGCGCGCTCGAGCGCATGCTCGCCATGCGCGCCTACATGCGCGCCAAGCACGTGGACGGCGCGCCGAACGAGGCGGCCATCAAGCAGGTGGGCATCAGCGCCGCCACGGTGGAGGACATGTACCGCATCATGGCCATCGCCAACTACGAAGACCGCTTCGTCATCCCGAGCACGCACCGCGAGTACGCCGAGAACGCCTTCAACGTGCGCGGCGGCTGCGGCTTCAGCTTCGGCAACGGCTGCAGCGAAGGGGTCTCCGAGACGAGCCTCTTCGGCAGCGAGAAGAAGCGCACCATTCCCATCAAGGCGGAGGTCTGAGCATGGGCCTGTTCCAGACTTCCACACCGCGCGTGCGCCACACGCTGCGCGCGCTCGCCTGGCTGCTGCGCTACCCCGACGCCGAGCTGCGCGCCGCGCTGCCGCTGCTGCGCGACGCGCTGCACGAGGAGCGCGCGCTGACGCACGGCCGGCTGGCCGAGCTCGACCGGCTGGTCGACCGCATCGCGGCGCTGCCGCCGCTGCGCGCCGAGGCCGAGTACGTCGACCAGTTCGACCGCGGCCGGCGCACGTCGCTGCACCTGTTCGAGCACATCCACGGCGACAGCCGCGACCGCGGCCCGGCGATGGTGGACCTGACGCAGACCTACGAGCGCGCCGGCCTGCTGCTGGCCGCGGGCGAGGGAGGCGAGCTGCCCGACTTCCTGCCCGTGGTGCTGGAGTTCGCGAGCACGCAGCCGCCGGCCCAGGCGGCCGAGTTCCTGCGCGAGGTGGCGCACATCGTGCGCGCGCTCTTCACCGCGCTCGTCGAGCACGGCAGCCCGTACGCCGCCGTGCTCGCCGCCGTGCTCGACCTGGCCGGCGAGCGCGCCGAGCGCGTCAAGCTGCCGGCCGAGCCGTCGATCGACGAGGCCTGGGTCGAGCCCGCGGCCTTCGGCGGCTGCTCGTCGGCGGGGCAGGCACGCCCGGAACAGCCGCAGCCCATCCACATCCACCGCCCCCATGGCCGTTCGGGCGCCGACACGGCCGCCGGCGCGCGCCGCGCCGCCTGAGCAGCCCGGGAGAAGCACCATGAGCCTGCTGCACAACTTCCTGTTCAACGTCTACCCGTACATCTGCCTCGCGGTGTTCCTGATGGGCAGCCTCGCCCGCTTCGACCGCGACCAGTACACGTGGAAGAGCGACAGCTCGCAGATGCTGCGCGCGCGCCAGCTGCGCTGGGGCAGCAACCTGTTCCACGGCGGCATCCTGTTCCTCTTCTTCGGCCACCTGTTCGGGCAGCTCACGCCGCACGCGGTGTACGAGGTGTTCATCACCGCGGCGCAGAAGCAGGTGTTCGCCGTGGTCGCCGGCGGCATCGCCGGCGCCATCTGCTTCGTCGGCCTGACGATGCTGCTGCACCGCCGCCTGTTCGACCCGCGCATCCGCCTGACGAGCCACCGCACGGACCTGGCGGTGCTGATCATCCTGTGGGTGCAGCTGGCGCTCGGCATGGCCACGCTGCCTTCTTCGCTGCAGCATGCCTCTGACCCGCGCACGATGATCGTGCTGGCCGAGTACCTGCAGGGCATCGCCACCTTCCGGCCCGACGCCAGCCTCATCGTCGGCGTGCAGTGGCACTATCTCGTGCACATGGTGCTCGGCATGACGATCTTCCTGCTGTTCCCGTTCAGCCGCCTCGTGCACATCTGGAGCGGCTTCGCGTCGATCGCCTACCTGTTCCGGCCGTACCAGGTGGTGCGCTCGCGGCGCCTGAACGTGCCCGCCGGGCAGAACCTGCCGCGCAGCGCGCGTTGACGCGAGGGGATCGGCCATGGACACCGGACTGCACACCCAGGAAACGCTCGCTCGGCTGCAGCAGGAGGCGGTGCGTGCCGGCCTGCTCGACGCCGCCGAGCCGCCGCCCGCCGCCGGCGTCGCCAGCGCCGCCGCGGCCGAGGCGATCGAGGCGCTGCTGGAGCGCGAGCTGCGCGTGCCCGAGCCCGATGAGGCCGCCTGCCGCCGGCACCATGCCGCCAACCCGGCGCGCTTCGCGGCGCGCGGCGGCGGCGAACGTGCCCGGCTGCGCCACGTGCTCTTCGCGGTGACGCCGGGGGTCGACGTGGCGGCGCTGCGCCAGCGCGCCGAAGCCTGCCTGATCGACCTGCGCGCCGCCGGCAGCGAGACCGACGCACGCTTCGCGCACGCGGCGCGCGAATGTTCGAACTGCCCGAGCGGCTCGCAAGGGGGCGAGCTCGGCTGGGTCGCCGCCGACGACTGCGCGCCGGAGTTCGCGCGCGAGATCTTCTTCGGCCACGCCGAGGTCGGCGTGCTGCCGCGCCTGGTGCACTCGCGCTTCGGCCTGCACGTCGTGCAGGTGCTGCAGCGCGAGCGGGGCGAGGCGCCCGCCTACGAGTCGGTGCGCGACGCCGTGGCGCAGTCGCTGCGGCAGCAGGCCTACGTCACCGCGCTCAGGCAGTACCTGCAGGTGCTGGCCGAGGCGAAGCCGCTGGTGCAGTAGCGCCGCGGCGCCCCTCCTCGGCTCCGGAGCCCGCCCCGTGCCCGACGAGCTGCTCGAGCGCCTGCAGCGCTTCACCAGCGAGGCGTTCCCGACGCAGCGCTCGCTGTTCCGCCACCTGGTGGACGACGGCCAGCATCCGCTGACGCTCTTCATCGGCTGCAGCGACTCGCGCCTCGTGCCCTACCTGCTCACCGGGGCCGGGCCGGGCGAGCTCTTCCTCGTGCGCAACGTCGGCGCCTTCGTGCCGCCGTACGACCAGAGCCAGGGCTTCCACGGCACCGCGGCGGCGATCGAGTTCGCCGTGCTCAACCTCGATGTCAAGCGCATCGTCGTCTGCGGCCACAGCCACTGCGGCGCCATCCGCGCGCTGTATGGCGAGGTGCCGGCGGCGGCGCAGAATCTGGCGCGCTGGCTCGAGCTCGGCCGCGAGGCGGCGCTGCCGGTGGCCGAACCCGGCGCCGAGGTGCTGCGCCGCACCGAGCAGCGCGCGATCATCCTGCAGCTCGAGCGGCTGATGGACTACCCGATGGTGCGAGAGCGTGTCGAGGCCGGCCGCCTGACGCTGCACGGTTGGCACTACGTCATCGAGGACGGCGAGGTGCACGTGTTCGACGTGTCGCAACGCGGCTTCGTGCCCGCTTCGCGCGCGGAAAATGCCGGGACGGGGCCTTACCAACCGTTCTGGCCCGGCCCGAGCGGCGACGGCGCGGCCGGGCTCGATGCCAGTGGAGTGCCTGCCGGTGCCTGAGCTTCCCGAACCCGCAGCGCTCGACGACCCGCGGCTCGATGCCGAAGGCTACGTCGTCGAACCCGACAGCTGGGACCCCGCACTCGGCGAGGCGATCGCCCGCGCGCAGGGCCTCGTGCTCGAGGACGACCACTGGTTCGTCATCGAGTTCATGCGCGAGTACCAGGCCGAGCACCGCGTTACGCCCGACGCGCGGCACGCGATGAGGCACCTGGAACAGCGCCACCCCGGCCGCGGCCGGGCGCGCCTGTTCGAGCTCTTCCCCTACGGCTACGTGGCCCAGGCCTGCCGCGTGGCCGGCATGAAGCGGCCCCGCGCCTGGAGCACCGGCTAGAAAATGCGAGTCCGCCGCGTGCCCGGGCGGGTTGGTGAGTTCTGACGAGCGAGGTCGCGCCGCCAGGCACTGCGCAGGAGGCCTCGCTGCCGGGCCGCCGGCTGCACCCGCCGGTTGAGACCGGTCAAACGGCGGCCCCGCCGGCCGCCGAGAATCCCGCCGATGAGACTGCCACCGCCCCCCCGCACGCTGGCCGCCAAGCTCGGCACGGTCGGCGCCCTGTTGCTGGCGCTGGCGCTCGGCTCCATCGCGCTGACGCTGTGGGTCACCTGGCAGCTCGAAGGTGGCGCCGCGGCGGTGAACGAGGCCGGCCGGCTGCGCATGCAGGGCTGGCGCATGGCGCAGGCGGTGAGCGCCGGCGACCTGCCGCGGGTGGAGCGCCTGGCCGAGCAGTTCGGCGACAGCGTGGCGCTGCTGCGCGCCGGCGACCCGGCGCGCCCGCTCTTCGTGCCGCGCGACGCCGCCACCTTGTCCGCCTTCGACGATGTGCAGCGCAACTGGACGCAGCAGCGCGCCGCCTGGCTGCGCGCCGGTGCGCGGGCCAGCGGCGAGGTCGCCGCCGAGGCCGAGGCGCTGGTGCAGGACATCGACCGCTTCGTCGACAGCATCGAGGCGCGCCTCGCGCGCTGGACGGCGGTGCTGACGACCTTCCAGCTGCTGCTGATGGGGCTGGCCATCGCCGCGGGCATCACGCTGCTGTATGCGGCGCACCTGCTCATCTTCCGGCCACTGGCCGGCCTGCGCCGCGGCCTCGCCGCCGTCGAGCAAGGCGACCTCTCGGCGCGCGTCGAGATCGGCTCGCGCGACGAGTTCGGCGCGCTGGGCGAAGGCTTCAACCGCATGGCCGGGCGCCTGGCCGACTCGGTGCACGGCCTCGAGCGCAAGGTGGCCGAGAAGACCGAGAAGCTCTCGACCGAGCGCGAGCGACTCGCCGTGCTGTACGAGGCCAGCCGCTTCGTCGCACGGGCGCCTTCGCTGCAGGCGCTGGCCGACGGCTTTGCCGAACGCATGCGCCGCTCGGGCCGTGCGCACGCCGCGCTGCTGCGCTGGCAGGACAGCGCCAGCGGGCGCTTCGTGCTGCTGGCCGCCGACGGCGTGGCGCCGGCGATGCGCGAGCTCGAGCAGTGCCTCGAGCCCGGCCGCTGCCACTGCGGCGCCACCGGGCCGGCCGACCGCACCGTGCCCACCGGCGCCCGCGTCATCGCCATCTCCGCCGCCGCCGAAGGCGGCGAAGCGCGCCACTGCCGCAACTTCGGCTTCACGCACGTGCTGACACTGCCCGTGTGCCTCCAGGAAGAGCTTCTCGGCGAGGTCGACCTGCTGTACCGCGGTGCCGTGCCGGCGCGAGCGCCGGAAGACCAGGCGCTGCTGGACAGCCTGGCCAGCCACCTGGCCAGCGGCATGGAGCGCATGCGCGTCGCGGCGCTCGAACGCGAAGCCGCGGTGTCCGAGGAACGCGGCCTCATCGCGCGCGAGCTGCACGACTCCATCGCGCAGGCGCTGGCCTTCATGAAGATCCAGATCCAGCTGCTGCGCGCGGCGCTGAAACGCGGCGACACCGCAGCCAGCGAGCAGGGCGTGCAGGAGCTCGACGCTGGCGTGCGCGAGAGCATGGCCGACGTGCGCGAGCTGCTGCTGCACTTCCGCACGCGCGCGCAGGGCGACGACATCGTCGCGGCGCTGAAGACGACGCTGCAGAAGTTCCACCACCAGACGGGGCTGGCCACGCACCTCGACGTGCAGGGCCACGGCCTGCCGCTGCCGCCCGACGTGCAGGTGCAGGCGCTGCACGTCGTGCAGGAGGCGCTGTCGAACGTGCGCAAGCACGCCGGCGCGAGCCAGGTGTGGCTCGACGTTCGGCAGCACCCGCGCTGGCGCATCGAGGTGCGCGACGACGGCCGCGGCTTCACCGCCGGCGACCCGGCCGCCGACGAGACGCACGTCGGAATGCGCATCATGCGCGAGCGCGCCGCCGGCATCGGCGCCGACGTCGACGTGGCATCGGCGCCCGGCGAGGGCACGCGCGTCGTGCTGCAGTGGCGCGAACCCTCCGCTGCCGAAGCGCCTTCGATGACTGCCCTGCCGGCCGACGCCGCCAGCGGTGCGGCCGGGCCGGCTCCACGGCCCTCGGGCCAACGTGCCGTCGCATGACTTCGCCCGCGCCGATCCGCCTGATGGTGGTGGACGACCACACGCTGTTCCGCCGCGGCCTCGTGGCCTTGCTGGCGGCGGACGGGCGCTTCGAGGTCGTCGGCGAGGCCGGCGACGCGGCGCAGGCGCTGCAGGCCCTGGCCCGGCTCGGCGCGCAGGGGCCGCAGGTGATGCTGCTGGACAACCACCTGCCCGGCGTCACCGGCGTGGCGGCCCTGCCATCGCTGCTCGCGGCCGCACCCGGCCTGCGCGTGCTGATGCTGACGATGAGCGAGGACGAGCACGACCTCGCCGCCGCGCTGAAGGGTGGCGCCTGCGGCTACCTGCTGAAGAGCGCCGAAGCCGACGAGCTCGGCACGGCCATCGTGCGCGCGATGGCCGGCCAGTCGAGCGTCAGCGAGCCGATGACGGCCAAGCTCGCCTCGGCCTTCCGTCTCGCCAGCGATGCGGCCGCGGGCGTGCCGGCGTCCGCCGCGCCCGCCGCGGGTGATGCCGACGAAGGCACGGCGCAGGCGGCGCGGGTGCTGCAGTCGCTTTCGGCGCGCGAGCGCGAGACGCTCGAGCTCATCGCGCGCGGCGACAGCAACAAGGAGATCGCGCGCGCGCTCGGCATCGCCGAGGCGACGGTGAAGATCCACGTGCAGAACATCCTGCGCAAGCTCGGCCTCGTCTCGCGCGTGCAGGCGGCGGCATTGCTGTCAGGGCTGCGCGCGGCGACGGCGTCCGCGGCGCGGCGCTGAGGCCGGCGCCTCCTTCGGCGCAGGCGCGGGGTCCTGCTCCGACTCGCCCAGGAACACGCGCCGCACGTCGAGCGTGCTGCGCCGGCCAAGGTGCGCAGCGTCGCTGGCCAGCCAACGCTCAGCCGCCTGGCGCCCCAGCGCGTGCAGGCGATGCAGGAAGGGCAGCGCCGTGTCGAGCTTGCTGCTCGGCGGCAGCGCCGCCATCGCCTCGTCGTCGGCCACCATGTGCAGGCGCAGGTTCTTGTACTGCCCGCTGTCCAGCCGCCCTTCGCGGTGCAGCTTCTGCACGAAGGCGATGGCGCGCATCTCGCCGACGAGGCCGGCGTTGAAGGTGATCTCGTTGACGCGGTCGTGGATGTCCAGCGGCGTGGCGGGCGCGCCCGGCCGCGTGAGCGGGTCGATCTTCACGAGCACGACGTCCAGCGACGGCGTCTCGTAGATCAGCGGCCACAGCGCCGGGTTGCCGCTGTAGCCGCCGTCCCAGTAGGGCACGCCGTCGATCTCGACGGCCTGGAACAGCTGCGGCAGGCAGGCCGACGCGAGCAGCGCGTCGTGCGTGAGGTCGGTGCGATGGAAGATGCGCGGCCGCCCGGTCGTCACCGCCGTCGCGTTGACGAACACCGCGAGCGCGCCGCGCCGCACCGCGGCGAGCTCGACATGCCGCCGCACGATGTCGCGCAGCGGGTTGATGTCCAGCGGGTTGAACTGGTACGGGCTGAACAGGCGCGTGAACTCGGCGAACCACTGCACGAACGGCATCGCGGGCGCAGCCGGCCACGCCGGCAGCCACGGTGTCGGCGCCGCAAGCGCACTCCCGCCGGCATGCCCGAAACACGCACCGCCGCGCGCCACGTCCTCCCAGAAGGCCCGCAGCGCCGCCTGCGCGCCAGCGCGGCCGCCCCGCGCCAGGCCGGTGGCCAGCACCGCGGCGTTCAGCGCGCCGGCGCTCGTGCCGCTGACGCCGTCGAACCCGAGCCACGGCTCGTCGAGCATCCGGTCGAGCACACCCCACGTGAAGGCGCCGTGCGAGCCCCCGCCTTGCAGCGCCAGGTCGACACGCTGGACCGGCCGGCGCTTCGCCTTCACTCCACCTCCGCCTCGGCCTCGATCTCCACCAGGTACCCGTCGCCGACCAGCGCCCCCACCTCCAGCAGCGTGTTGGCCGGCCGCACATCGCCGAAAACGCGCCCGTGTTCGCGCGACACCGACTCCCAGTCATCGACGTTCGCGAGGTAGACCCGCGTGCGCACCACGTCCTCGATGCGTCCCCCGAGCGACGACAGCGCGGCGGTGATCTTGTCGAGGATCCAGGTGGCCTGCGCGCCGGCGTCGCCGCGGCCGACCAGTCGCCCGGCGCCGTGCGTGGCCGTCGTTCCCGACACGAGGATGCGCCGGCCGGTGCGCACCGCGCGCGCGTAGCCGGCGAGCGGCTCCCAGCGGCTGCCGCTGCTGACGCGCCAGCGTTCGGCGTGCCCGGGCACGCGCTCCTTCTCGTACACCTTCGGCAGCGCGTCGAGGTGGTGGCTGAGGTCGCCGCTGGCGGTGAGGAAGGGCGGACGGCGGTACTCGTCGCCGCAGTCGCCGGGGATGCGCCGCGTGTGCGCGAAGGCCGCCGCGAGCGTCGCGCGGTCTTCGTCATCGAGCGCGAAGTCGAAGAGCCTCAGGTTGTCGGCACGATGTTCGCGCTCGGTGAGGCGTGCGCCGACGATCACGGCGGCCACCGCCGGCTGCTCCAGCACCCAGCGCGTGGCGACGTTGGCGATCGACGCGCCGTGCTTTTCGCCGATGCGCCTCGCGGCGCGCAGCACGCCCTGCAGCGCGCCCCAGCCGCCCACCGCGTCGATGAAGCGGCGGTACTTCATCTTGCTCCAGTCGCGGATGTCGGCCGCGCCGGCCGGCTCGGCGGCACCGAGCCAGCGCTCGGAGAGGAAACCGCCGCCCAGCGTGCCGTAGGCGAGCAGCTTCACGCCGCGTGCCAGGCACAGCTCGCTCATCTGCTCGGCGGCGCGGCGGTCGAGCAGCGACATGCACACCTGGTTGCTGGCCACCGGCACGCCTTCTGCGAGCAGGATGCGCAGGTGCGCCGTGTCGAAGTTCGTCAGGCCCACGTGCGCGACGAGGCCCTCGTCGCGCAGCCGGGCCAGTGCCTCCATCGCGTCGAGCCAGCCAGGGTGCTCGAAGGTCCACCAGTGGAACTGCAGCAGGTCGATGCGCGACATGCGCATCCGTTCGAGCGAGCGCATGACGCCGGCGCGCACGACCTCGGCCGTCATCGGACCCGGCGGCGGGCACCACTTCGTGAAGGCGCGGATCGGCGGCGCCGCCGCGCGGCCGGCCGGCGAGGCCACCAGGTGGCCGGTGATGACCTCGGCCGAGCCGTAGTGGTCGGCCATGTCGAAGGCATCGAAGCCGGCAGCCGCGTAGGCAGCCATGTCGGCACCAGCCCGCGCCGGGTCGAGCGGCGTGCCGCCGCGCTCCTGGTCGGCGACCTGCCACAGCCCCGTGACGAGGCGCGGGATCTCGAGGCCGGGGGCGAGCTCGATCCTCGGCGGCCTCGTCGTGCGCGCCGCGCTCACCGGGCCGGCAGCTTCGCCTGCACCGCCTGCACGTCCTCGGTGCTCATCTGGCCCACCGTCGTCACTTCGCCGTTGACGAGCTTCCACGTGCGGAACGGGCCGACGATGTCGCCGTTCTTGTCGAACGACACGGCACCGATGACGCCGACGTAACGCACCGGCTTCTTCTCGCGAACGAGCTGCAGCGCGCGCTTGAAGCCCTCCGGCCCGGCGTGCACGACCTCGGCGCCGGCGGTGGGGCCGGTGACGGCGCGGATGCCGTCGCGGATGGCGGCCGCCTCGAACCTGCCCGCGTGCGCGATCGCCAGGCCCAGGATCGCGCCGGCGTCGAAGGCGCGGTCCGCCGCCGGCGCGCCGGCATCGAAGCCGCCGCTCATCGCCGGGTAGGCCCTGGCGAAGAACTCGGTGCTCGGCGTCCTGTTCGTGCCGCTGCTCGTGCCGTAGGCATCGTTGAGGAACTGCGGCCCCACGCCCTTGATGAAGTCGGCGGCGTTCATGCCGTCGTTGAACAGGAACCTGCGCGGCCCGCCCTGCTGGATCCAGGTGCGGATGATGTTCGTGCCGTCGCCCGGGTAGCCGATGAAGTACAGCGCCGGTGCGTCGCCCTTCATCGCGTTGGTCACCTCGGCGGCATAACTCGGCTGGTTCGGGTTGTAAGGCGTGACGCCGGTGATCTTGCCGCCCAGCGCCTCGTAGGCACGGCGGAACTCGGCGAGCATGTTGACGCCGAAGTCGTTGTTGACGTGGATGACGGTGAGCGTCTTCATGCCCTGGTCGAGCGCGTACTTCGCCGCCGCCGTGCCCTGCAGCGCGTCGCTCGTGATCGTGCGGAAGAACCAACCCTTGGTCGTGCCTTCGTTGCCCAGGCGCGTCAGCGTCGGCGAGGTCGACGCGGGCGAGATCTGGACCACGCCGGCGGGCGCCGTGACCGAGGTGACGATCGGGATCGACACCGAGCTGATGATGCCGCCGATGATCGCCGGCACCTTCTTCAGGTCCACGAGCTGGCGCGCCTGGTCCACCGCCACGGCGCCCTGGCTCTGCGCGTCGCGCAGGTCGGTGGCGAGCCTGCAGCCGGCGATGCCGGCCGGGCCGGCGGCGGCGTTGAGCTCGTTGAACGCGAGCTCCACCGACTTCGCCGCCGCCTGGCCGAAGCGGCCGGCCGGGCCGGTGAGCGAGACCACCATGCCCACGGTGTGCGTGCACGCGGGTGCCTGCGCATGCGCCGGCGAGACGGCGAGCAGGGCGGCGGCCGCGAGCGCGACGGGCGCGACAGGGGCGGCGGCGAGGATCGACTTGTTCGGCATCTTCATCGTTCTCTCTCCTGGAGGAGTCAGTCCTTGTTGAGGTTGTATTTCATGATGCGGCCGTGGCGACCGACCTTGTCGCGCTCGAGGGCATAGGTGTCGCCCTCGGGCCCGGGGTGGGCGGCGAGGATCGGCGCAAGCCGCGCGTCGTCCTCGGCGTCGAGCGTGAATCCGAACACCGACAGCGTGTCCGGCAGGTGGCGCGCGTAGCGTGCACCGACGATCGCCGCCGCCACCGCTTCACGCTGCAGCACCCAGCGGGTGGCCACCGCGGCGATGCTCACGCCGTGCCGCGTGGCGATGGCGCGCAGCGCAGCCAGCAGCTGCTGGAACGCCGCCCAGCCGCCGAAGTCGTCGATGACGAGCTTGTACTTGACGAGCGAGCGGTTGGTCAGCTCGGCGGGCTCGGGCCGACCGAGCCACACATCGGTGAGGAATCCGCCGGCGAGCGAGCCGTAACACAGCAGCTGCACGCCACGCTCGCGGCACAGCGGCACGAGCGCGCGCGCCGGGCGGCGGTCGAGCAGCGAGTACTGCACCTGCATGCTGACGAGCGGCACGCCGGCGTCGAGCATCTCGCGCGTGTGCGGCGTGTCGAAGTTCGTGCCGCCGACGTGCGCGACGATGTTCTCGCGCTGCAGCGCGGCGAGCGCGAGCGCGGCGCGCATGCAGCCGGGCACCGCGTAGTCCCACCAGTGGAACTGCACGAGGTCGAGCCGCGCCACCTTCAGCCGCTCGAGCGAACGCGTGACGATGCGCCGCACGTAGGCTTCGTCCACGCGCGCCAGGTCGTCGAAGTCGGGCACGAACTTGGTGTGCACCTTCAGCGGCGCCCGCCCGGCGGCCTGCTGCAGCGCATTGAAGCGGCCGTACATGGCCTCCACGCCGGTGTAGATGTCGGCGCAGTCGAAGGTGTCCAGCCCTGCATCGACGAAGGCCCGCATGTCGGCCACGGCCTGGTCGGCAATCACATCGCCGTGCCCGCCGGCCAGCTGCCAGCCGCCGCGCACGATGCGCGGGATGCGGTAGCCCGGCGCGAGCTCGACCGTCTCGACGCGAGGCGGGCCGGCGCTCATGGCTTGCGCAGCGGCACCGCCGTGGTCGCCGCGTGGCTGAAGCGCCGCTTGGCGAGCCGCGTGATGCGAAAGCGCGTCGGGCAGTGGGGGTCGGGGCAGGCCACCTCGGCGTCGGTGCTCATCCAGTCGTGCGGATGCGTCTCGCGCTGCTTGGCCGCCAGCAGCGGCAGCAGTGCGCCGAGCGAGTAGATGCTGAAGCCCTGCCCCGGCGGCAGGTGCAGCATCTCGCCGCGCAGCTCGAAGTGGTCGCCGGGCTTCGCGCCGCACAGCACGCGCGCGCCGGCCGGCGCGATCACTTCCACGCGCAGGTCGTAGAGGTCGAAGCCGTCGTCGTCGGCACCGGCGTGCGAACCGGCACCCGCAGGGTCGGAAGGCATGAGTCGATCCGCTATGCTCGTGCGCCCATGGAGGAGGCTGCCCAGCCCACCGTCGTGCCGCGGGCGCGCGAAACACTGCTCGAGGCGCACGAGGTTATCAAAGCCTTCGGCGGCCACCGCGCCGTGGACGGCCTCACGTTTACCCTCGCCCGCGGCGCCATCACCGGCCTCATCGGGCCGAACGGCGCCGGCAAGACGACGCTGTTCAACTGCCTGGCCGGTGCGTTGAAGCCCGACGGCGGCCGCATCGTGCTCGACGGCCGCGACCTCACCGGTGCCGCGCCGTCGCGCTTCTTCGCCGCCGGGCTGGCGCGCACGTTCCAGATCCCGCGCCCGTTCCCGGCGCTGTCGGTGCTGGAGAACGTGATGCTGGCGCCGCGCGGCCAGCTCGGCGAACAGCCGTGGGCGAACTGGCTGCGCCCGGGCGCCGTGGCCGCCGAGGAGCGGCGCACCCGCGAGGCGGCGATGCACTGGCTCGCCTTCGTCGGCCTGGCGCGCCTGGCCCCCGAACCGGCACGCGTGCTCTCCGGCGGCCAGCGCAAGCTGCTCGAGCTGGCGCGCGTGATGGTGAGCAGGCCCCGCCTCGTGCTGCTCGACGAACCGGGCGCCGGCGTGAACCCGGCGCTGCTCGAGCAGATCGTCGAGAAGATCGCCGCGCTGAACCGCGAGCACGGCACCAGCTTCCTCGTCATCGAGCACAACATGGACCTCGTCGCGAGCCTGTGCAGCCCGGTGCTCGTGATGGCCGAGGGCAGGCTGCTGACGCAGGGCGCGCCCGACGAGGTGCTGGCGGATGCGCGCGTGGTGGAAGCCTATCTCGGCGGCGACGCTGCCGACGCGGGCCCTGCGGCCGCACCCGGCAGCACCGCCAAGCGGCCCACCCCCTCCGGGGACGGGGCGCTCGCCGCATGAGCGCCGAGCTGGTGGTCGAGCAGATCGAAGCCGGCTACGAGCCCGGCCTGCCGATCGTGCGCGGCGCGTCGCTCACCGTCGCCCCCGGCGAGATCGTCGCCATCCTCGGCCCCAACGGCGCCGGCAAGTCCACGCTGGTGAAGGCGGTGGCCGGGCTCGTGCCGGTGAGCGGCGGGCGCGTGCGCCTGGGCGACATCGACATCACGCACGTGCCGGCGCACCGACTCGTGCACGCCGGGCTCGCCTTCGTGCCGCAGACGGACAACGTGTTCGCCGGCCTCACGGTGGCCGAGAACCTGGAGCTCGCCGCGGCGATCGTGAAGGCGCCGCGCCGCGGCCCTGACGAGCGCCTCGCGCCTGTCTACGCGATGTTCCCCGACCTCGCGCGACAGCGGCGGCTCGCCGCCGGGCGGCTCTCGGGCGGGCAGCGCCAGATGCTCGCCGTGGCACGCGCGCTCATCGCCCGGCCGCGCGTGCTGATGCTCGACGAGCCCTCGGCCGGCCTGTCGCCCAAGCTCGTGGCGCAGGTGTTCGCCAAGCTCGCCGAGGTGCGCGCCGGCGGCGTCACGCTCGTGCTCGTGGAGCAGAACGTGAAGGCGGCGCTGGCGCTGGCCGACCGCGCCGCCGTGCTGGTGGAAGGGCGCGAGCGGCTCGTCGCGCGCGCCGACGAACTGCACGGCGATGCGCGTATCGCCGAGCTGTACCTCGGGCGGCCGGCCGCTTCGGTGGCAGGGGGCCGCTGATGCTGCAGCTCGTCGCCGACGGCCTCGTCATCGGCTCGATCGTCTCGCTGGGCGCGATCGGTCTCACGCTGACCTTCTCGATCCTGCGTTTCGCCAACTTCGGCCACGGCGAGCTGCTCGCCTGGGGTTCGTACCTCGCGTTCAGCGCGCTCGCGGTGTTCGCCGCGCTCGGCCTCACCGACGCGGCGGCCCCGCATGCGCCGGTGGCGCCGTTCTCGTTCGGCTGGCCGCTCGTCGCCGCACTCGTGCTCGCGGCGCTGCTGACCGCGGCGCTGGCGCTGGCCATCGACGCGCTGCTCTTCCGCCGCCTGCGCCTGCAGGGCTCGATCACGCTCGTCATCGCCAGCTTCGGCGCCGCGCTCGCGGTGCGCAACGCGCTGCTGTTCACCTACGGCGGCATCCCGCGCTACTACTCGCAGGAGCTGCAGATCGCCGTGCCCTTCGTGCCGCGCTCGTTCCTCGGTGGCATGCGCGTCACGCCCGACCAGCTGTTCGTGCTCGGGCTCACCGTGGTCACGGTGGTGGCGCTGCACTGGTTCCTGACCAGGAGCACGCTGGGCCGGGCGATGCGCGCCACGGCCGACAACCGCGAGCTGGCGCGGGTGGCCGGCATCGACCCCGAGGCGATGCACCGCGCCGCGTGGATGCTCGGCGCGATGCTCGCGGCGATGGCCGGCGTCTTCGCCGCGCTCACGGTGCAGCTGCGGCCCACGCTCGGGCTCGATCTGCTGCTGCCGCTCTTTGCCGCGGTCATCCTCGGCGGCATCGGCTCGGTGTGGGGCGCGGTGGTGGGGGGCCTGGTGGTCGGCCTCGCGGAGAGCTTCGCGGTGGCCTGGGTGGGCGCTGAGTGGCGCGCCGCCGCGGCCTTCGTCGTGCTGACGGCGATGCTGCTCGCGCGGCCACGCGGCCTCTTCGGCGAGCGTGCCTGACGGCGGCACGCAGGGAGCCCGGCTGAGATGGGCGGTGTGGACCTCGCCGGCGTGCTCTCCTACGCCGCCTTCTTCACCGTCTTCGCCACGGTCTTCGCGGTGGCGGCGCTGGGGCTCAACCTGCAGTGGGGGTTCACGGGCCTGTTCAACGTCGGCGTCGCGGGCTTCATCGCCGTCGGTGCGTACACGTCCGCCATCCTGACCACGCCACCGGTGGCCGAGCG
Source organism: Rubrivivax sp. (assembly GCA_026125665.1). GTDB lineage: Bacteria > Pseudomonadota > Gammaproteobacteria > Burkholderiales > Burkholderiaceae_C > Rubrivivax. The sequence continues at coordinate 16,524 of JAHCKS010000071.1, forward strand.
CATCGGCGGCTTCGGCTGGCCGGTGGCGCTCGGCTGGCTCGCCGCCGCCGGCACGGCCGGGGTGGCCGGCGCGCTCGTCGGGCTGCTCACGCTGCGCCTGCGCGACGACTACCTGGCCATCGTCACCTTCGGCGTCGCCGTGCTGCTGCAGCTCGTGGCGCTGAACGCCGAGCGCCTCACCGGCGGGCCGTTCGGCGTGCAGTTCATCCCCAAGCCGCTGCAGGGCTGGCTCGGCACCGGCACGCCGTGGACCCTGGCCTACCTGGCGCTCGTCGTGGCGGTGCTCGGCACGGCCTACGTGGCGCTCGAGCGCCTCGTCGCGAGCCCCTGGGGCCGCGTGCTGCGCGCCGTGCGCGAGGACGAGACGGCTGCGGCGTCGCTCGGCAAGTCGCCGTTCCGCGTGAAGCTGCAGGCGTTCACGCTGGGCAGCGCGCTGATGGGACTGGCCGGCGCGCTGCAGGCGCACTTCGTCGGCTACATCGCGCCGGAGGACTTCCACCCGATATTGACCTTCCAGCTGTGGGCGATGCTCATCGTCGGCGGCTCGGGCAACAACCGCGGCGCGATCCTCGGCGCCTTCGTCGTGTGGGGTTTCTGGGCCGCGGCGGGGGCGCTGCTGCGCGGCTTCATTCCGCAGGCCGAGCAGGCGCGCGGCGCGGCGCTGCAGGTGGCGCTGATCGGCGTGCTGATCGCGGCGATGCTGGTGCTGCGGCCACGCGGGCTGCTCGGGGAGCGGGTGGCGGTGTCGCGGCACGCCTAGGAGCCCAGGCTCCTAGCCCCGGGCACGAGCCGACACACGACCCGCAGGCTCAGCCCTCGGGCACCTCCGGCGCGCGCCGGCGCCGCGCGCCCACCGCCGACATCGCCTCGCTCGCCAACACCACGCCCGCCACCGCGGCCGCCACGGCCAGACCGTCGAGCCACGTCAGCGCATCATCGAGGCACCACCAGCCCCCGAGCGCCGACACCACCGGCGCCAGCGCACCGAACGCCGCCGCCTGCGCAGCGCCGAGGCGCTCGATGGCCACCGAGAAGGTCCACAGGCCGAGCACGCCGCCGAGCAGGCCCTGCCACAGCACCTGCCAGGCCAGCGCCGGCAGCGGCACCTGCGCGAGCCCCGTGCCGCCGCGCGCGAGCACCCAGGCCAACACAACAAGCGCCGACCACGCATTGACCACCGCCGCCGCCTGCCAGGGTGTGAGGCCGCAGCCGCGGAACGCGAGCGTGTAGACGGCCCACAGCCACGCCGCGGCCAGGAAGAGCAGGTCGCCCCGCCAGGCGTCGGCGGCAGTCGCCGTGCCGCCGAAGGCCCCGGCGAGCGAGGTGCCGCCCAGCAGCCCCACGGCCAGCGTCATGAGCGCCAGGCCGACCAGGCGCGAACGCCGTGGCCGCTCGCGCCATGCGACGAAGGCGAGCAGCGTCGCGAAGAGCGGCGTCGCACCGGCCATCAGCACCCCCATGTGCGCGGCCGGCGCGTGCCGTGAGCCGGCCATCGCGACGAGGCCGAACGGCAGCCCCGCACCGATCCACAGCAGCACGAGGCGCACGAACCGCGCCCGTGGCACCGGCACGTGCGCCGCGCCGCGGCCGCTGCGCGGCGCGAAGAGGCCGAACCGCCACCACACCGGCGCCAGCACCAGTGCCGGGATGACGTAGCGCAGCACCACCAGGTCCTGCGGGGCGATGCGTGCCGCTTCGCCGGCGGTGGTGGCGGCGCGCGTGGCCACCTGCCAGCCGCCACCGACGAGGGCGGCGGCCACGCCCATCAGCAGGCCGAAGGCCTTCGAACGATCGATCATCGGGAGCACACGTCCGTTGCGCGCGCGCCATCGCGCCCGCGCAGCATGCCCGCGGCGGCATCAGGGCGCTGTCGGAATCGTGCGCAGCGGCGCGCGTGCCAGCCGCCGGGCGCGCGGCCCGAGGCGCTCGCGCGCGTGGCTCGGCGCGAAGCCGAAGCAGGCGCGGAAGGCGGCGCTGAAGTGGCTGTGGCTGGCATAGCCGAGCTCGAGCGCGAGCTGCACGAGCTGGCGCTCGCCGTCGGCCAGGCGTTGCAGCGCCAGCGCCATGCGCAGCCGCGTGCGATAGGCATGCAGCCCGAGGCCCGTGGCCCGCCGGAAGCAGCGCGCGAGATGGAACGGCGACGAGGCCACCGCGCGCGCGATGTCGTGCAGCGAGCGATCGGCGGCCGGCTCGGCGGCGAGCAGCTCGCGCGCACGTTCGACGGCGCGATGCGTCGGCGGCGGGGCCACGCCTTGGCCATCGTCGGGCCCATCACCGGGCAGCAGCGAGAGCGCCGCCTCCTCGAACGCGAGGCGGTCCGGCCGCGCGTCCAGTGCGGCGCGGCACTGCGCGAGCCGCCACAGCGCCGCCGCGCCGAGCCGCGGCCGGCGGGCCACCGCCCGCGAAGCGGCGGGCGGCAGGTCGGCGCGCGCGCCAACGATCAGCACGACGCTGCGCTGGCCCGCGAACGGCTGGCGCAGGCGATACGGCCGCTCGGGCGTCAGCCACAGCGGGCTCAGCGCATCGCAGACGAAACGCTCGCCGGCCTGCTCGGCCTGCAGCCAGCACGAGCCGGGCAGCACCAGGCGCGCAGTCTCGGGCCGGTAGGCGCCGCTCCACTGCGGGGCCGGCTCGGTGAGCTCGATCTCGTGCCAGGCGAGCAGCGGGCTCGTGTAGCGGATGGTGCGTTGGTAGGGCATGGCGGGCGTGGCGGAGGACGACCATTGTGCGCGCCGCGCCATGCACCGAGCGGCGCAGCGCCGGCGTTAGAGTCGATCGCATGACCACACGGCGCACCGATCCTGCCGACGCGAACGCGGCCGCCGCAGAGCCGGCCGCGGGCGAGCGCTTCGAAGCCGCGCGCGCCGCCTTCGTCGCCGGCGTGCAGGCCTTCGAGGGAGGAGAGGCCGAACGCGCCGAGACGCTGTTCCTGGAAGCGCTGCGCCTCGTGCCCGGGCGGCCATCGGCGCTCATCAACCTGGCCGCGGTGCGCCAGCGGCTCGGCCGCCCGGCCGAGGCGCTGCCGGCGCTGGACGAGGCGCTGGCCGCCGCGCCCGACGATGCCGCGGCATGGTTCCAGCACGGCCAGCTGCTGCAGGTGCTGCAGCGCCCGCACGACGCGTTGCGCTCCTACGAGCGCGTGCTCGCGCTCGAACCGGCGCAGGCCGCCGCCTGGACCCAGCGCGGCAGCCTGCTGAAGGACATGGGGCGCCACACCGAGGCCGCGCAGTGTTTCCGCCAGGCGCTGGCCAACGGCGGCGATGCGGAGCTGAACCGCTACTTCCTCGCCTCGGTGGAGCGCGCGCCCGCGGCAGGCGGCGCGCCGCGCGAAGCACCGGGCAGCGCCCCGCGCCACTACGTCGAGCAGCTCTTCGACAGCTACGCCGACGGTTTCGACGAGCACCTCGTCGGCAAGCTCGGCTACCGCACGCCGTGGCTGATCGCGGAGATGGTGCTGGGCCGGCCTGACGGAGCGCCGCGGCACTGGCGCGCGGCGCTCGACCTCGGCTGCGGCACCGGCCTGATGGGGCCGCTGCTGGCGCCGCACTGCGAAGCGCTCGACGGCGTGGACCTCTCGTCGCAGATGCTGGCCAAGGCGGCCGCGCTCGGCCGCTACCGCCACCTCGTGCATGCCGACATCGCCGAGCACCTGCAGGGCACCGGCGAGCGCTACGGGCTGGTCGTCGCCGCCGACGTCTTCGTCTACGTCGGCGACCTCGACGCCGTCTTCGCCGGCGTGGCGCGCGTGCTCGACGGCGACGGCACGTTCGTGTTCTCGGTGGAGGAAGCGGCCGCGGGCGTGCCGCGCTACGAGCTGCGCGCGAGCTCACGCTACGCGCACGCCGAGACCTACCTGCGCGAGCTCGCAGCGGCGCGCGGCTTCGAGCCCGCGGACCTGCGGCGCACGACGATCAGGCACGAGCAGCGCCAGCCGATCGGCGGCCTGCTCGTGGTGTTGCGGCGGCGCTGAGCGGCGGGGTGCCGTCGGTGGAGGCGGGAAGTCCGATCGCTCGCCGACAGCGGCGGCATGCAGACCGGCCCGGCGTCAGAACTGCACGACTTCGGCCTTGAGCCCACGCTCGACGAGCGTGGCGCGCAGGCGCTCGGCCTCGGCGCGCGTGGCGAGCGGCCAGCCGATGGCGCGCCAGTCGTCGCCTGCGGGCATCACTTCCAGCCGCAGTTCGTTGCCGTAGCCGCTGCGGTAGGCGACATCGCGCAACGCGGCGAGCATCTGCTCGGACTCGAAACGCGTGCGCAGCGGGCGCGTGCTGACGGCCCAGGCCGTGGCCGGTGGCGCGGCAGGCGGCGCGGCCGCGGCGGGCCGGGCCGCGCCGGGCGCGGGCGTGCCGGCCGATGTGTCCGTGGCAACCGAAGCCGGCAGCGCTGCGCCTTGCGGCTCGTTGGCCATCGCCCGAGCGGCCACGAGCCGCGCCCGCTCGGCCCGGGCGGCTTCGCTCGCCTCGCGTGCCTCGCGACGTGCCTGGTCGCTGAGCGCCGGGGCGAGCGAGCGCAGCCACGGCGATGGGCGCGCGGTCGTTGGGGGCGCCGGGAGCCGCCCACTTCTCGCGCCTTCGGCCACACGTGCCGCGTCGGGTTCCGAGGCCGCCCGCGGCCCTGCGTGCGCGGCGTGCGGCACGCCATCTGGCCGCGGCGGCAGCGCTGCAACCGGCGAGGCCGCGGGGGTCTCCGCGGGCAGCGTCGCGGCGGGCGTTGCGGAGGCCGTTAAGGGGCCGTTGCGGGGCGCGGCGCCGCGGCTGACGCGGAGGACGCCGCGGCCGGCGCGGTGGCCGATGTCGGGGCGGTCCCCGCCGATCCGGCGCGCGGCGCGGCGTGCGTGCTTGCGTGTCCCGCGGCCGACACGGCGCCCGGTTCGATGGAAGGTGTCGCCGCGGCGACCGCAGGCACCGACGAACCGGCCGCCGGCGTGGCCGCTGCGGCCACAGCATCGGCCCGCGATGCCCCACCCGCCGGCCAGCCCGACGGCCCGAGCAAGAACACGGCGGCGCCGGCCACGGCGGCAGCGGCGCCCGACCACGCGGCGATGCGCCCGCCCGCCGCGAGGATGCGCGGCCCGAGCACGCGGCGCGCACCGAGCGGCGAGACGAGCACGCGCACGCGCTGCGCGCCGAGCTCGATGGCGGCGGTATGCACCCACAGCCGCACCATCGCCTTGCCGGCCGGCGTGTGGCCCGCGGAAGCGTCGACGTCGCGCGCCGGTGCGTCGGCAGGCCCCGGGCGGGCGCGGCTGCCGTGGCACAGCAGCCAGCGCGCCACTTCGCGTGGCGAGTGCGGGTCGAGCAGGTTCTCCGCGAAGGCGGCGCCCCAGCCCTTGCGCGCGCGCGCCGCCGGGCCGTCGGGCGCATCGGCGCGGGCCGTGCCCGAAGGCGCCGTGTCCCGGCTGCCTTCCGTGCCGCCCTGCCCCGCCTGCCCCGCCTGTGCGCGGGCGCGCTCGCGCAGCCGGCCCGGCGCCTCGGGCAGCGGTTGCACGGCGGCGGGAGGCGGCGCGTCGACCGCCGGCGCATGGAAGGGGAAGGACACGAGCCCGACCGATCCCACCTGCGCCGGCGTGATGCGCCGCGCCAGCGGGTGTCGGTTGTGCCAGGCCACCACGCGGGCGACCAGGTCGTCGTGCGGGCGTACGGCGGCCATGATGAGAGGGATTGTTCCGGGGCGGACAACCCGGCAGGCGCGGAATTGGCCGGCGAAGGCCGGTTGTTCCGGCGCGCCGCACCTCGAAACCGCGCGTGGCCGCCCGCGGCACGGGCGGCACGGGCGGCACCAGACCGCGTGCCTCAGGCCGTGCCGACCGGCAACGCACCCCGCCCGAGCGCCTCCCGGGTGGCCTCGATCACCCCGCGCTGCGCGCCGCTGCCACCCAGCCGGACGGCGTCGCGCTCGCAGGCGGCCAGGTGTGCACGCGCGCCCGGCATGTCGCCGGCCAGCGCGGCCCGCAACGCCTCGCACCAGTGCCGCGCCGCCGGGGCGCCCTCGTGGCCCGCGTCCGCCGTCGCCTGCAGGCGCACCGTGCCGTCGGCCAGCGCTGCGGTGTCGCCGCGGGCGGCGGCCACCATGGCGATGTGCAACTCGCCGAAGACGTTGGCGCCGCGGGCGAAATGCCTGCGCACCAGAGTCTCGGCCGCGTCCCACGGCAGGCCGCGCCGGCCGAGCAGGGCCAGTCGCCACAGCAGCGAAGGCACGTCGCCCAGGCCCATGAACGGCGTGCCCTTCGGCAAGTAGGCGAGCACGGGGCCGCGCAGGCGCTGCTCGGCCGCGTCGGCGCGGCCGAGCGCGATCTCGGCCAACCCGCCGTGCCAGTGCAGGTGCCCCCACAGCAGCGCATGCTCGGGATACCGCGGCAGCCAGTCGCCGAGGAAGGCGAGCACGGCCTGCGGTTCGCCGCTCTCGTGCAGGCCGTGCACGACGATGTGCGCGTTGTGGCCGTTCTCCGGCCGGCGCGCGAGCGCCTCGCGCGCCATCGCCAACCCCTCGGCCACCGCGCCGGCCTCGATGCGGGCCCAGCCGCGCTGCGCCTGCAGCCACGGCGACGGCGCCGCGTGGTGCCGGGCCAGCGCCTCGATGAAGTCGAGACGCGCGCGGTCGTGGTCGGCGCGGCCGCTGAACGCGAAGAGACCGTAGGCACCGAGCGCCGTCGCCGCGGGCACGAGGTCCAGCGGGTGATGCCGCGCGTGCTCCAGCACGAGCGGCAGCGCTTCTCGCGCCCGGCCGAGCGCGAGGGTGGCGAGCGCCCGCACGTGCGCCTGTTCGCGCTGCGTCGTGGCCGGGCCCCCTTCGGACAGGGCACGTTCGGCCGCCTGGCGCGCCAGGTCGGCCCGACCCTGCCCGTACCACAGCAAGGCGGCCAGCGCGTGGGCGAGCGCGAAGCCGGGGGCCGCCGCCAGCGCCTCGTCGAGGGCCTGCATGGCGCCGGGCCACGCGTGCAGGTGGGCGTCGACGGCGCGGTCGTAGTGCCGCACCGCCTCGGGCGAGGCGCAGGTCAGCGGCTGGCCGAACGCGTCGTGCACGGTGGCGGACACGCGCGATGGCGCCTGAGGGCCTCGGTTCGCTTCAGGCCGCCGGCGCGATGGTGCCGCTCACCGAGCCGAAACCGACGCGCACCGCGCCCGGCGCCTCGCACCAGGCCTTCAGCGTCAGCGTGTCGCCGTCCTCGAGGAAGGTGCGCGTCTCGCCGCCGGGCAACTGCACCGGCCGGCGCCCGCCACCGCTCAGCTCGAGCAGGCTGCCGCCCTGCCCCGCCTGGGCGCCCGAGAGCGTGCCGGTGCCGAGCAGGTCGCCGATCTGCAGGTTGCAGCCGTTGCTCGTGTGGTGCGCCACGAGCTGCGCCGGCGTCCACCACGCGGCCTCCAGCACGTTGGCGTGCGACAGCCGCACGGCCGGCTGGCGCGCGGCCTTCATGCGCGCCGTCTGCAGCCAGGCCTCGACGTGGATGTCGAAGGCGCCCGCTTCGCGGTTGCGCTCCGAATCGAGGTAGGGCAGCGGCTGCGGCTGGCCCGGCGGCCGCGTGAACGGGCGCCGGAACGGTGCCAGCGCGTCGAAGCTGACGATCCACGGCGACACCGACGTGGCGAAGCTCTTCGAGAGGAAAGGACCGAGCGGCTGGTACTCCCAGGCCTGGATGTCGCGCGCCGACCAGTCGTTCAGCGGCGTCAGGCCGAACAGGCGCGACTCGGCGGCGATCATGTCCACGCGCTCGCCGAGCTCGTTGGCCGCGCCGACCCACAACCCCAGCTCGAGCTCGTAGTCCAGCCGCCGGCTCGGCCCGAACACGGGCTCGGCGGCATCCCCCTTGGTCTGGCCGCAGGGGCGGCGCACCGAACCGCCTTCCACCACCACCGAGGAGGCGCGGCCGTGGTAGCCGATCGGCACCCAGGGGTAGTTCGGCAGCAGCGGGTTGTCGGGCCGGAACAGCGCGCCCACCGTTCGCGCGTGGTGGATGCCGGCGTAGAAGTCGGTGTAGTTGCCGATGCGGCAGGGCAGCGAGTACTCCAGCTCTTGCGGCGGCACGAGGCACAGCTCGAGGAACGGCGCCTGCTCGCTCTCGGCCGCCAGCGCCAGCGACAGCGCCTCGCGCGTGAGCTTCCAGGCCGCCGGGCCGAGCGACATGAACGTGGCGAGGTCGCCGTCGGCCAGCGGCGCGAGCAGCTCGCCGACCCCGTCGCCCCAGGGGCACTGCCGGCTCGCGAGCTTCAGGTCGAGCACGAAGTCGCCGATGGCCACGCCGACGCGCCAGGGCTCGTCGCTGCGGGCACGGCGCAGGCGCGCATAGGGCAGGTTCTGGATCGGGAAGTCGTGGCCGGGGGCGTTGGCGCTTTCGACCCAGCTCTTCAGCGCGGGGTCGTGCGTGGCGTCGGTGAGCTGCATCGGGCGGCCTTGTGCTTGTCGTCGTGTCTGTCGTTGCCGTGCACCGGGTCACGCCCGATCACGGCGGCGGGCCGGCACCTTGTAGCGCCACGCGGTGCCGCGGACCATCCCTCGCATGCAAGGCGCTGTGGCGCGCGACGGCTTCGGGTCGCGCCGCCTTCAGCCCGGGCTGAACCGGTCCTTCAGGCCGGTCCAGCAGGCGGCGTAGTCCCGGTCGAGGGCCCCCGAGCCTTCCATCGCCCAGGCCGTGGGGCGGAAGCGCCAGCGGCTCTCGAACATGAAGGCGAGCGTGTTGTCCAGCTTGTGCGGCGCGAGCTCCGCCGCGCTGGCCTTCTCGAAGGCCTCGGTGTCGGGGCCGTGCGGCACCATGCAGTCGTGCAGGCTCATGCCGCCGGGCCGGAAACCTTCGGGCTTCGCGTCGTACTGGCCGTGGACGAGGCCCATGAACTCGCTCATCACGTTGCGGTGGTACCAGGGCGGGCGGAAGGTGTCCTCGCCGACCATCCAGCGCGGCGGGAAGATGACGAAGTCGCAGTTGGCCGTGCCCGGCGTGTCGCTCGGGCTCGTGAGCACGGTGAAGATGCTCGGGTCCGGATGGTCGAAGCTGACCGTGCCGAGGGTCATGAAGCGGCGTGTGTCGTACTTGTACGGCACGAGGTTGCCGTGCCAGCCGACGACGTTGAACGGGTTCGAGGCCGAGCGCGTGCGCCACAGCCGGCCGCCGAACTTGCGCACCACCTCGACCGGGGCGGCGTCGGCGTCGAACGCCGTGTCATACGCCGCGTGCGGGGCGATGAAGTCGCGCGGGTTCGCCAGGCCGTTGCTGCCGATCGGCCCGAGCTCGGGCAGGCGGAACGGCGCGCCGTAGTTCTCGCAGGCGTAGAGGCGCGTCGGGCCGCCGACGGCGACGCGGAAGGCCATGCCGCGCGGCACGAGCGCGATCTCGCCCGGCTCGACGTCGAGCACGCCGAGCTCGGTGGTGATCGACAAGGTGCCCTGCTGCGGCACGAGCAGCATCTCGCCGTCGGCGTTGACGAAGGCGCGCTGCATCGGGCGGTTGGCGAGCACGAGGTGCGCGGCCATGCCGGTCTGCGCCTCGGGGTCGCCGTTGACGACGACGGTGCGCACGCCGTCGACGAAGTCCAGCGGCTCGGAGGCGGCGTCGGGAATCGGCACCGGCGCCCAGCGCAGCGGGTCGGGCGGCATCGCCACCCCTTCGGCGCCGCCGCTCTTCCAGAACGGCTGCGCGTAGGGCTCGTACGCACCGGCCACGACGCTCGGCTGGCGCCGGTACATCCACGTGCGGCGGTTCTCGGCGCGCGGCGCGGTGAAGGCGCTGCCGCTGAGGACCTCGGCATACAGGCCGAGCGGCGCGCGCTGCGGGCTGTTGCGGCCCACCGGCAGCGCGCCGGGCACGGCTTCGCTCTGGAACTCGTTGCCGAAGCCGGTGAGCAGGTGGGTCTCGGAGGCGACTTTCTGCAGCATGGGGTTCACTCCTTCGGCGCATCCGGCGCGACACCGCCGCGCGCCGCCGGTGGCTGCTCGACGCCGCCGCGGGCGGCGGCTTCCTTCTCGACGCCGCGGCGAGCCGCGGCGATGGCTTCCTGCAGCACGCGCAGGTCGCCGACGTGGTTGGCCAGCAGCAGGACGAGCCTGGCGTTCATCAGCTCGCTCTGTTCGTCGGTGAGGCCGCGGTGGCCGTCGATCAGCATCTCGTAGAAGCGGTCCCCGGGCATGTAGGCGTGGCGGTAGCGCTCGCCGGGCACGCCGACGTTGGGCTGCACGTTCAGATGCCGCGGCGCCTGGCTCGGGGCGGTGGTCATGCGGTCTCCTTCGCACGCTTCGCCGCAGCCGTGGCGGCGCCTGCCATGTGACGGCCGGTGGCGCGCTCGACGGCGCGCCGCACCGCCGGTTCGTCCAGGGCACGCCAGCGTGCGGCGACGATCTGGTCGGGTCGCATCAGGTAGCAGGTGCCGGGGCGTGCGTCGTAGCGCTCGGCCGCGAGGCCGCCCGGAGCCACCAGCAGCGTGCGCACCGGCACCGGCGCGTTCGCCAGCCGCGCGATGGCGTCACGCTCGGCGGCCGTCGGCTCGGTGCGGAAGAGCATCAGCACGAAGCCGTCGCCGAGGTGGTCGAGCAGCCAGCCGCCGCGGCAGCCGCCCCCGGAAGCTGCGGGCCATGGCGCGTCGTCGGCCGGCGCACCGGGCACCATCCAGCCTGCGAAGGGCTCGGAGTCGGGCGTGGACAGCGGCGAGTCGCGGTGGATCGTCGGCACCGACAAGCGCCCGGAGTTCACGAGCGCGCGGCCGCACGGGTACTCGTCGGCGAGGCTCAGCACCGCCTGACGGAAGACCCTGGAGACGCGGCTCTTCGGCGTCATGAAGTCGGTGGCGCGCGTGCTGTTGAGGATGTTCTCGTCGGCGGCTTCGGTGCGCTCGCTGTCGTAGCTGTCGAGCAGCGCCTCGGGCGCCAGGCCCTGCTGCACCAGCGCCAGCTTCCACATCAGGTTGTCGGTGTCCTGCACGCCGCTGTTGGCGCCGCGCGCGCCGAACGGGCTCACCTGGTGCGCCGCATCGCCGACGAAGAGCACGCGGCCGTGCCGGAAGTGCTTCATGCGCCGGCACTGGAAGGCGTAGACGCTGGCCCACTCGAGCTCGAAGCCGACGTCCCTGAAGCCCTGCCCGTCGAGCGCGGCGCGCACGCGCGGGATGACGCGTTCGGGCTGCTTCTCCTCCTCGGGGTCGACGTCCCAGCCGAGCTGGAAGTCGAAGCGCCAGACGTTGTCGGCCTCGCGGTGCAGCAGCGCGCTCTGTCCACCGAAGAACGTGGGTTCGAACCAGAAGCGGCGCTCGGTGCGCTCGGCCGGGAAGATCTCGCGCTCGAGCACGATGTCGGCGATGAGGAAGCGGTCCTGGAAGACCTTGCCCTCGATGTCCAGGCCGAGCTGGCGGCGGATGCCGCTCTTGGCCCCGTCGGCCACGACGAGCCAGTCGCACTCGAGCGAGTAGGGGCCGTCGGCCGTCTCGACCTTCAGCGCCACGCCGCCGGCGCCGGGCTCGACGTGCACGACCTTGTGCTGCCAGCGCAGCTCGACGTTCGCCTGCTCGGCGGCGCGCTCGACGAGGTACTGCTCGAGCCAGTACTGCTGCAGGTTGACCATCGCCGGGCGGCGGTGGCCGCTCTCGGGCAGCAGGTCGAAGCTGAACACCTCGCGCTCGCCCTGGAAGGTGCGGCCGACCTTCCAGCTCACGCCCTTGTCGACGATGCGCTGGCCCACGCCGAGGCGGTCGAAGATCTCGAGCGCGCGCTTGGCGTAGCAAACGCCGCGCGAGCCGACGCTGACCGTGTTGTCCTCGTCCAGCACGAGCACGGGCAGGCCGCGCTGCGCGCCGTCCAGCGCCGCGGCCAGGCCCACGGGGCCCGCGCCGACGACGACCAGCGGCACGCGGCGCACTCCGGCCTGGCCGAGCTCCGGCGGACGCAGGTACGCATAGCGCGGGTAGGTGTAGGTCTTGAGCATGGCGGGCCTTTCGAACACGCTGGGGGCTCAGCCTTCCAGGGCCTTCCACATCTCCACGTCGCGCTCGGCGGTCCAGATGCGCGGGTCGCGGTGCGCCGTGGCTTCGTCGTAGGCCCGGCTGACGTCGAAGGGCATGCAGTGGTCGAAGATTACCCAGTGGCCGTACTTCGGCCGCACCTTCTCGACCGTCTCGCGGTACACGGCCTTCAGGTCCTTGCCGGCCGTGGCGCCGGCCTTGACGCTGGCGAAGACGTCGCTGATGAAGTCGCGCGTGCCCTCGAGGCCCGCGGCCACCTGCGCCTCGTTCTCGAGCGCCGCGCCGCGGCCCGGCACGAGCTTGGCCGGCTTCAGCGCGGCGATGTTGTCCAGCGTCTTCGGCCAGTCGGTGAAGTAGGCGTCGCCCGCGTACGGCGTGGCGTCGTACTCGACGAGGTCGCCGCTGAAGAGGATGCGTTCGGCCGGCAGCCACACCACCGTGTCGCCCTTCGTGTGGCCACGGCCGAGCTGCAGCAGCTGCACCTCGAGCTTGCCCAGCCAGATCGTCATCTTGCCGGTGAAGGTGATCGTCGGCCACGTCAGCCCCGGCGGCACGCTCTCGACGTTGCGAAAGAGGCGCGGGAAGCGGCCGATCTCGCTCGCCTTGTCCTGCTCGCCGCGCTCGCGAATCATCGCCAGCGTGTCCTCGCTGGCGATGACGTGCTCGGGCTTGTATGCGCTGGCGCCCAGCACGCGCACGGCGTGGTAGTGGCTGAGCACGACGTACTTGATCGGCTTGTCGGTGACCTCGCGGATGCGGCGGATCACGTCCTCCGCCATCACCGGGGTGGCCTGCGTGTCGATGACCATCACCGCGTCGTCGCCGACGACGATGCCGGTGTTCGGGTCGCCCTCGGCCGTGTAGGCGTAGGCGTGTTCGCTGAGCTTGCTGAAGGTGACCTTCTTCTCTTCGAGGTCGGCCTGGCTGGCGAAGGCTTTGGACATGGCGCTTGGGTCTCCTGTCGATCGCGAACGGGTTCGGCGGGCGGGGTCGGGCAAGGGCGGCGATGATAGTCCGCAGGTTCGCTATTGTCTAATCGATTCAGTTTAGTCAAACTACGGCCGTGGCGGCGGACGAGGGACACAGTAACGGCAACGGCCCTGGCCGGCCAGACCAGCGCGGCATCCAGAGCATCGAGGTCGGCGGCGCGCTGCTGAAGGCGCTGGCGCACGCCGGCCGCGCGCTGCCGCTGAAGGCCCTGGCCGCCGAAGCCGGCATGGCGCCGGCGAAGGCCCACCCGTACCTGGTGAGCTTCGGCAAGATCGGCCTCGTCGAGCAGGACGCGGCGAGCGGCCGCTACGGCCTGGGCCCGCTGGCGATGCAGCTCGGCCTGATGAGCCTGCAGCAGCTCGACCCCGTGGCACTGGCCTCCGAGCAGATCGAGGCACTGGCGGCGCGCACCGGGCACACGGTGGCCATCGCCGTGTGGGGCAACCGCGGCGCGACGATCGTGCGCATCGCGCGGCCGGCCAGCGCCGTCTACGTCTCGATGCGCCACGGCACCGTGATGAGCCTGCGCGGCACGGCTTCGGGGCTGCTCTTCGCCGCACACCTGCCGGGCCCGCTGGTGCTTGCCACCTTGCGCGACGAGGCCGCCGCGGCGGGCCGCGACGCGGCGGCGGAAGCGCTCGAGCCCGAGCTGGCCACGCGGCTGGAGGCGGCGCGGCGCGAAGGCCTCGCCTGCGTCAGCGACCTGCTGTTGCCCGGCGTGACGGCGATGGCCGTGCCGGTCTTCGACGCGCGCGGTGCCCTCGTGCTGGCGCTGACGGCGATCGGCCCGACGGCCGTGTTCGACCGCCGCGGCGACGGCGAGGTGGCCACGGCACTGCGCGAGGCGGCGCAGGCCCTTTCGGCACGCCTGGGCCACCGGCAGGTGGCCTGAGCAGCGCCTCGGAACTCGCGGCGCGGCGCTTGCGGCCCGGCGCGCCTTCGCGCACCGCCGGCGGCACCGACCTCAGCAGCCC
>JAHCKS010000072.1 GCA_026125665.1 Rubrivivax sp.
GTCGGCAGCGCCGGGCCCCGCCATCGCCGGCGGCCCCGTGCCGTGGCCGACCGGGCCGCGCGCCCCTTCGCGCCCACTCTCGACCGAGGTTGCCCCGGGCGTGCACGTCACGCCCCTCGGCGTGCCCGCTGGCAGCGTGCCCGTTCCGGCGGGCCCGAGCCCGGAGGACTCCGAGCCGGAGAACTGACCGCGCCAAACACCAGGGCGCACGAGGCCATGCCGTGCCGCGGACCGTCTCCGGCGCACAGGCCCACGCGCGCTCGCAGTCGCTGGCGATTTCACGATGCGGCAGCAGTTTCCAGTTCGAAAGCCGCTCCCATCCCGTTTTCGAGAATGCTCCGCGCCGCCCACCGGCGGGGTGTGAAGGAAGGCCATGGCGCTACCCCTGTTCGTGCTCAACGGCTCGAACCTCAACATGCTCGGGCGGCGAGAACCGTCGCTGTACGGCACGACGACGCTGGCCGAGATCCGCCAGCGCACCGAGCGCCTGGCGGCCGAGCTCGGCCTGGCCTGCGACTTCCGCCAGACCAACCACGAAGGCGTGATGGTCGACTGGATCCAGGAGGCGTTCGAGAAGGACGCCGCGGTCATCGTCAACCCGGCCGGCTTCTCGTTCGGCTGCGTGCCGGTGCTCGATGCGCTGAAGTTGCTGAAGCGCCCGGTGGTCGAGGTGCACATCACCAACATCCACCAGCGGCCGCCGCCCTATACGCACTCGCTCGTCTCGCAGGTGGCCACCGGCGTCATCTGCGGCTTCGGCGCGCAGGGCTACCTGCTCGCCGTGCGCGCCGTGGCAGACGCTCTCGCGCGCGAACGCGCCGGCCCCTGAAGCCTGCGCCACCCTGCCAGGCCCCCAGTCCGTCTTCTGCCACCCACCCCCAATGAGGAGACCCCCGATGTCGCATCCCCTCCACCGTCGCGACCTGCTGAAGACCGCTGCCGCACTCGCCGCCGCGCCGGCGGCGTGGCCCGCCTTCGCACAAACCAAGCTGCGCCTGGCCGCCGTGTTCTCCGACAAGGACATCCGTGCCGACATGGTGCGCATGCTGGCCAAGGACGTGGCGCCCGACTTCACCATCGAGCCCTTCTTCGGCGGCACGTTGTTCAAGCAGGGCACCGAGCTCGTCGCACTGCAGCGCGACAACCTCGAGATCGGCAACGTCGCGCCGCAGGACATCTCCAAGCAGCTGCCGGCGTGGTCGATCCTCACCTCGGCCTACCTGTTCCGCGACGCCAACCACCTCAACGCGTTCTTCGCCAGCGCGCTCGGCGACGAGATGAAGAAGATGGCCGAGGAGCAGCTGAAGGTGAAGATCCTGGCGCCGACCTTCTTCGGCACGCGCCAGGTGGGCCTGAAGGTGAAGAAGAAGATCGCCACGCCGGCCGACATGGCCGGCATCAAGCTGCGCATGCCGCCGGGCGACGCCTGGCAGCTGCTCGGCCGCTCGCTCGGCGCCAACCCGACGCCGATGGCCTACGCGGAGACCTACACCGGGCTGCAGACCGGCGCCATCGACGGCCAGGACAACCCGCTGCCCAACGTGCAGAACATGAAGTTCTACGAGGTGATGTCGCAGGTGGTGCTGACCTCGCACCTCGTGGGCTTCGACGTGCTGACGATGAACCTGAAGGCGTGGAACGCGATGGGCGGCAAGCAGAAGGCCTTCCAGGCCGCGGTGGACAAGGCCATCGCCTGGAGTGCCGCCGAGCACCTGAAACGCGAGGCGGCGCTCGCCGACGAGTTCAAGCGCGCCGGGCTCGAGGTCTACGTGCCCGATGTCGCCGCGTTCCGCGCGCACGCGCAGCAGGTCTACCTCGCTTCGGAGGAAGCGAAGGCCTGGCCGAAGGGCATGCTGGACAAGATCAACGCGATGAAGTGACGGCGCGGGCACGACGGGAGACCCCACCGGCAAGGCACGCATGCCCCCCCTCCTGCTGCGCGGCGTCGAGTTCATCCGGCGCCGCGCCGAGAACGTGGTCTCCGTGCTGCTGGGGATCATGTTCGCCGCGTTCGTCGTCCAGATCGTCTTCCGCTACTTCTTCAACCTGCCCACCGGCTGGTCGTCGGAGCTGTCGGTCATCTGCTGGCTGTACATGGTGCTGCTCGGCTCGGCGTTCTGGCTGAAGGAAGGCGAGGAGATCCGCTTCGACCTCTTGACCGACGTGCTCGGGCCGCGCGCCCGGCGCGTCGTCGACTTCGTCGTCGCCACGGCCGCCGTGGCGCTGTTCGGCCTGGCGCTGCCGGCGACCATCGACTACGTCTCGTTCATGAAGGTCGAGAAGAGCTCGTACCTGGGCATCCGGCTCGATGTCCTGTACTCGGTGTACGTCGTCTTCGCCGTCGCGGTGATCGCGCGCTACGCATGGCTCGCCTGGCGCTCGCTGCGCGGCGAGGCCGGCGACGACGTGGACGTGGCCGAGCGGGGGCACGGCCTGTGAACCCGGCGAGCCCGTTCGCCTGGGCGATCTACGCCATCGTGGCCTTGAGCCTACTCGGCCTGCCGGTCGGACACGCGATGCTCGCCGGCTCGATCCTGTACCTGTACCTCGCGGGCCTGGACATGGGCACCGCCGCCGAGCAGCTGCTCAACGGCATGTACACGAGCTACCTGCTGCTGGCGATACCGCTGTTCGTGCTGGCCGCCGAGTTCATGAACACCGGCAGCATCATGGACAGGCTGCTGCGCTTCTGCAACGCCATCGTCGGGCGCTTCCGCGGCGGGCTGGCGCAGGTCAACGTCGTGCAGAGCATCATCTTCGCCAGCATGTCCGGCTCGGCGCTCGCCGACGCGGCCGGCTCGGGCAAGCTGATGCAGACGATGATGACGAAGGACGGGCGCTACACGCCCGGGTACGCCGCGGCGCTGAGCGCGGTGTCGGCGGTGATCGGGCCGATCATGCCGCCGTCGATCCCGCTCGTGCTCTATGCGCTGGTGTCGAACACGTCGGTGGGCTACCTCTTCCTTGCCGGCGTCGTGCCGGGGCTGCTGCTGGGCGCGGTGCAGCTCGGGCTCATCGCCGTCACGGCGCGCCGGCGCGGCTTTCCGGTGGAGGAGAAGGTGCCGCTGCGCGAACTGCCGCGTGTCACCTGGCAGGCCGTGCCGGCGCTGCTGATGCCGGTGATCCTGCTCGGCTGCCTCTACAGCGGCGTGACCACGCCCACCGAGGCGGCGGCGGTGGCCGCCGCCTACGCGCTGCTGATCTCGGCGCTGCTGTACCGCAGCGTGCGAGCGCGCGACATCTACGGCGCGCTGCGCTCCAGCGCCAAGGTCACGGTGGCCATCGGCGTGCTGATCGCCGGCGCCATCGCCTTCAACTTCGTCGTCACGGCCGAGAACATCCCGCGCAGCCTGAGCGTGCTGCTGGCCGGCTACGAGCTCTCGCCGCTGGCGTTCCTGCTCGTCGTCAACGTGCTGCTGCTGGCGCTCGGCTGCTTCCTCGAGGGCACGACGATCATCCTCGTCATCCTGCCCGTGCTGCTGCCCACGGTGCAGGCGCTCGGCATCGACCCGGTGCACTTCGGCATCGTCGCCGTCGTCAACATCATGCTCGGGCTCGTCACGCCGCCGTACGGCCTGCTGCTGTTCATGATGACGAAGGTGGCCAACGTGCCGCTGGCGGCCATCGTGCGCGAGGTGTTGCCGTTCCTGTGGGTGATGATCGGCGCGCTGGCGGTGATCACGCTCTTCCCCGACCTCGTGCTGGCGCTGCCGCGGCTGCTGGGCTACACGGGGTAGCGGCACCCGCGCCGGGCGCGCGCCGCACCGTCCGGGGAGCTGCTCAGGGCACCAGCACCTTCACGTCCGGAAAGCCCATCAGCGTCAGCAGGAAGCGGTTCGCCGCCGCGTCGCCGAGGTCGTCGGCGAAGAGCACGATCTCGGCGTAGCGCGGCACGCCGGCCTTCGCGATGGCCTTCCACAGGTCCTTGGCCGCCTTCGGCACGCCGCCCGCGCCGACACCTTCGGCGGGCGGCAGGTGCAGCACCTTGCCGACGGCAACTCCGGCCGCCATGCCGACCGGCGCACCCGCCGGCGCATCGCGGCCCGAAGCGACGAAGACACGCGGCATGGCGCCCGTGCCACCGGCCCCCTGCGCGAGCACGACCTGCGGGCGCGGTGTCGCTTCGTAGCGCACCGGCGGCGCGACGGGCGGCGCCGAGGCCGCGCCTGCCGGCCCGGAAGCCGCCGCCGACGACGCCGGGGCCACCCGCGCCACCTCGTGCCCCAGCTCCGCCCAGCGCTCGAGCGAATCGACGAACACCGACACCTTCTTCTGCCCCAGCCGCTCGAGCAGCAGCCAGGCGGTCGCCGCGTCGGCGTCCAACCCGGCGTCGGAGAACACCACGGCCTCGTCGGTGGCCTTCACGCCCGCCTTCGCCAGCACGTCGCCCAGCTTCGCCGGGTCGCGCGCATGCTCGCGGAAGACGGCGGCCGGCACGTTCAGCGCGAACGGCAGGTGGCCGCGCCGGAACGCCTCGGGCGAGCGCACGTCCACCAGGCTCACCTGCGCGATGCCGTAGGCGCGAGCCATGCGCCCGGCCCAGCCGGCGAGCCACTGCGAGTCGCGCATCAGGTACGGCGCGCCGTAGGTCCAGAAGGGCAGCCGGCGTTCGTCGCGCAGCCACTCGAGCTGCGACTCCTTGTACACGCGCACCTGCGGTACGCCGGCGATGAAGCGCAGCGCGAAGAACGGCACCGTCGCGGCGACGCCGCCGCCGCAGTAGGTGAGCACCTGCTGCTCGTCGCGCACGCCCAGGTGGCCG
Source organism: Rubrivivax sp. (assembly GCA_026125665.1). Lineage (GTDB taxonomy): Bacteria > Pseudomonadota > Gammaproteobacteria > Burkholderiales > Burkholderiaceae_C > Rubrivivax. The sequence goes on from JAHCKS010000072.1 coordinate 4,763, forward strand.
AGCATGCGCCGCAGCTCCTCGGCCGACTTGAAGGTCTTGTCGGCGTTGTAGAAGTCGCCGGTGGGCATCATGCGCGCGTGCGGGATGTGGCCGCCGCGGTCGAAGAACGCCGCCTCGCCGTAGTGGTGGGTCGGCTCCAGCGCCTCGATGAGCGCATAGCGCTGCGTGTCGCCGCTGGCCGAGAGCACCTCGGGCAGGCGCACGCGCAGCGCCTCCTGCGTGGCGGCGACGCGGAAGCCGCCGCGCGGCGGCGCCGGCGTCGCCTCCTTCGTCACCGCGCCGCCGGCAGCGCGCCAAGCGTGCAGGCCGCCGTCCAGCAGGAACAGGCTCTCGGCCGGCACGCCGGCGTGCAGCAGCTCGAAGTAGAGCCACGGCGCCATCATGCCGCCGCCTTCGTCGTGCACGACGATGCGCTGGCCCGGCGAGCCGACGCCCCAGGCCTGCAGGCGCCGCTCGAGCTCGGCCGGCGACGCTTCGCGCGGGCCGAAGCGATAGAGGTCCACGCTCACCGCGCCCGGGATGTGCGCGGCACGGTGCATCGGCGTCATCGAGGCGTCCAGCAGCAGCAGGCCGGGCTGGCCGAGCTGGCGCTTGAGCCACCCGGGGCCCACCAGCCGGCCGCGCGCTTCCTCTGCGGCCGCCGGCGCGGGCAGCAGCGCGCCGCCGGCGGCGAACAACAGGGCCGGCAACAGCGCCGGCATCAGCCAGGCCAGGGCCAGGCGTCGCATCGAGAGCATGGGGCTACCTCCTCCGCACACGCGCCGCGGCGCGGCGCACGGCCGCACGCTAAGGCGGCCCGGCCGGGCCGGCGCGGGCGATGCGACAGACTGCAGCGCGCCGGGGGCAGGCTGCCCGGGGCGCCGACGGCCCACGACCGCCGCGTCGGCCGGATTCCTCGCGCTTCGGTCAAGCCGTGCCGGTGCGCGGCAACGGCGGGCCGCCGCGCTGCCGGCCGTCAGGCCGCCGGCGGCAATGCCGCCACCCACTCGGCGATGGTGCGCACGGTGCGGTCGGTCGTGCTCGGCGACAGGATGCGCCCGGCGATGACGTGCTGCATCGTGTCGTCGGCATCGACCACCTCGACCAGCCGCTTCACCGGCGAGCCGATGCGCGCGAAGGCGGCGCGCGCCGCGCCGGCGTCGATGACCTGGTCGCGCGGCGAAAGCAGCATCAGCACCGGCGCGCGCCACTGCTCCAGCGGCTGCGTGCGCGCCAGGTGCACGGTGGCCATCAGCGCGAACAGCGCTTCGCTCGGGTAGCGTGTCGTCCAGTAGCGGGCGTGCTCGTCGTTGCGCGGCTCGAAGCGGTGCTCGGGCCCGGTGACCCAGCGCGCCAGCGTGCGCCCCCACGGCCAGTTGATGACCTCGGCGAACGGGTGCGTGACACCGAAGTTCGGCGACACCAGCACCCACGCCGTGCCCTCGCGCGCCTCGGGCTGCTGCGCCAGCCAGGCGGCGAGCGCCGCGCCGGTGGAGGTGCCGATGACGAGCACCCGCTCGCCCAGGCGGCGGCCGACGGCCAGCGCCTCCAGCGCATCGGCCTTCCAGGCCGCGACGCTGCCCTCGGCCATCGCGGCGCTGCCGCGGCCGTGCCCGGCCAGGCGCGTGGCGAAGAGGTGGGCACCGAGCGCGTCGGCCACCTGCTCGGGCAGCGGCGAGATCTCCTGCCGCGTGGCCGAGAAGCCGTGCAGGTACACGACGGCCCAGGGCGCCTTCTTCGCGCCGGCGGGGCCCAGGCGCACGAGCTTCTCGGTGCCGGGCACGATGTCGCCGTGGCGCGCCTCGAGCCCGGCGATGAAGGCGGGCAAGGCCGCCGTGTCTTCCGGCAAGGTCGGCACCGCGAGCGGCGGGGCCTCGGCCTCGCGCGTGTTGCGCGGGCCGAGCGCGAAGGTCAGCGCGGCGGCGACCAGCACGCCAGCGAAGGTGAGGGTTCCGACGATGGCGAATCTCGCTCGGCTGGGGCGGGTGACGGAGTCCGGCATGGCCTGCCGGACGGTAGGCAGCAAATCGGCAGCGAGTGTGACAGACGGGTGACGATGCGGCGGCCGCATGCGGACGGCGGGGTGCCCGCGGGCCGGGCGCCGCCGCGCCCGGTGGGCGCAGCGCCGCCCGCCGGCACGGCTGCCGCCTGCGCGCTCGGCGCGTGCCCTGCGGCGGCGGCCCCGTCACCGCGGCCGAGCCGCACGATGCCCGCCTGCGGCAGGCGGCACGGTGGCGCCCAGGGCGGCAGCGTCGAGATCACGCGCCGCCCGGCGCGCAACGCCACGACGAGCGCGAACGACTCGCACCCCGCCACCCAGGCGCTGGCACCGATGGCTTGCGACAGCGACGCATGCCGGTCGAGCGCGACGTCGAGGCCGGCGCGACGCTGCGCGGCGATCCACGCGTCGTACTTGCCCGGCGGGTCGGAAGGATGAGGCCGCAGGCGCAGCGGCGCGCCGGCCGGCACGCCGGCGGCCATGCGTTCGCGCACGAAGTGATCGAGCGCCTGGAACTCGCCCGGCGTGCCGCGGCCCCAGTCGCTGCGCATCGGCTCCAGCACGTACAGCACGGCGGGCGGGCCACCGCCTTCACCCCGCACCGGCAGGCGCGGCACCGCAGCGGCTTCCGCGCGCAGGTAGGCGTTGTCCACGCAGCGCACGACGCGGCCGGGGAAGGTGCGCCTGGCGATGGTCAGCGCGTCGTCGTCGGTGACCCAGAACTCGTCGGGCCAGACGGTCTCGCCGTCGCGCTCGAAGCGCATGGCGTAGTTCACCCAGTGGTCGATCACCGCCACCGAGAAGACCCCGCGCTCGCGAGCCAGCCGGCGTGCGCGATGTTCGAGGTCGCCGGCCCAGCCGGTGCCCGAGAGCAGCATCGCCGCGCCGCGCAACGCGGCGGCGAGCGCGGCGTCGCTCGGCACGTCGGCGGCGCCGCCGAAACGCGTGCGAAAGAGCTTCTCGGCCGGGCCGCCCATCACCGGCCGCAGGCTCAGGTCGGGCCGCCGCAGCCACGGCAGGATGACGTTGCAGGCGCCGGCGTCGTGGCACACGACGGCCAGCGGCGAACGCAGGTCGGGCTGGTCGGCCGCTTCAGGCGACATCGGTGGCCGCCTCCAGCGGCTGCGGCGGCGACGTGCCCTGCGCGAAACGCGCGAAGTGCACGATGTCGGTGGGCACGCCGTCCACCACTTCCTGCGCCCGGCGCACGCCTTCGCGCCGCATGCCCGAGCGTTCGGCCACCCGCAGCATCGGCGTGTTGCAGGCGAGCGTGCCCGCGGTCACCTTGCGCAGGCCGGGGGTCGCCAGCAGCCAGTCGGTGAGCAGCTGCCACGCCTCCAGCCCGATGCCCTGCCCCCACACGGCACGCTCGCCGAGCAGGATGCCGACGTCGGCCGTGCCGTGCGGCAGCGAGCGGTAGGCCGTGAGCGTGCCCACGGCGATCTCGCCGGCGCGGCTGGCCCCGGGCCTGGCCACGCGCAGGCTGACGAAGAGGTTCGGGCTGCCGGCGAACGTGGCGAAATAGCGCTCGCAGCTTTCGCGCGTGTGGCGCACGAAGCGCTGGTTGCTGTAGCGCACGACCTCGGGGTCGTTGAGCCACGCGACGTAGGTGTCGGTGATGTCGGCCGCCGTGAAGGCGCGCAGGCGGATGCGTGGGCCTTGCAGCAGCGTCGGCAGCGCAGTGGCAGGCATCATGGTCGTCGGTCTTGCTGGCCGATCACGGCGTGCCGAGCGTCTGTCGGCGCACGCGGTCGAAGGTCGTGGCATGCAAGGCCGCGGGCGGGACAGCGGCGGGGCGCACAGCCGCGCCGCACCGGGCCCGCACAGCCCTTTGCCGCCACACCGTGGAACTCATCCCGCACCGCGTCCGAGCGAAAGACGCAACTACTCCGACGCCAGCGAATGCCGCGTCGCCCAGCGCGAACTCTTCGCAGCGGCCGCCGGCGCCACCACGGGTACGCCCGTCGGCGCCGGCCGCAGCTGGTCGAAGTGCGCCCACACCTTGTGGAAGGCCGCGACCACCTGCGCGATCTGCTCCGGCCCGTGCGCGAACTGGCCGAGCGCCAGGCCGAGGAAGGTCTGCGAGTGCAGCTGCTCGGCCACCGGGCACTGGCCCGGGCCGTAGTGGATCGTGCGGTCGCAGTACGGGCTCGCCCACGGGAAGCCGCCGGTGCCGTAGGCCACCTTGTGCCTGAACATCGGCAGCAGGTGCAGGTTCTGGTAGCTGCCGACGATGCCCGGCACGCCTTCGGCCTTCAGCGCCTCGACGAGGCGCGCGCGCGGCAGGCCGAGCGCCGAGACGTCGACTTGCATGCCGTAGATGTAGTACGCGTGCGTGTTGCCCACCGCCACGCGCGGCGTCTTCAGCCCGGGCAGGCTGCCGAGGCCGGCGTCGAGCTGCGCCGCGGCGCGCTGGCGCGCGGCCACGCGCGGCGCCAGCTTTGCGAGCTGCACCGAGGCGATGGCCGCCTCGATCTCGCCCAGCCGGAAGTTGAAGCCGAGCATGTTCGCCAGCTCCGCCGGCGAGTCGCCCTGCACCACGGCTTCCGCGTGGTTGCGGATCAGCGCCAGCCGCTTCGCGCAGCGGTCGTCGTCGGTGACGAGGATGCCGCCTTCGCCGCAGTGGATGTGCTTGTGGTAGTTGAGGCTGTAGCCGCCGATGTCGGCCAGCGTGCCGGCCATGCGGTCGAACACCTTCGCGCCGGGCGCCTGCGCGCAGTCGCCCAGCAGCTTCAGGCCGTGCCGGTTGCAGATCTCGCGCAGCGCCGCCATGTCGGCGCTCTGGCCGAAGATGTCCACGGCGATCACCGCCCGCGTGCGCGGGCCGATGTGCCGTTCCACCGACGCCGGGTCGATGTTGAAGGTGTCGCGATCGATGTCGGCGAAGACCGGGATGCCGTTCCAGTGCAGGATGGCCGTCGCCGTGGCCGCCATCGTCCACGGCGTCGTGATGATCTCGTCGCCCGGCTCGATGCCGATGGCGCCCACCGCGGCCACGAGGCCCGAGGTCCACGAGTTGACGGCGATGGCGTGCTTCACGCCGAAGTACTCGGCCGCCTGTGCCTCGAAGGCACGCACGCGCGGGCCGCCCATGAAGGCCTCGCCCGGCGCACCGATGTAGCCGGAGAGCACGCCGCTGCGGATCACCTCGCTGGCGGCGGCGACATCGTCCTCGCCCATCGTCACCACCGGCGGCAACGCCGCGGCAATGGCCGGCGGGCCGCCGAACAGCGCCAGCGGCGCGGCAGTGGGGTCCCGCAGGACGGCGGTGGCTTTCGTGTCGATCTTCATGGATTGTGGTGGAGTCGGAACAAGTTCAGGCCGGCGCCAGCGGCGCCGGCGAGCGCGTGCTCGGGAAGCCGCCGGCCAGCGTCGTGGGTGACAGCGTCGTCGTGAACTCGGTGTCGTTGCCGCCGGCGCGCGCGTGGCGCGCGATGCGCTCGCACAGGCGCTGCGCGGCCAGCGCCGTCTCGCCGGTGCTGGCCAGCGGCGCGGCGCCGGTCAGCGCGTCGTGGATGTTGGTCACCGCCGCCAGCGTGCTGGCGTGGTACTCGCCGCTGGTGCGCTGGCCGCTGTCCAACACGGCATAACCCTTGAAGTGCGGGCTGCCGACGACGCGGCGGATGCGCCAGCCGGCGCCGCCGTCCTCCATCGCCACCATGCCGCGCTCGGTGTACAGCTGAAGCTCGAACACGGCGTAGTCGGCGGCGTGCGCGGCGTTCAGCGTCACGTTGATGCCGGTGCGCGTGCACAGCAGCGCCGGCACCGTCGGGTCCTCGGGCCAGTGGTCGAAGAGCGGCTGTCCGGCGGCCACCAGCTGCAGCGGCCCGAGCAGCAACTGCAGCAGGTCCACCAGGTGGCTGCCATTGTTCAGCACGCCCTTGTTGTAGATGCCGACCGCCGAGCGCACGGCGCCCCACGGGCCGTTCGGCCCGGCCTGCAGCTCGGCGCGCAGCCGCTGGATGTCCGGCGCCCACCGGCGGTTGTGGTTGACCGCCATCTTCACGCCGGCCGCGGCGCACACCTCCACCGCGGCGGCCGTCTCGGCGGCGCTGCCGGTGACCGGCTTCTCGCAGAACACGAGGCGCGGGTGCAGCGACAGCACCGCGGCGATGTGCGCCGCGTGCAACGACGTCGGCGAGCACAGGCTGACGACGTCGAACGGGCCCGCCCCCGCGGCGGCGTCGATGGTGGCGAATCCCTTCTCGACCAGCCAGCGCTGCATGAAGGCCTCGCGCCGCGCCGCATCGGGCTCGACGCAGGCGACGAGGCGGAAGCCGCCGTGGCGCACGTAGGCGCCGGCGTGCGTGAGCGGCAAGGCGCTCGTCGGGCGCTCGGCGTCGAAGCCGCCGGCGATGTTGCCGCAGCCGACGACGAGCACGCGCAGCTGCTGCAGGTTCATGCCGAAACCTCGCCTGCCGCCGCGGCCACCTCGCAGGCGGCGGGCACGGCGACGGCCGGCCCGGGCACGCTGGCGGCGCCGTAGGCCTGCGTGTACGAGCTCGCCGGCAGCAGGCCGACGGCCACCGCCTCGGCCACGAACTTCAGCAGCAGCGGGTCGTTGTAGCGGCGCGCCACGAGCTGCAACCCGAACGGCAGCCCACGCGGCGAGCGGAAGGCCGGCGCGCTGACGGCGGGCAGCTGCGCCAGCGTCCACATCAGCGCTGAGTCGGGCGCCTCCTCGACGTGGCGCAGCGGCGCCTCGCCCGCCGTGGAGAGCGTCACCCCGACGTCGAAGCCGCGCATGAAGCGCTCGGCGACGCGCGCCAGCTCGACCTGGCGTTCGAGCGCCGCCGCGTAATCGGCGGGCGTGACGCGCTGCCCGGCCTCGATGAGTGCGTTCATCACCGGCGAGACGAGCTCGGCACGCTCGTGCTCGGCCTTGAAGTAGTAGGCGAGCGCGCGGTTGTAGATCGTGGCGTGCACGCGGTGGCACTCGGCCAGCTCGTACGGCAGCTCGGGCTCGACGATCTCGATGCGCGAGCCGAGCGTGCGCCGCGCCAGCCAGGCCCACCCTTCGATCGCCTGGCGCGCGTAGCCCGGCGCGTGCGACCACACCGGCGGGCGCAGCAGCGCCACGCGCCACGGCCGGCCGCCCGGCCGCGCGGGCTCGGCCGGTGCGGCCTGGCGCGCGGCGTCGGTGAACGCCCGGTGGCTGATCGGATAGTCGCGGCCGTCGACGCGCAGCGCGTCGAGCACCGGGCCCAGGTCGGCGGCGTGGCCGACGAAGAAGCCCACGGTGTCCAGGCTGTCGGTGGTCTTCAGCATGCCGGTGCGCGGGATCAGGCCGAAGCTCGGCTTCATGCCCCACACGCCGGTGAAGCTCGCCGGGCGAACGATGCTGCCGGCCGTCTGCGTGCCCAGCGCCACCGGCACCATGCCCATCGCCACGGCGACGGCGCTGCCGCTGGAGCTCGTGCCCGGCGTGCGCTCGGGGGCCCACGGGTTGACGGTCTTGCCCAGCGTGTGCACGGCGAACTCGGCGGTCACCGTCTTGCCGGGAACGATGGCGCCGGCGCGCTTCAGGTGGAACACGGCACGTGCGTCGTTGCCCGGCGTGAAGCCGGCCCACAACGGGCTGCCCATCTGCGTGGGGAAGTCGGCGGTGTTGAAGATGTCCTTCACCGCCACCGGCACGCCTTCGAGCAGGCGGTGCGGCTCGCCGCGCCCGAGGCGCTGCGTGGCCGCGGCGGCCGCGTCGCGCAGCCGGGCCGCGTCGAAGGCCACCCAGGCGTGCACCTGCGCCTCGTGGCGCTCGACGGCGGCGATGCAGGCCTCGGCCGCGTCGGCCGGCGTGAAGTGGCCGTCGGCGAAGGCGGCGCGCAGCTCGCGCACGCCGTGGCGGCGGAAGTCGATCGTGCGCGTCATGCCGCAACCTCCGGGGTCACGAGACCGGGGGCGCGTGCCGACGCGCAGCCGCACGCGCCGCTGCCGCAGCCACCGGACGGCTTCGCCAGCGCCGGTGCGGGAGCATCGGCGGCGCGCACCTTCTCGATCACCTGCTGCGGGTACGGCAGCAGCCGCTCCTCGTTCGGCGCCGGCTTCTCGTAGATCGGGATGACCTTGCCTTGCAGCTCGGGCCGCCGCTGACCCTCGAGCGCGGCGTAGAACTCGGCCTCGGTGAGGCCGGTGATCTTCAGGTAGTGGTCCAGGCCCTCGGGGCGCACGGCGTCGTGCTCGCGGATCAGCTCGAAGGCCTCGTCGCGGCTCAGGAGCCCGGCGCGCACGTCGACGCTGGCGTGGAAGGTGGCGCGGCCGTAGCCGCGCTTGAGGTAACAGGCGAGGTCGTGCACGCCCGGCATCACGCACTCGGCGCTCTTGTAGCGCTTGAAGCTGCCTTCGACCTGCGTCTCGCGCCAGCCGAAGTTGTCGCGCACGAACTCGGTCTGTCGCTCGTCGTCCCAGAAGATGTAGTCGCCCAGGTGGATGCCGAACACGCCGACGCGCTCGCAATCCTCGGCGCTGGGCACGTTGAAGGGCTCGAGGTCCTTCGCGGTGACGGCCCACTGCTCGCCCACGTCCTCGGCGCGGCGAACCATCTGGTCGGGGCGCAGCCTGGCGCTGACCTTGGTGAAGTACTCGCGGTCGAACTTGCGCACCGGGTTCAGGTAGCTGGCGCGGCCGCTGCTCTCGGCAATGCTCTCGCCCCAGATGAGCAGCGGGATGTTGAAGCGCACCGCCACCTGCAGCGGGAAGGCGCCGACCCCGGCGTGGCAGTGCCAGCAGGCGTCGCCGATGCCGAAGAGCGAGTGCCTCGCCAGCTTGTTCACGAGCTTCCTGTTCGGCGTGAACATGACGTGGTCCACGTTGAACTGCTCGAGCGAGTTCTGCAGGTTGTACCAACCCGTCTCGCTGTACCAGTTGTGGCTGAAGGTCACCGCCAGCGGCTTCATGCCGTAGACCTGGGTGAGCACGTAGAGCTGGAACGTGCTGTCCTTGCCGCCGGAAATCGGGATGATGCAGTCGTAGCCGCGGCCCGCGGCCTCGGCCTTCGCCTTGGCGTCGTCGAGGATCTCGCGCAGCGCACGCTCGCGCGCCGTCCAGTCGATGTGGATCTTCTGCTCGGCGCTCTGGCAGGCCTGGCAAACGCCGAGCTCGTCGAAGACCACGCCTTCCTGCGTCTGCGGGATGCAGCAGCGCACGCAGTACCGCAGGTGCTTGAAGGGCTTGCCGGCGGGTTCGTCGGCATCCTCGGGGCGGGCGAGCAGGCGGGTGAGCGGGGCCGAGGCGCCGTGCGCAGCGGCCGCGGCGAAAGTGTTGTTCTGAGCAGGCATCGGGGCGGACTCCGGGAGGTCCTGGCAGCGTAGCCAGAGGCCGCCGCGGCGATGCCTCGAATCGGGCGGATTTGGGCCCGCTTCTCCGCGCCCGCCGCGCGGTGGGCCGCCGCCGGGCCGCGCCGGCGGCTTCCGTCAGCCGCGGAAGATCGCCTCGAGGTCGACCTCGACGGCCGTCGTCTCGAGCTTCATGCTGCTCTCGATGTGCTCGAGGTGCTCGAGCATCAGCCGCTCGGCGCGCGGGGCGTCGCGCTTGCCGATGGCGTCGATGATCTGCGCGTGCTCGTCGGCGCGGCAGCTGGTCGACGTCGGCGCGTCGTAGAGGAAGATCATCAGGCAGGTCAGCACCGAGAGTTCGCGCATGCTGCGCGCCAGCGCGGTGTTGCCTGCCAGCTCGGCGGCCAGCGAGTGGAACTCGCCCGAGAGCCGGATCACCGCCCGCTTGTCGTCGCGCCGCCGCGCGTCGACCTCCAGCTCCGCGTGGGCTCGCAGGCGGGCCAGCTTCTCCGGGGTGAGGTTCTCGATCAAGCGCCGCAGGACCGCCGGCTCGATGAGGCGGCGCGCCTCGAAGACATCGAGCGCCTGCTCGATCGTCGGCTTGGCGACGTAGGCGCCGCGCTGCGGCACGATGTCGACGACCTGCTCGTGCGCCAACCGGGCCAGCACCTCGCGGATGCGCGCCCGGCTGACGCCGAAGATCTCGGCCAGCCGCTCCTCGACGAGCTTGGTGCCCGGGTGCAGCCGGTGCTCGAGGATGGCGACGTAGATCTTCTCGTAGATCTCGTCGTGGGTGTTCTCGCGCTGCAGGCGCGCCGTCGAGGGGCCGCGGCGCGCGGTACGGGTCGGCATGGGCGGGTTGAGCGTGGCGGGAGCCTCGGCGCCGTGCCGCGCCGGGCGGGCGCAGCCGGGCAGGGCCAGGGCGGCGGCGATTGTAGGGACCGCCTCCTCGCTGTCCTCGCCCTCGCCGGGCTCCGCGGCCAGCGCCGCGCGCAGCGGATCGTCGGTCATTTCCAGCCGAACAGACGTCCCCAGCCGCGCACGGCAGCCGGGTCGGCGCCCACTGCGCGCAGCTGCCCCCAGACGGTGGTGCTCACTGTGTCGAGCAGCGGGATGTCGAGCTCCGCCTCGACGGCCTCGGCCAGTTGCGCGGCGCGCAGGTTAGTGCAGAAGGTCGTGATGGCTTGCGGCCGCGTCGCTGCCACCTCGCGCATCAGGGCGCGCAGCCGCTCGGGTTCGACGAGCGCGAAGTCGTGGTTGACGCGGATGTCCAGGTGCCGCTCGGCGACGACCTCGACGCCGATGCGGCGGTAGTTCTCGACGATGCGCTGCTGCACGTCGGCGGTATAGGGCGTCACCAGCGCCAGGCGCGTGATGCCGCGCAGCGCCAGCAGCTCGTTGAGCGCCAGCACCGCCGTGGTGGCGGGGATGCCTGTGCGCTCGCGGATGCGCTCGGTGAGGCGGCGGTCGGCGTCGAAGCCGAGCCAGCCCGACGAGGTACCGCTCCAGCCGATGACGTCGACATGTGCATCGGCCAGCAACTCTGCGGCGGCCAGGATCTTGCTGTCGTCGAACTGACCGAGCGCGGCGTCCGACAGCGCGATCTCGGTCACCTTGAAACGCGAGAAGTGGGCGCTCGCGCCCGGCACGGCGGCGGCCAGCGCACTGGTCAGCGGCTCCAGCGCCGTGTTCGACGAAGGCGTGAGCACGCCGAGGCGGACGGTTCGGGTCATCGCGGGTTCCTGATGTGGGACCGGAGGGGTAGTCCCTCGGTCAGGGCCCGCATGATGAGGCTCCAACACCTACTGTCGACAGTAGTGTTAACACTAATGTTCACTACATCCTTGTCAACGATCATGTCGACATTGATGCGGCCCATCGCCTCGCCATTACGCCGCTGGAAGGCACGCCGGTTCCCCGGCATGACTGAGAGCACGCACGTTCACGGTGAAGTCAACCACTATGTCGACACATTTGCCGGCATCGGCGCCCGGCGCTGGTGCAACGAGGCGCTTGCCGTGAGCTCCCTCGACCTCGTCGTGCGTCGGGCTCGCGTGGCCACCGCCGCCGACACCTTCGACGCCGACATCGGCATCCAGGACGGCCGCATCTTGCAGCTCGGCGGCGGGCTGCCGGCCGGCCGGCGCGAGATCGACGCCGCCGGGCGCGTCGTCACCCCGGGCGGTGTCGACGCGCATTGCCACCTCGACCAGCCGATGCCGCCGCCGGTGCGCATGGCCGACGACTTCGACACCGGCACGCGGGCCGCGGCCTGCGGCGGCACGACGACGGTGATCCCGTTCGCGGCGCAGGAGAAGGGTCAGTCGCTGCGCGCCGCGGTGGCCGACTACCACCGCCGCGCCGAGGGCAAGGCGCATGTCGACTACGCCTTCCACCTCATCGTCAGCGACCCGACGCCGCAGGTGCTGGCCGACGAGCTGCCGGCCCTGATCCGCGAGGGCTACACGTCGTTCAAGATCTACATGACCTACGACGACCTGAAGCTCGACGACGGCCAGATCCTCGACGTGCTGGCGGTCGCGAAGGCGCACGGCGCGATGGCCATGATCCACGCCGAGAACGCCGACTGCATCGAGTGGCTGACGAAGCGGCTGGAGGCCGCCGGCCGCACCGCGCCGCGCTTCCACGCGCAGGCGCGGCCGATGGTCATCGAGCGCGAGGCCACTCACCGCGCGATCGCGCTGGCCGAGCTCGTCGACGTGCCGATCCTCATCGTGCACGTCTCCGGGCGCGAGGCGGTCGAGCAGATCCGCTGGGCGCGCGCGCACGGCCTGCAGGTGTTCGGCGAGACCTGCCCGCAGTACCTCTTCCTCACCGCCGCCGACCTCGGGGTCGACGACAGCTACCACGGGGCGAAGTGCGTCTGCAGCCCGCCGCCGCGCGACGCGTCGAACCAGCGCGTGATCTGGGACGCGCTGAACGACGGCCTGTTCACCGTCTTCAGCTCCGACCACGCGCCGTTCCGCTACGACGCACCCGAGGGCAAGAAGCCCGGCGGCAACGAGGTGGCCTTCCGCCACATCCCGAACGGCATCCCCGGCATCGAAACGCGCCTGCCGCTGCTGTACAGCGAGGGGGTGCTCGGCGGCCGCATGACGCTCAACCGCTTCGTCGAGCTGACGTCGACCAACCCGGCCAAGGCCTACGGGCTGCATCCGCGCAAGGGCACCATCGCCATCGGCAGCGACGCCGACCTGGTGGTCTGGGACGAGCGCGAGTTCGTGCTCGACAACACGATGCTGCACCACGCCGTGGACTACACGCCATACGCCGGCCGGACGCTGCGCGCCTGGCCCGGCCTGACCCTGGCGCGCGGCGAGGTCGTCTGGGATGGCACGTTCCATGCTAACCCCGGGCGCGGTCGCTTCCTCGCCCGCGGTGCGCCGTCGCTGCTGCCGCGGCGCGGCTGACTCCGTCGAAGACCGCAGGCCAGGAGACGTGCACATGGCGAAGATCCTGCTGATCAACCCGAACATCTCCGACAGCGTCTCCGCGCTCATCCGCGCCGAGGCGGCACGCAGCGCCTCGCCCGGCAGCGTGGTCGAGGTGCTCACGGCGCCCTTCGGCGTCGCCTACATCGAGACGCGCTTCGAGGCGCTGATCGGCGCCTACGCGGCGGCCCAGCTCGCCGGCGAGCACCACGCGCGCTTCGACGCGGTGGTCGTCGCCGCCTTCGGCGACCCGGGCCTGGCCGCGCTGCGCGAGGTGCTGCCCTGCCCGGTCACCGGCCTCACCGAGGCGGCGCTCGCGAGTGCCATGCAGCTCGGCCAGCGCTTCTCGATCGTCGCCATCTCGCAGCGCATCCGCGCCTGGTATCGCGAGACCGTGGAGCACTGCGGGCTCGTCGGTCGCCTGGCGAGCATCCGGGGCCTCGACGAGCCGCTGGCGGACATCGGCAACGTGCAGGGCGACCAGGGCGAGCGGCTCGTGCAGCTGGCCGAACGTTGTGTCGTCGACGACGGCGCGGACGTGATCGTTCTCGCCGGCGCGCCGCTCGCCGGCCTGGCACGCAGCCTCGCCGGCCGCCTGCCGGTACCCTGCGTGGACGGCGTCTCGAGCGCCGTGCGCCACGCCGAGCTGCTGGTGGCGCAGCGACCCGGCCGCGCGCGCAGCGGCAGCTTCGCGCCTCCACCCCCGAAACCCCATGCCGGATTGCCGCCGGCCATCGAAGCCTTGCTGCGTGGCCCGGCGCCACCGGGCTGAACCCGCGCTCCGCCACGGCCGCCATCGCGCGGCGCCCTCCCCGTTTCACCCGCCCCGTCCCCGTGTCCACCTTGCAGGAGATCCCCGTGAACCGACCACTCCATACCGTCCTCGCCGCCACGCTGCTCGCCGCCGCCCTGGTGTCACCCGGCCACGCACAGGACCGCCTGAAGTTCAAGGCGATCGGCCAGCCACTGGCTACCGGCCTCATCCAGAAGAACAAGGAGCAGCCCTTCTTCGAGCAGTTCGCCGCCCGCACCGGCCTCGCGATCGATGTCGACTACAAGCCGATCGACACGCTGGGCATCAAGGACACCGAGCAGCTGCGCGTCATGAAGGCGGGCCTGTTCGACATCGTCTCGCTGCGCGTGTCGCAGAACTCGCGCGACGAGCCCACCCTGCTCGGCCTCGACCTCGTCGGCGGCAGCCCCGACTACGCCACCGGCCGCAGGGTGGCCAAGGCCTACTTCGACACCGTCGACGCGCGGCTGCAGCAGCAGTTCAATGTCAAGCTGCTCGGCGTGTGGCCGTTCGGCCCGCAGATCCTGTTCTGCAAGAAGCCGATCAGCAAGCTCGCCGACGTCAAAGGCATGAAGGTGCGTGTCTACGACCAGAACCTGGCCAAGTTCATCGAGCTCGTCGGCGGCACGCCGGTGCCGATCTCGTTCGCCGACACCCACCAGTCGCTGTCGCTGGGCGTCGTCGACTGCGCCATCACCGGCCCGTCGAGCGCCAACTCGGCCGGCTGGCCGGAAGTGACAACGCACCAGCTGCCGCTCGCCTTCCAGATGGCGCTCAACGGCTACGCCATCACGCTGAAGGCGTGGAACCAGCTCAAGCCCGACCAGCAGGCCAGGCTGAAGGCAGCCTTCGACGGCCTCACCGAGGAGATCTGGACCTACTCGGAGCAGCTGTTCCAGGACGCGCTGAACTGCAACGCCGGCAAGGACCCCTGCACGACCGGCAAGAAGTTCAAGCTCGTCAGCGTGCCGGTCGGTGCCGCCGACGGCGAGCTGATCCGCAGCGCCGTCAGCAAGGTCTCCTTCCCGGCCTGGTCCGAGGTCTGTGACAAGTCCAATCCCGGCTGCTCGCAGAAGTGGTCGGCCACCGTCGCGCCGGTGCTGGGGCTGAAGTGATCACGGCCGCACCGCTGCATGCCGCGCAGGCGGCGGCCGCCCTCGCGGCGGCCGCCGCCCCGGCCCCACGAAGCGAGGCTGCGCCCGGGAGGACGACGATGAAGGACCGCATCGAAACCCTGCTGGCCACCGTGTTCGGCGGCATCTTTCTCGCGCTGTCGGTGGTGGTGGCCGCGGAGACGATCAGCCGCAAGGTGTTCAACGTCTCGCTTCAGGGCGCCGACGAGCTCGGCGGCTACGCGCTCGCGGTCGGCTCCACGATCGCCTTCAGCCTGGCACTGATGGGCCGCAACCACATCCGCGTCGACGTCTTCCACGACAAGTTCCCGCGCCCGCTGCAGGCGGCGCTGAACTGGCTGTCGATCGTGGCGCTGGCTGCCTTCGGTGCCTTCATCGCCTGGGCCGCCTTCAAGGTCATCGGCGACACGCTGCAGTACCGCAGCACGGCGCAGACGCCGTGGGCGACGCCGCTGATCTGGCCGCAGAGCGTGTGGTACGCCGGCCTCGTCATCTTCGCGCTCGTCGCCACCGGCTACGCGGTGCGCGCCACGGTGCTGCTGCTGACGCGCCGCATCGACACGCTGAACCACGACTTCCACCCCAAGAGCACCAAGGAAGAGCTCAAGGCAGAGCTCGAGGACCTGGCGCACCGCCGCGCAGCCGACGCCCCAGCGGCCGCCGACGAATCCACGCAAGGAGCACGCGCATGAACGTCGCCGTCGTCGGCCTCGCCTTCGTGGCGATGATCGGCATGATGCTGCTGGGCGTGCCGATCGCCGTCTCGATGGCCCTGGTGGGCATCGCCGGCGGCATCGCCGCCTACGGGGCGCCGTTCATGGACTCCATCGCGCCGGTGGTGTGGGGGGTGCAGAACGAGAACCTGCTCACATCCATCCCGCTGTTCGTGCTGCTGGGCGAGCTGCTGCTGCGCTCGGGCATCGCCGACCGCATGTACATCGCGCTGTCGGCATGGCTCGGCCGGCTGCCCGGCGGACTGCTTCACACCAACATCGGCAGCTGCGCGCTGTTCGCGGCCACCTCGGGCTCGTCGGTGGCCACCGCGGCCACCGTCGGCACCGTCGCGCTGCCGTCGCTGCGCAGTCGCGGCTACTCGATGCGTGCCTCGCTGGGCACGCTCGCGGCCGGCGGCACGCTGGGCATCCTGATCCCGCCCAGCGTCAACATGATCGTCTACGGCTCGCTCACCAACAACTCGATCGGCAAGCTGTTCATCGCCGGCATCATCCCGGGGCTGCTGCTCACGAGTTGCTTCATGCTCTACATCTGGGTCTCCAGCGTCATGAGCGGCGACGTGAAGCGCGAGGAGAAGGTGCCGCTCGCCTTGCGGCTGGCGACGCTGCGCTACCTCGTGCCGCCGCTGGTGGTGTTCGGCATCGTCATGGGCAGCCTCTACTTCGGCATCGCCACCACCACCGAGAGCGCGGCGCTCGGCGTCATCGCCGCGCTCGCCTTCGTCTGGCGATCGGGCAAGCTGAACCGGGACGTGCTGCGCACCTGCTTCATCGGCACGGCGCGAGTCAGCGGCATGATCCTGCTCATCATCACCGCGGCCTTCATCCTCAACCTCGCGATCAGCCTTACCGGCGTTGCCGAGGCGATGACGAAGTGGGTCACCGGGCTCGGCCTCACGGCCGGCGGCCTCATCCTGGCCCTGATCGTCTTCTATCTCGTGCTCGGCATGTTCATGGACGTGCTGTCGATGCAGGTGGCGACGATCCCGATCACCTACCCGATCGCCGTGGCCCTGGGTGTCGATCCGATCTGGTTCGGCATCTTCATCGTGCTGATGTGCGAGCTCGGGCTCATCACGCCGCCGGTGGGCATGAACCTGTTCGTCGTGCACGGCATCCGCCCGGACAAGGGCGGGCTCGAGGACGCGATCTGGGGTGCGCTGCCGTACGTGCTGATCCTGATCGCCTTCACGATGCTGATGCTGGCGGTGCCGGGGCTGGTGACCTGGCTGCCAGCGCAGATGTGACGGGAAGGCGCCAGCCGATGCCTGCCGCGACGCTGTGGCGCCTCGCCGCCACCGAGCTGCATCGCCGCTATCGCGAGCGCAGCCTGACCCCCCGCGCCGTGCTCGACGCCGTGCTCGAGCGCATGGACGCGGTGAACCCGCGCGTGCGGGCGGTAGTGGCCCGGCGCGACGCGGCCGCACGTGCCGAGGCCGACGCGGCGACGCAGCGCTTCGCCTCGGGGCGGCCACTGTCGGCCCTCGACGGCGTGCCGCTCACGGTGAAGGACAGCCTCTTCACCACCGACCTGACGACGACCTGCGGCACGGCGGCACTGCGCGCGTTCCGCCCTGGGCACGACGAGATCGCCGCCGGCCGCGCACGCGCCGGCGGCGCCATCCTCGTCGGCAAGACCAACGTGCCGGAGTTCGCCAACGACGGCTACACCACCAATCCGCTCTTCGGCGCCACCGGCAACCCCTGGGCGCCCCAGCTCACGCCGGGCGGCTCCAGCGGCGGCGCGGTGGCCGCGGTGGCGGCGGGCATCGCACCCCTGGCCATCGCGCAGGACGGCGGCGGCTCGATCCGCCGGCCGGCTTCGCACACCGGGCTCGTCGGCCTGAAACCCTCTCTCAGCGCTTGGCCGCGCGAGCACACGCTGCCCGGGCTGCTGCTCGACTTTGACTGCATCGGCCCGGTGGCGCGCACGGTGGCCGATGCAAGGCTGCTCTTCGACGCCGTGCGGGGCGCTGCACCGGCCGACCGTTCGTCCATGGCCGCCGCCTGGGCCGCGGCACAGCCGTCGGCACGGCGCACGGCGCCGCTGCGCCTGCTCTACGTGGAGCATCTCGGCGGCAATCCGCTCGACCGCCAGATCGCCGCCAGCTGCCGGCACGCCGTGCAACAGCTGGCCGCGCTCGGCCACCACGTTGAGGAGAGCGAACTGCCGCTGGACGTGAGCTTCCTGCTCGAGTGCTGGCCGCAGATCGGGCAGGTCGGCCTGGCGGCGATGTTCGACCGCCACCCCGAGTGGGAGCACCAGGCAAGCCCACGCTATCGCGAAGCGGCCGCGGCAGGCCGCGCCGTCGATGCACCGCGTTTGTGGCGGATTCTCGAGGAGGTGCGCCGCCTGCGCCGCGAGGCCACCGCGGTCTTCGAGCACGCGGACGTGATCGTCATGCCCGCCGCCGCGGCGCTGCCCTGGCCGGCCGAGGAACCGTATCCGCGCGTCATCGACGGCCGTGAAGTCGGGCCGCGCGGCCACGCCGTCTACACCGGCTGGGTCAACGCCGCGGGGCTGCCCGGGCTGGCGTTGCCTGCGCTGCCTTCGGCCGAAGGGCTGCCGATCGGCATCCAGCTGATCGGCCCGTATGGCAGCGACGACCTGCTGCTCGATCTGGGCGAAGCCTACGAGGCGCTCGAGCCGTGGGCCGATCGCTGGCCACCGCTCTGAAGCCGCCACTCCGAATCCGCACGACGACCGAGCGATGACCGCCATCGAATCCGCCACGCAGGCGCTGCTTCACGCGCGCCGAACACAGCAACCCACTTCGGCTGCCGCCGTGCCGCTGCCAGACGCCGAAGCAGCCTACGCCGTGCAGCGGGCCGTGGCGAGCGCGCTCGGCTGGTTCGGCGCCGCCTTCCCGGCGTACTGGAAGTCGGGCGGGCCTTCGCGCACCGCCACGACGACCCACGCGCCGCTGCCGCCGCCCGGCGTGTGGGCGAGCCCGGCCGATGCGCGCGCCTGGCCCTTCCACTTCCGCGGCATCGAGGCCGAGGTGGCGCTGCGCCTGGGCCGCGAGGTCGGCCCCGAGCTCGCGGGCAGGCTCGACCTCGCCGCCGCCACGGCGCTCGTCGACGCGATGTGCGTGTCGATCGAGATCGTCGACTCGCGCTGGCTTGAAGCGCGCGAGGCGCCGCCACTGGCCAAGCTCGCCGACCTGCAGTCGCACGGCGCGCTCGTGCTCGGCGCGTGGGCGCCGTTCGATCCGCTGGCACCGCCCGACTGGGCGGCGCAGCGGTGCGCTCTGACCATCGGCGGCGGCGCATCGCAGGCCTTCCGCGGTACGCACGCGATGGCCGACCCCGCCTTCGTGCTGCCGGCGTGGTTGCGCCACGCCACGCGCGGCGGCCGCACCGTGCCGGCGGGCACCGTCGTCACCACCGGCACCTGGTGCGGCCTGCCGCTCGCCGCGGCCGGCGACCGCGTGCGCGTGGAGTTCCCCGGCATCGGGCACGCCGAAGTGCAGCTTTGACCCTTCACCCCCACAAACCCTCCGGACCCATGCTGACCCTTGACCTTCACCCCAGTGGCCGCCACTTCCTGCAGATCCCGGGCCCGAGCCCGGTGCCCGACCGCCTGCTGCGCGCCATCAGCCTGCCCACCATCGACCACCGTGGCCCGGAGTTCGGTGCACTCGGCCGCAAGGTCGTGGCCGGCATGCAGCAGGTCTTCCAGACCCGCCATCCTGTGGCCATCTATCCGGCCTCCGGCACCGGCGCCTGGGAGGCGGCACTCGTGAACACGCTGAGCCCGGGCGACGCCGTGCTGATGGTGGAGACCGGCCACTTCGCGACGCTGTGGCGCAAGATGGCGACGCGGCTCGGCATCGAGGCCGAGTTCCTGGCCCTGCCAGGCACCGATGCCCAGACCGGCCTGCCCAACGCCTGGCGTCACGGCGTGCCGGTGGCGCTGGTCGAGGAGCGCCTGCGCAAGGACCGCGAGCACCGCATCCAGTCCGTGTGCGTGGTGCACAACGAGACGTCCACCGGTGTCACGTCGGACATCGCCGCCGTGCGCCGCGCCATCGACGCGGCGCGACATCCGGCGCTGCTGATGGTCGACACCATCTCGGGCCTGGCCAGTGCCGACTACCGGCACGACGAGTGGGGTGTCGACGTGACGATCAGCGGCTCGCAGAAGGGGCTGATGCTGCCCCCGGGCATCAGCTTCAACGCGCTGTCGCCGCGTGCGCTCGAGCGCAGCCGCAGCGCGCGCCTGCCGCGCTCGTACTGGGGCTGGGACGAGATCGTCGAGATGAGCCAGACGGGTTACTGGCCCTACACGCCGAACACCAATCTGCTGTACGGCCTCGCGGAAGCGCAGGAGATGATCCTCGGCCAGGGGCTGCCGGTCGTGTTCGCGCGCCACCGGCGTTGGGGCGCCGGCGTGCGCGCCGCCGTGCGCGCCTGGGGCCTGCCGACGCAGTGCGCCGACGACGAGCGGCACTCGCCGGTGCTGACCGGTGTCGTCACGCCCGCCGGCGTCGATGCCGACGCGCTGCGCGCGCTCATCCACCAGCGCTTCGATCTCTCGCTCGGCGCGGGGCTCGGCAAGCTCAAGGGCCGCATGTTCCGCATCGGCCACCTCGGCGACTGCAACGACCTGACGTTGATGGCGGCGCTGGCTGGCGTCGAGATGGGGCTCAAGCTCGGTGGCGTGCCGCTCGCCGGCAGCGGCGTGCAGGCGGCGATGGAGCACTTTGCGGCAACGCCGCAAGGCTGAGTCGTCCGCGCCCGCTGGCGTTCGGCGCGCCAGCGCGCGCTGCGCCGTGTCCCGTGCCGCGGCGGCTGCGCGCCTCACGGCCTTCTTGGCGCCTCTACCATCGGCCCCATCGCTACTTCGCCAGGCGGCCGTTGCGCCGCCCCGCCATGTGCCAGCGTCCCCGCCTGTGGCCCGAGGCACCGGTCCACCGCAGCCACCAGACCGCCGCGCTCGTCGGCCTCGCGGCCAGCACGCTCGTCTGGCTTGCCGCCTGCGGCGCCCCGGCTCCTTCGGCTCGCCCTGCAGGCCCCGCAGCGCCGTCCGCCGCGGCACCCACGCCGCCGGCTGCCCCTTCCGGCACATTCACACCGCTAGCGCCGCCCGCTGCGATGCAGGTCGTCGGCGTCCCGCCGCTCGACGCCTCCGTGCTGCCGGCGCTGCGCCGCTACGGCGAGGTGGCCGGTCACGGCATCGCCGACTGGCACCCGACGGCGCGCGAGATGCTCGTCGTGCACCGCCCGCCGGGGCAGAGCACGGCGCAGATCTACCGGCTGCGCCGGCCGCTCGGCGAGCTCGAGCCGCTGACGAGCGGCGCCGACCCGGTGACGAATGCCCGCTGGGAGCCGGTGCGCGGCCGCTACATCCTCTTCTCGCGTGCCAGCGGCGGCGACGAGGCGTACCAGCTCTTCCGCCTCGACCCCGACACGCGCGCCACGACGCCACTGATGCCCGCCGGCGAGCGGCACGCCCTGGTCGCCTTCCTGCCCTCGCGTGGTCTCGCGCTCGTCGCCTCGGTGCCGCTGGACCGCACCGCCGCCGGTGGTCGGCGCGGCGAGGTGACGACGCGACTCACCCTCGTCGACCCGCTGGCGCCCGAGGCGACGGGCGGCCGCCGCGTCGTGGCCGAGCTGCCCGGCACCGGCTGGTTCGGCAGCGACGTCTCGCCCGACGAGACGCGGCTCGCGCTGACGCGCTACTTCGCGGCCACGCACTCCGAGGCCTGGGTGCTCGACCTGGCCAGCGGCGAACGGCGGCGCGTGCTGCCGGCCGGCGGAGAGACGGTGCGCGCCGCGCACCTCGTCGAGGGCTGGACGCCCGATGGCCGCGGCCTGCTGCTGCTGAGCGACCGCGCCGGCGAGTTCCAGGAGCTGGCGCGCCTGGACCTGGCGAGCGGCCGGCTGGCGCGCCTGACGGCGCACATCCCGTGGGACGTGGAAGGCGTCGGCCTCGCGCCGGGCCGCACGCTGGTGCCGGCGCGCATCAACGTCGACGGCCGCGACGAGCTGCGCCTCGTCGACCTGGCGAACGACACCGAGCGCCCGTTGCCCGCCGCCCTGCCCGGCGGCGGCATCGGCACGCTGCGCGTGCACCGCACCAGCGGCGAGATCGCCTTCGTCACGCAAAGCGCCAAGGGGCCGGGCCAGGTGCACTCGCTCGACCCGAAGAGCGGCCGCGTCGAGACCTGGACACGCGTCGTCACGCCGCCGGGGCTGGACCTCTCGTTGATGCCCGAGCAGCAGGTGGTGCGCTGGAAGACCTTCGACGGCCGCACGATCTCCGGCATCCTGACGCTGCCGCCCGAGCGCTTCGGCGGCCGCCGGCCGGTGCTGATGTGGATGCACGGCGGGCCCGAGTCGCAGAGCAAGCTCGGCTGGAACGGGCGCCTGAACTACCTGCTGCTCGAGCGCGGCATCGCGCTGCTGGAGCCCAACGTGCGCGGCTCCAGCGGCTACGGCAAGACCTTCGTCGACCTGGACAACGGCCGAGCGCGCGAAGACAGCGTGAAGGACATGGCGAGCGCCATCGACTGGACCGCCACGCACCCGCGCCTGGACGGCAGCAAGGTCGTCGTCTACGGCGGCAGCTACGGCGGCTACATGGCGCTGGCGGCGGCCACGCGGCTGCCGCAGAAGATCGCCGGCGCCGTCTCGGCGGTGGGCATCAGCAACTTCGTCACCTTCCTCGAGAACACCGAGAGCTACCGGCGGGAGCTCCGCCGCGCCGAGTACGGCGACGAACGCGACCCGGCGATGCGGGAGTTCCTGCTCGCGATCTCGCCGCTGACGCATGCCGACCAGGTGACCAGGCCGCTGCTCGTGATGCAGGGCCGCAACGACCCGCGTGTGCCCTGGACCGAAAGCGAGCAGATCGTGCGCCGGCTGCAGCAGCGCGGCGTGCCCGTGTGGTACCTGCTGGCCGCCAACGAAGGGCACGGCTTCGCACGGCGCGAGAACGCCGATTTCGCGCTCGCGACGCTGGTGCGCTTCCTCGAGGAGACGGTGCTGAGATGAAGCCTGTGCAGGTCGTGGCGAGATCGGGCCGGCGGGGGGGGGGGGGGCGGGGCGGGGGGCGGGGGGGGGGGCGGGGGCGGGGGCGGGGGCGGGTGCAGGTGCAGGTGCAGGTGCAGGTGCCGGCGTGCTCGACGGCGTCGATTGCGCGGGAACCTGGCAGGATTTCACCACCATGTACGCAGGATCGCTGCCGAAGTACGTGTTGGTGCAGGGGGCCGTACCGGAAATGGTCTTGGTCACCCAGGCACTATTGGCGCCGTATCGGACCGTCTGAATGGTCGACAGGGTGAAGGATTGTCCTTCGTCGGCGACCTTCACCCAGTCCGTGGACGAGGGCACCGGGGTCGGTGCCGATTCCGCTGTTGCAGTCGGACGGGTGATGACTAGTGTTGTCGTCGTGGCGTTGCCGGACGCGTCGGTGACCCGGATCGTGACCGGATTGGAGCCGAACTGCAGCGCGTCGGTCGTCAGGCTCCAGGTGACTTTGGTGCTGGTGCCCGAGGTCGTGGCCGTACCGCTGCCGCCCAGGTCGTTGGACCAGGTGATGCTTCCAAGGCGCACATTATCGCTGGCGGTACCGGCGATCTTGACGGTGCCGTTGGCATCCGGCGTTCCCACGGAACTCACGGACAGGGAGGGCGCTGTCGTGTCGAGCTTGACGGGCCAGCGTATGCGATCGGCCTGCTTCGTCCCGCTACCGGTCGTCTCGGACTGAGTTGCGTCCGGCGCCTCGTTACTGCCGCCGCAGCCGGCCAATCCCACCGCCATCGCAATCCCCGTGAGTGCCGCCGCCAACGGCCCCACGGGAGAGTTCGTCGCTCCACGCTTCGCTTGCATACCTTCGATCCCCAACGTCTGATCCGCATGCCGATCTGTGCCCGTGGCATCGACCGGCTCGTGCGCCATCGCGGTTCGCGCGAACGCGGGCGCACGGTGGCTATGCAGAACACCTTAAGCCCGTGCGGCCCTTCGCCTGTAACAAGAACCGTCGGCCGGGTCAGGGCCCGGTCCAGGGGGAGGCGCGGGAGGTGCCGACCCAGGCGGGGTGGTGGCCCTTGCCGGATTTGTCGGAGATGTCCGAGGGAGTGGGGTTGAGGTTGAGGTACCAGATGGAGGCGTTGCCTGCGCTGGAGCTCAGCGGGGTGGTGACCTCGGCGAGGATATCGTTGACGGACAGCGCGGAGGAGTAGAGCTGGATGCCGCGCAGCAGCCCGCTGAGGCGTTCGTTGCCCAGGCTCCACGGGGCGTCGCCGAAGGTCAGCGCAGCGTTGGAGGGGGGGCTGGACCCGTAGCTACGGTCTACGGAGATGCGGATGACCTTGGTGGTGTCGGGCAGGTCCCAGTAGAACTCGTGCACCTTGGCGCTGCCGCTGTCCCATACGCGCAGGGCCTGGGTGCGCCAGGCGTCGTAGCCGAGCTGGGTGGAGTTGCCGTTGGCGTCGTTGACGTGGTCGCTGCCCCAAATGGAGAGCTCCCACTTGTGCGTGGAGGTGGTCGAACCGCCGCCGTCGGGGTAGGGGTGGGCGCCGTAGTAGTCCTTGCCGGTGAAGGAGCCGTCGGGGCCCCAGAAGAAGGTTGTGTAGTAGCCGAGCTGGTGGCGCAGCTTGACGCGCCAGATGTAGGTGGCCGGGTACATGGGCAGCAGGTTGCTGCCGGTAAAGCGGAAGCGGATGTCCGCGCCGGTACTGCCGTTGGAGGGGAAGTTCAGCGCGGTGATAGGGCCGGAGGTGGCGGTGACGGTGACGGTGACGGACTGGGAGGTCGAACCGCCAGGGCCAGAGCACAGCAGCGAGAACGTGCTGGAGGCCGAGAGTGCGCCGGTGGAGGCAGAGCCGCTGGTGGACTTGGTGCCGCTCCAGGAGCCGCCGGCGGAGCAGGAGGTGGCGTTGGTGGAGGACCACGAGAGGGTGGTGGCGGAGCCGCTGTAGATGCTGGCGGGGCTGGCGGTCAGCGTGACGGTCGGGACCGGAGCCGGAGCAGGTACCGGAGCAGGTGCAGGCGCAGGTGCCGGTGCAGGTGCAGGTGCAGGTGCAGGTGCAGGTGCAGGTGCAGGTGCAGGTGCCGGTGCAGGTGCCGGTGCCGGTGCCGGGGCCGGGGCAGGGGCAGGGGCGGGGGCGGGGGCTGGGGCAGGGGCAGGGGCAGGGGCAGGGGCAGGTGCAGGTGCAGGTGCAGGTGCAGGTGCAGGTGCAGGTGCAGGTGCAGGTGCAGGTGCTGGTGCTGGTGCTGGTGCTGGTGCTGGTGCTGGTGCTGGTGCTGGTGCTGGTGCTGGTGGTGGCGATGATCCTTCGACCTCGCCCGACGCACCGCCGCAGCCCTGCACGACGGCGCTGGCGAGCATGGCGTACAGCGCCAAGCCGTTACGCCGTGCTTTCCAATATCTCGCTCGTTCTCCCGCCATCGCGACCCCTGCACGGGCGACTTGCCCGCCCACCATTATCCTGTCAGGGTTCGCTCGTCCGGTCGGCGCTGCACGTGTGCGCCGCGCTCATCGGTGACAATCGGTTGCGTTGCATGGTGTTCCGGCACCTCTTTTGTGACATCTTGCCTAGCACGATCGCCCCCCCTCTCGACGATCCGTTACGCCGCCGCCTGCTGGTTTCCGCAGCGCTGGCCGTTCCCGCGCTTGGCCAGGCGCAGCCCACATCGGCGCTGCTGAAGGGCCTGGACTTTCCTGGCTCGGCCGGCGTGCGCCAGACCATGCGCTTCCGCTTCCGCGACCCGCTCGCGATCTACCCCGCCACGTACCTCTGGTGGGCCTTGCCGCGGCGTCAGGCGGGTTACTACACGGCCTTCTTCTGGGGCAACGACGACGGCAAGAACGACCTGCGCACCTTTCTCTGGACCGAGTCCGGCGATGCCGACAGCTACTACGGCGCGCACCCTTACCCGCGGCCGCGTCCCAGGGGCACGGACCACGACTGGGAGATCTCGGTGCTGCAGCAGGACATCGTGCATGGCGTC
>JAHCKS010000073.1 GCA_026125665.1 Rubrivivax sp.
AGGGCGGCCCGGCCGTCGGCGCGCGGCCAGCCGCGCCTTCCGCGCGACCTTCCGCCACCCCGCCCCTGGCCGCCTCGGGCACCAGCATGTAGCCGCGCCGCGGCAGGGTGCGCACGCGCCGGTGCTCGTGGTCGCCGAGCGCGCGGCGGATGTCGCCCACCGCCTGCACCAGCGAGTCCTCGGTGACGACGACGTCGCCCCAGACGCGGTGCATCAGCTCGTCCTTGCCGACCACCTGGCCGGCATGCTCGCCGAGCACCAGCAGCACGCGCAGCGCCTGAGCGCGCAGCTCCACCGGCCGCCCGTCGGCCCCGACGAGCTCGCTGCGCGCGAAGTCGAGCGTGCAGCCCGACCCTAAAGCGAGGCTGGGGTGCGCCGCGAGCGGCAGATCGGCGTCTCGTTGCATGGCGCCAGCGGTGGGTACGGGCGGCAATGTACTCCTCGGCCCGCGGTCGGCGACCGGGTACTTTCGGAGTTCTTCGGCCCGATTTCGGCGCGTTTCGGGACTCGGCTGCGCTGCCGGGCGGATCGTGGCGCCCCACGCCTCCAGCCGAGGAGCCTGCCGATGTCTGCTCGACCCGATCGATCCGTTCAGGCTGCACGCCCCGCACCCGCGTGCGTGGCCCGGGTGGCCCTGCTGGTGATCCTGGCGGGCGCCGCGTCGTCCGCCGCGGCCGCGCCGGCAGCCGCCGTGACAAGCGCCGACCGCGCGGCGCTCGAGCGTGCCGTCGCCGACCACCAGGCGGGCCGCCTAGCGCGGGCCGAGCGCGCCTTCGAGTCGCTGGCCGCGCGGGGCGTGCCCGCCGCTTCGTTCAACCTGGGCATCATGCATCTGCACCGCGAAGCCCGCGCGGCCGATCCGCGCAAGGCGCTGCCGCTGCTGGAACGAGCGGCGCGCGCCGGCTTCGCGACGGCGCAGTTCGCGCTGGGCCGCCTGCTCGAGACGGGCCACCTCGGCCGTCGCGACCTGGTCGAGGCGCGCCGCTGGTACGAGGCCGCCGCCGAGCGCGGCAGCGTCGAGGCGCAGGTCGAGGCCGGCACGGCCTACTACCTGGGGCGCGGGGCGCCGAAGTCGCTTGCCAAGGCGGCCGACTGGTACCTGCGCGCGGCGCGCGGTGGCGACGTGGGTGCGATGTACCTGCTGGCCGCGATGCTCGAGCACGGCGACGGCGTGGCGCGCGACCTCGCCGCGGCGCAAAGCTGGTACGCGCAGGCCGCCGCGCTGGGGGACCGGCTTGCCGCCGCGAAGGCGGCGCAGCTCGAAGCGGCGGCCGAGGCGCGCTGAGGAGCAACGGCCGACCTGCCACGCGGCCGCATGCCCGGCGGCCGCGGCCGCGGGCCACGGCCCAGCGACCTCTACTTGATGAAGCGCGTGTCCGCCAGCTTCGAGAGGTCGGGGATCGCCTTGATGATGCCCACCTCGAGCAGCAGCTCGGCCGCCTCCTTGCTGAACGCGGCGTGCTCGCCGGCGAAGAACTTCTGGTTCGCCGCGCGGTCCTGCCAGCGCAGGAAGGCCTGGCTCTTCTCGAACGCCTCGCCGGTCTGCTTGACGTCGGCACCCATGATCTCGAAGCTCTTCTTCGGGTCCTTCTTGATCATCTCGAGCGCCTCGAAGTAGCTGTCGGCCAGTGCCTTGGCGGCCTTCGGGTTGTCGGCGAGGAACCTGGGCGTGCAGCCGAAGGTGTCCATCACCATCGGGTAGTCCAGCGTCGTGGCGATGATCTTGCCGGCCTCGGGCTTGGCGCGCACGGCGCTGAGGAACGGCTCGTAGGTCATGCCGGCGTCGATGCCGCCGGTGCCGGCGATCATCGCGTTGGCGCTGGCCTGCGGGCTGAGGTTCACGACCTCGACGTCCTTGATGGAAAGGCCGTTCTTCTTCAGCATCCAGGCCAGCGTGAAGTAGGTGGCCGTGCCCGGCGCGTCGGCGGCGACCTTCTTGCCCTTCAGGTCCTTGATGCTGGCGATGTTCGGCTTCACCACCATGCCGTCGGCGCCGTAGCTCTTGTCGAGCTGGAAGATCTGCGTCGTCGCCACGCCGTTGGCGTTCCAGACGATCCATGTCTCCACCGTCGTCGCGGCGCACTGGATGTCGCCGCTGGCGATGGCGAGATGGCGGTCCTTCTGCGGGATCTTCTTGATCGTCACGTCCAGGCCGTTCTTCTTGAAGATGCCGGCCTCCCTGGCCAGCGTGAGCGGTGCAAAGCCGGTCCAGCCGGAGATGCCGATGCCGACCTTCGTTTCCTGCGCCGAAGCGCTGAGCGAAAGGGCGAGCGACAGGGTGGTGGCGGCCAGGGCGATCAGGGTCTTCTTCATCATTGCGGGTTCTCCTCGGGAAATGACGTGACGGGGTTCGGGTTGGGTCGTGCCAGGCGGGATCGGCCCTTCTCCCGCCCAAGGGGCGCTGGGTGCGGCAGGCCGTTCATGCGGCGATCCACAGCTTGGGCAGGCGCCCCGGCGTGCGCAGCGAATGCAGGATACGCGCCAGCGTGCCGTCGGCCACCAGGGTGCTGGCAACCTCGATCTCCGGCGCGAGGTAGCGGTCCTGCATCATCGCGGGGCACCGCGCGCGCAGCGTCGCGTGGGCCTGCTCCAGCGCGGTGCTGCTGCTGAGCGGGCGCAGGAAGTCGATGCCCTGCGCGGCGGCCAGCAGTTCGATGCCGAGGATGCGCGTGACGTTGGCGATCATCGGCTGCAGCCGGCGCGCGGCGAAGGTGGCCATCGAGACATGGTCTTCCTGGTTCGCGCTGGTAGGCAGGCTGTCGACGCTGGCCGGGTGCGCGAGGCTCTTGTTTTCGCTCGCCAGCGACGCCGCGGTGACGTGCGCGATCATGAAGCCGCTGTTGAGCCCGGCGTTCGGCGTGAGGAAAGGTGGCAGGCGCGAGACGCCGGCGTCGATGAGCATGGCGATGCGCCGTTCGGCAATGGCGCCGACCTCGGCGATCGCCGTGGCCATCGCGTCGCAGGCCAGGGCCACCGGCTCGGCGTGGAAGTTGCCGCCCGAGACCATCGCTGCGCAAGGCTCCGCGCCCGGGCCTTCGGCCTCGGGGGCAAAGACGAGCGGGTTGTCCGTCACTGCATTGGCCTCGCGCAGCAGCACCAGCGCGGCGTGGCGCAGCTGGTCGAGGCAGGCGCCCACCACCTGCGGCTGGCAGCGCAGGCAGTACGGGTCCTGCACGCGGTCGTCGCCTTCGAGGTGGCTCCTGCGGATCCGGCTGCCGGCGAGCAGCTGGCGGTAGTACTCGGCGACGTCGATCTGACCTGGCTGCCCGCGCAGCGCGTGGATGCGCGGGTCGAACGGGCCGTCGCTGCCGCGCGCCGCATCCACCGTGAGCGCACCGACGACGAGTGCCGCCTCCAGCACCGGCTCGAAGGTGAAGAAGGCGTGCAGCGCGAGCGCCGTGCTCGTCTGCGTGCCGTTGATGAGCGCCAGGCCCTCCTTTGCTTCCAGCCTGAGCGGCTCGATGCCGGCGGCACGCAGCACCCCGGCGGCCGGGCGGCGGTGCAACGCACCACCCTCCTCGGCGAGGAACTCGCCCTCCCCCATCAGCGCCAGCGTCATGTGCGCGAGCGGCGCGAGGTCGCCCGAAGCGCCGACCGAGCCCTGGCTCGGCACCACCGGCACGAGGCCGGCATTGCAGGCCGCGAGCAGCGTGTCGATGACCACCGGCCGCACGCCCGAGTGCCCGCGCGCCAGGCTGGCCGCCTTCAGCGCCAGCATCAGCCGCACGACGGCCGGCGCCAGCGGCTCGCCGACGCCCACGCTGTGGCTGCGGATCAGGTTCCACTGCAGCGTCGCGAGGTCCTCGCTGCCGATGCGCGTGGAGGCGAGCTTGCCGAAGCCGGTGTTGACGCCGTACACCGGCGCGTCGCCCGCGGCGGCGCGCTGCACGACGGCGGCGCTGGCGGCGATGGCCGGCGCCGCGGCCGGGTCGAGCTCGAGCCGCAGCGGGCCGGCCACCCCGCCGCCGGCGTGGATCGCCTGCAGTTCCTCTAGCGCCAGGCGGCCCGGGCGCAGCACCAGCGTCGCGGGCATCAGCGCCCCGCGGCCGGCAGCATCATCGGCAGGTTCAGCCCCTGCTCGCGCGCGCACTGCACGGCGTCTTCGTAGCCGGCGTCGACGTGCCGCATGACGCCGGTGCCCGGGTCGTTCCACAACACGCGTTCGATGCGCTTCGCCGCCGCTTCGGTGCCGTCGCAGACGATGACGACACCGGCGTGCTGCGAGTAGCCCATGCCGACGCCGCCGCCGTGGTGCAGGCTGACCCAGGTGGCGCCGCCGGCGGTGTTGAGCAGCGCGTTCAGCAGCGGCCAGTCGCTCACCGCGTCGCTGCCGTCCTTCATCGCCTCGGTCTCGCGGTTGGGGCTGGCGACGCTGCCGCTGTCGAGGTGGTCGCGGCCGATGACGATCGGCGCCTTCAGCTCGCCGCGCTTCACCATCTCGTTGAAGGCCAGTCCCGCGCGGTGCCGTTCGCCCAGGCCGATCCAGCAGATGCGCGCCGGCAGCCCCTGGAAGGCGATGCGCTCACCGGCCATGTCGAGCCAGCGGTGCAGGTGCCTGTCCTCGGGGAACAGCTCCTTCATCTTCGCGTCGGTCTTGCGGATGTCCTCGGGGTCGCCGGAAAGCGCCACCCAGCGGAACGGCCCCTTGCCGCGGCAGAAGAGCGGCCGGATGTAGGCCGGCACGAAGCCGGGGAAGTCGAAGGCGTTGCGCACGCCTTCGTCGAAGGCGACCTGGCGGATGTTGTTGCCGTAGTCCACCGTCGGAATGCCCATGGCCTGGAAGTCGAGCATCGCGCGCACGTGGGTCGCACAGCTCTTCGCCGCGGCGGCCTTCAGCGCTTCGTGCTGGCGGTTGTCGGCCTGCGCCGTCTTCCAGGCGGCGACGCTCCAGCCGGCGGGCAGGTAGCCGTTGACGAGGTCGTGCGCGCTCGTCTGGTCGGTGACGAGGTCGGGCTTCATGCCACCGGCCTTGGCGCGCTTCACGAGCTCGGGCAGGATGTCCGCGGCGTTGCCGAGCAGACCCACCGAGACGGCCTTCTTCTCGGCCGTGTAGCGCTGCATGCGCGCCAGCGCGTCGTCCAGGTCCTTGGCCTGCTCGTCGAGGTAGCGGCTCTTCAGGCGGAAGTCGATGCGGCTTTGCTGGCACTCGACGACGAGGCACGAGGCTCCTGCGAACACCGCCGCGAGCGGCTGCGCGCCGCCCATGCCGCCCAGGCCCGCGGTGAGGATCCACCGCCCGGCGAGATCGCCGCCGTAGTGCTGCTTGCCCGCTTCGACGAAGGTCTCGTAGGTGCCCTGCACGATGCCCTGGCTGCCGATGTAGATCCACGAGCCCGCGGTCATCTGGCCGTACATCATCAGGCCCTTGCGGTCGAGCTCGTGGAAGTGTTCCCACGTGCTCCATTTGGGCACGAGGTTGCTGTTGGCGATCAGCACGCGCGGCGCGTCGACATGCGTGCGGAACACGCCCACCGGCTTGCCGCTCTGCACGAGCAGGCTCTCGTCCGGCGCGAGCTTCCTCAGCGCCTCGAGGATGGCCTCGAAGCAGTCCCAGTTGCGCGCCGCCTTGCCGATGCCGCCGTAGACGACGAGCGCGTCGGGGTTCTCGGCCACCTCGGGGTCGAGGTTGTTCTGGATCATGCGGTAGGCCGCCTCGATGAGCCAGTTGGCGCACGTGATGTGGGTGCCGCGCGGGGCGCGCACGGTGCGCGGCCGGGCCAGGCGGTGCAGGGGGGACAGGTCGGTCATGTGAGGCGCTCCCGGTGGCGATGTCGGCAGGAATCAGGGTCAACCCGAAGCGCAGTCTACTTGTATAGACAAGCCTAGACAAGTATCCTCGCCCTCATGGTTTCCCCGGATGCAGCCACGGCCGCCGAAGCTCCTCCTGCGCCTGCAACGGCGCCGCATGCGCCGTACGTGCGCGTGAAGCAGCACCTGAAGGAGGGCCTGGCCGCCGGCCGCTGGCCGCCCGGTGCGCTGATGCCTTCGGAAGCCGAGCTGGTGGCCGAGTTCGGCGTCAGCCGCATGACGGTGAACCGTGCGCTGCGCGAGCTGCAGGCCGAGGGCCTGGTGACGCGCACGCAGGGCGTGGGCACCTTCGCCGCGCCGCTGCACCGCGTGAGCAGCACGCTGACCATCCGCGACCTGCACGAGGAGATCGAGTCGCGCGGGCACCGCCACCACGCCGTCGTGCACCTGCTGCGCGCCGAGCGCGCGCCGGCGCCGCTGGCGCAGCAGCTCGGCGTGGGCACCGGCGCGCGCGTCTTCCACAGCCTCATCGTGCACCACGAGAACGGCGTGCCGCTGCAGTGTGAAGACCGCTACGTCAACCCGGCCTGCTGCCCGGGTTACCTCGATGCCGACTTCACCGCGACGACGCCGACGCAGCTGCTGTTCGAGACCACGGCGCTGTGGCGCGCGCAGTACGCCATCGAGGCCGCCGCGCCCACCGCCGAGGAAGCACGGCTGCTCGGCATCGGTGCGCGCGAGCCCTGCCTCGTCGTCACGCGGCGCACCTTCACACGCGACGCGCCGATCACGATCGCACGCCTGGTGCACCCGGGCACGCGCTACCTGCTGCAGGGGGAGTTCCAGCCTTGAACGGAGCGTCGCCGCGCCCGCCCGAGCTCGCGACACGCGCCGCCGCCGCGGTGCCGCCCGATGTCGTCGCCGCCTTCCAGCGGGACGGCGCCGTGTGCCTGCGCGGCGTGCTCACGCCGGCCGAGGTCGAGCGCCTGGCGCGCGGCATCGACGCCAACCTCGCCGCGCCGAGCCCGCGGGCCATCGTCGCCAGCCGCCCGGGCGACCCCGGCTTCTTCATCGAGGACTTCTGCAACTGGCAGGCCAACGACGACTATCGCGCGACCGCCCTCGACACCGCGCTGCCCGAGGCCGCCGCGCGCCTGATGCGCAGCTCGAGCGTGCGCCTGTACCACGACCACATGCTGACGAAGGAACCGGGCACGCGCACGCCGACCCCGTGGCACCAGGACCAGCCGTACTACAACATCGACGGCCGGCAGAACGTGAGCTTCTGGATCCCGGTGGACCCGGTGCGCCGCGCGAGCACGCTCGAGTTCGTCGCCGGTTCGCACCGCGGGCCGTGGCTGATGCCGCGCACGTTCATGGATCACCAGGCGAAGTGGTTCCCCGAGGGCAGCCTGGCCGAGCTGCCCGACATCGACGGCCGGCGAGGCGACTTCGACATCCTCGGCTGGTCGCTCGAGCCGGGCGACGCGGTCGCCTTCCACATGCTCACGCTGCACGCCGCCGGCGGCGTCGACGGCGACCGCCGCCGGCGCGTCTTCTCGCTGCGCTACCTCGGCGACGACATCACGCATGCACCGCGCCGCTGGAAGACCTCGCCGCACTTCCCGGGCCTGGCCGACGAGCTGCCGGCCGGGGCGCCGATGCGGCACGCGATGTTTCCGCTGATCCTCGACGGGCAAGGCTGAACCGCGATGCAGCTCGTGCACCTGGCCGACATCACGGCGCAGCCCTGGCGCAACGGTGGCGGGCTGACGCGCGAGTTGCTGCGCTGGCCGCCCGCTTCCGCGGCAGGCGCGCCGGACATGGCGGATGCGCCGGGCCTCCCGGGCACGGCTGCCGCCGTGCACGACGCGTGGCTCGTGCGCGTCAGCGTCGCCGAGATCACGCGTGACGGGCCCTTCTCCGCCTTCCCCGGCGTCGAGCGCTGGTTCGCCGTGCTGCAGGGCGCCGGCGTGCGCCTCGCGTTGCCCGAAGGCGAGCGCCTGCTGCGGCCGGGCGACGCGCCGCTGCATTTCGGCGGCGAGACGGCACCCGGCTGCACGCTCGTCGACGGGCCGACGCAGGACCTGAACCTGATGGTGCGCGGCGGCGGCCCCACTCCGTTGCACGCACCGCGGGCGCTGCTGCGCGCCGCGCGGCCCGGCTCGCGCCAGCGCGGCCGCCTGCCCTGGCGCGCCTTGTACGCGCACGCCGCGGCGCGGCTGCAGGCCGACGACGAGTTGCACGAGCTGCCCGCCGGCACGCTGGCGTGGGCCGACACGCAACGGGCCGAAGCCTGGAAACTCCTCGAGGGCGAGCGAGCCTACTGGATGAGCCTGGACGCATGAGCACCGCCGCCGCCCCTGCCGCTCCCTCCCGCCCTGCACCGCCCGGCGCTGCGACGCGGCGCCTGTGGCGCCACGCGCGCCTGGCCACCTTCGCGGGCGCGCAGCCCTGGGGCTGGATCGAAGACGGCGCCCTCGTCATCGAAGGCGCACGCATCGCCTGGGTCGGCGCCGACGGCGACCTGCCGGCCGGCACCCACGCGGCCGCCGAAGAGGTGGACCTGCAGGGCGCCCTCGTCACGCCGGGCCT
The DNA here is from genome assembly GCA_026125665.1 of Rubrivivax sp. Lineage (GTDB taxonomy): Bacteria > Pseudomonadota > Gammaproteobacteria > Burkholderiales > Burkholderiaceae_C > Rubrivivax. The sequence continues at coordinate 8,344 of JAHCKS010000073.1, forward strand.
CGTCGATGCGCACACGCACCTCGTCTACGGCGGCGACCGGGCCGGCGAGTTCGAGCAGCGGCTGCAGGGCGCCAGCTACGAGGAGATCGCGCGCGCCGGCGGCGGCATCCGCTCCACCGTGGCGGCCACGCGCGCGGCGAGCGACGACGCGCTCTTCGCCGGCGCCGCGCGGCGCGCCCGCGCGCTGATGGCCGAAGGCGTGACGACGATCGAGGTGAAAAGCGGCTACGGCCTGGCCGAAGAGCACGAGGCGCGTTGCCTCGCCGCGGCGCGGCGCCTGGCGCGCGAGCTGCCGGTCTGCATCCGCACGACCTCGCTCGCCGCGCACGCGCTGCCGCCGGAGTACGCCGGCCGCCCCGACGAGTACATCGACACCGCCGTCACGTGGCTCGCCGGCCAGCGCTCGCGCGGCCTCGTCGACGCGGTCGACGCCTTCTGCGACACGATCGGCTTCACGCCGGCGCAGACCGAGCGCGTCTTCGCCGAAGCGAAGCGCCTCGGCCTGCCGGTGAAGCTGCACGCCGAGCAGCTGAGCGACCAAGACGGCGCGGCGCTCGCCGCGCGCTTCGGTGCGCTGTCGTGCGACCACCTCGAGCACCTGTCGCCGCGCGGCATCGCGGCGATGAAGGAAAGCGGCACGGTGGCGATGCTGCTGCCCGGTGCCTTCTACTTCCTGCGCGAGACCAAGCTGCCGCCGGTGGCGGCGCTGCGCGAGGCGGGGGTGCCGATGGCCATCGCCACCGACCACAACCCGGGCAGCTCGCCGGCGCTTTCGCTGGTGCTGATGCTCAACATGGCGTGCACGCTGTTCCGCCTGACGCCCGAGGAGGCCTGGCGTGGCGTCACCGTCCACGCGGCGCGCGCGCTCGGCCTGGCGGACCGCGGCACGCTCGAAGCAGGGCAGCGCGCCGACTTCGCCGTGTGGGACGCCGAGCACCCGCGCGAGATCGCCTACCGCTTCGGGCACAACCCCTGCCGCCGCCGCGTGTTCGGCGGCGACGAAGACCCGGCCGTCACCTCCATCGTGCGGCCTTGATGCCATGGACGAGATCTTCACGTTGCACCGCGGCACGACGCCGCTCCTCATCAGCATGCCGCACGTCGGCACGCACATTCCCGACGCGCTCAAGGCGCGCTACACGCCGCGCGCGCTGGAGGTGGAGGACACCGACTGGTTCCTCGACCGCCTCTACGCGTTCGCGCGCGAGCTCGGCGCCGGGCTGCTGGTGCCCAGGCTCAGCCGCTACGTCATCGACCTCAACCGGCCGAGCGACAACCGGCCGATGTACGCCGGGCGCAACAACACCGAGCTGTGCCCGACGCGGCACTTCACGGGCGACCCGATCTACCGCGAAGGCCAGGCACCCGACGAGGCCGAGATCCGCGACCGCGTGGCGCGCTGGTGGCAGCCGTACCACGACACGATTCGCGCCGAAACGCAACGGCTGAAGGCTGCGCACGGCCACTGCGTGCTCTTCGACGCGCACAGCATCAAGAGCGAGCTGCCGTGGCTGTTCGAAGGCACGCTGCCGCACATGAACCTCGGCACCGCCGAGGGCGCGAGCTGCGCGGCCGATCTGCGCGACACACTCGCCGCGGTGTTCGCGGCCGAGCCCCGCTACTCGCATGTCGTCGACGGCCGCTTCAAGGGCGGCCACATCACCCGCCACTTCGGCCGCCCCGGCGACGGCGTGCATGCCGTGCAGCTGGAGATGACCTGGAACGCCTACATGGACGAAACGCCGCCCGCCCGCTGGCACGGGGCCCGCGCCGCCGCAGTGACGCCGCTGCTCACGCGCTTCGTGCAGGCGATGGTCGGCTGGAGGCCTCGGTGAGCGTGGGTGATGCCCGCGGACCCGCAGGCGCGCACCGCCCCGCGGGTGATGCGGGCGGCGGCGCGCCGGCGCCCACGCTGCTGTTCGCCGACACGGCCTGGGTCGGCGGCCGCTGGCGCGAACGCGTGCTGCTCGAGGTCGGCGCCGACGGCCACTGGGCCGCCGTGCGCCCCGACACGGCAACGCCGCCGCCGCAGGCGCTGCACCTGCCGGGCCCGGTGCTCCCCGGCCTCGTGAACGCGCACAGCCACGCCTTCCAGCGCGCCTTCGCCGGCCTCGCCGAGCGGCGCGAGGGTGAGCACGACGACTTCTGGTCGTGGCGCGACCGCATGTACGGCGTGGCGCTTGCCATCGGCACCGACGAGCTGCGGGCACTCGCCACGCGCCTGTACCGCGAGCTGCTGGCCGGCGGCTACACGCAGGTGTGCGAGTTCCACTACCTGCACCATGCGCCCGACGGCCGGCGCCATGCCGACCCGGCGGCGATGAGCGAGGCCCTCGTCGACGCCGCGGCCGAAGCCGGCATCGGCCTGACGCTGCTGCCCGTGCTCTACGAACGCGCCGGCTTCGCTGCGCCTGCGCTGCGGCCCGACCAGCGTCGCTTCGCTTCGGACCCGGCGTTCGTGATCGGGCTGCGCGACACGGCGCGCGCCGCCGGTGCACGCGCCCGCGGCGGCGCGCGCGTGCGCGCCGGCGTCGCCATCCACTCGCTGCGCGCCGCCTCGCCGGCTTCGCTGCGCGACCTGCTGGCGCGCATCGGCAGCGACGCCGGCCCGATCCACATCCATGTCGCCGAGCAGACGAACGAGGTCGACGACTGCCTCGCTGCCACCGGAGCGCGCCCGCTCGAGTGGCTGGCGCGCGAGCTGCCGCTCGATGCGCGCTGGCAGCTCGTGCACGCCACGCACGCGCTGCCGGCCGAGATCGACGCGGTCGCCGCCACCGGCGCCGGCATCGTCGTCTGCCCCACCACCGAGGCCAACCTCGGCGACGGCGTGCCCGACCTGCCGCGCTGGCTGCGCGCGGGCGTGCCGCTGGCCATCGGCTCGGACAGCCAGGTGTGCCGCAATGCCGCCGAGGAGCTGCGCTGGCTCGACTATGCGCAGCGCCTCGTCGCGCGCCGCCGCAACGTGGCCGCCGACCCGGCGCGCCACGAGGGCTCGACAGCAGCGCGCCTCTTCGAGGCGTGCCTCGCCGGCGGTGGCGCGGCCGCCGGCTTCACGCGCTGGGGATTGCAGGAAGGGGCGCCGGCCGACGCACTGGTGCTCGATGCGCAGGCTGCCGGACTGGCTGGCGCCCCCGCCTCGCACCACCTCGATGCGTGGGTGTTCGCCACCGATGCTCCGGCGGTGGCGCAGACCTGGGTCGGCGGGCGCCGCGTGCGCTGAGAGGTGCGCCGGTTCGCCGGCGGGCCCTCGGTCCTCAGTGGATGAAGCGCCCGTGCCGGTCCACCATCGACAGGTCGACGAAGCGCGAGCCGACGTGCTCGCTCGGCGTGTACTGCACCTTCACGCCGCCGAGGTCGAAGGTCGAGCCCCTGAGCGCCCGCACGAACGAAGCGCGAGTCAGGTCGCGGCCGGCGGCGCGCAGGCCCATCACCAGCGCCTTGGCGGTGAGGAAGCCCTCCAGGCCGCCGTAGCTGAACTCGGCCTTCGGGTCGGCCTTGCGCGCCGCCTCCTGGTACTCGCGCGTGATCTCGCGCTTGCGCTCCCAGGGGCTCGGCACGACCTGGGCGAACACCATGCCGTTGGCCAGCGGCCCGAGGCCTTGCGCGATCTGCGTCGAGCCGGAATTGACGGCCACGAAGCGCGTCTTCAGCCCCGCCTTCATGCCCTTGGCGACGAGCTTCTCGTACAGGCTCGCCGAGCCGTGGTTGAACAGCAGCTCGGGCTTCACCTCGCCGATGCGCGCCACCATCCTGTCGAGGTCGGCATCGGAGGTGTCGGGGCGGAACGGCAGCGACAGCACCACGCGCAGGCCGAGCTCCCTGGCGATGTGGGTCACGTTGTCCAGGTGTTCCTTGCCGTTGGCGCTGTCGACGTGGAAGAAGCCCACCGTCTTCAGGCCGACGCTGGCGCCCCACGTCATCAGGGCGCGGAACTCCTCGCGGTGCTCGGCGCGCACGGGGAACACCCACTCCTGGTAAGGCCGGCGCAGCGCCGGCGGGCCGGCCATCGGGCCGAAGAACGGCACCTTGCGCTCGGCGGCCACCTTCATCACCGCCGTGGACGGGCCGCCCTCGACAGAGCCGAAGAGCATGAACACGCCCTCGTCGACGAGCCTGCGCGCGTTGGCCTCGGCGTTGGCGTTGCGGTTGTCGTCGTCGAGCGTCCTCACGACGAGGCGGCGGCCGTTCACGCCGCCGGCGGTGTTGACCTGGTCGATGTAGAGCTTCATGCCCTGGTGCGCAGCCACGCCGTAGGCGTTCTTGCCACCTTGCAGCGTGATGCTCTGGCCGATGACGATCTCGGTGTCGGTGACACCCGGATCGCCGCCGCGCCCGGGCTGGCCCTGTGCGACGCAGGCGGCAGCGAGGGATGCCAGGACGAGACCGCGCAGCAGCGGCAGGGCCCGGATCCTGGTGCGGGGGTCGGTCGGCATGGTCGGCATGCGAGGGGTCGTGCCTCTGTTCGTGTTAGGGACCCGCGTCAAGCTAGGGATGGCTCGCTGCTCCAGGCGGCCGCACAAAGGCTGGCAGAATTCACGAAGCAGAGCCCCAGGCAGTTCGGGAACGGGGGCCCGCGCGGCGGGGCCGATTGTCGGCCCATCGCGCTGCGCGGATCACACAACACGGATCGGGGAAGTTGCCAGCGCGCGCGTCGCGCGGCCTTCAACCGATCGTCGGCAGCGTTGGGATAGCGAATGGATCTGGTTGCTCCGCGCCAGCGCGCGGACTTGCCCACGGCCTTGTGGCACTGGGCGCTGGTGGCCGCGCTGCTGCTCAGCGTGGCCACGGGGTGGCGCATCGCGACGCTGAGCGTCGACGCTGGCGCCGTGCGCTGGTTGGACGCCTTGCTGCCGCAGGGCGGCGTCCCGCGCTGGCACTTCGTCAGCGCCACGGTGCTGGTCGGGCTCGTCGCCGGCTACCTGGTCTTCCTGCTCGGGCTGGACCTGACGGGCCGCCTGGCGCTGCGCGCCGCGAGCCTGCGCTCGCCCGACCGTCGCACGCGCTGGCAGGCGATCAACAAGCTCGTGTACTGGATCGCCTTCGCGCTGCTGGCGCTGGCGGCCGTCACCGGCTCGCTGATGTACTTCGCGCCGGGCTGGCTTCGCGCCGACGGGCTGGCCACGGTGCACCGCCTCGTCTCGTGGGCGTTCGTCGTCTACATCGCGCTGCACGTCGTGGCGCAGCTCGCCATGGGCGGGCTGGCGCAGATCGTCAAGCTGCTGTCGCCGCGCCCGGCCTACGGGGCGGCGGCGGCGCTGGCGCTCGCGGTGGGTGTCGCCGTGGCCCTGCTGGCGGCGATGGCGGACCGGGGCAGCCTGCGCACGCTGCAGGTCGTGCGCACCAGCGCCGCGCCGGTGCTCGACGGCGATGCCTCCGACGCCGCCTGGGACAGCGCGCCCGAGGTGGTGGTGCAGACGATGGGCGGCCACGGCCTCGAGGGCGGCGCCGTCGCCGTGCACGTCAGGGCGCTGCACGACGGCCGGCGCGCCTGGCTGCTGTTCCGCTGGCCCGACGCCACGCGCAGCCAGAAGCACCTGCCGCTGGTGAAGACCGAAGCCGGCTGGAAGCTGCTGCACCACGACTACTTCCGCAACGACGAGAACGGCTTCTACGAGGACAAGTTCGCCGTGATGCTGGCGCGCTCGCCGGTGGCCGGCGGCAACACCGTGCGCCTGGGCCCGCGGCCGGTGGCCGACCGGCCGGGGCCTGCGAACGGCCTCGGCCTGCACGCCACCAGCGACGGCAGCATCGCCGACGTCTGGCACTGGAAGAGCGTGCGCAGCGGCTCGATCCAGCAGTTCGACGACAACCACTTCGGCCCGCCGATGGAAGCGAAGGCCGGCCGCTACACCGGCGGCTACGCGCAGGACCCGCACCGTGCCGGCGGCTTCGAGCAGAACTTCACCGCCGCGGGCGACGGCCCGCTCGTGCGCCTGAAGTACCTGCCGCGCGACCTGCCAGCGCAGCAGGCGCGCATGAAGCGCTTCGTGCCCGATGTCGCCGTCAGCGACGAAGGCGAGTTCGCGATGGCGCGTGCCGACGTCGTGCCCTACAGCGCCGAGGCCGACGCGCGCATCCCGCTGGGCACGGTGCTGCCTTCGGTGGTGTACGAGCGGCCGTTCGAAGGCGACCGCGGCGACGTCTCGGCACACGCGCGCTGGCACGACGGCTGGTGGACGATCGAGGCCAGCCGCCTGCTCGACACCGGTTCGCGCTTCGACCAGCCGATCGCCAGCGGCATCTACCTGTGGGTGTCGGTGTTCGACCACAGCCAGGTGCGGCACACGCGCCACGTGCGCCCGCTGCGGCTGCAGGTGCAGTGAGCCCTGCCGACGCCTCGCCGGCGCGTCCACCCCTCGGTGCCTGACCCTCGCATGCCGCGCATCTACATCGACGCCTGGCCGCAGCCCATCGAGGCCGGGCGGCTGCGCATCCTCGAGGCGGCGCTCGATGCCGGCGTGCCCTTCCCGCACGGCTGCGGTTCGGGCGAGTGCGGCACCTGCAAGTGCCGCCTCGTCGAAGGCGAGGTGAAGCGCGACCGCCACAGCCCCGACGCGCTCAGCGAGGAAGAGGAAGCGAACGGCCTCATCCTCGCCTGCCGCTCGCGGCCGCTCACCGATGTCGTCGTGAAGTGGCTGTCGGACACGAAGCCCGCGGCGATGATCAAGCACGACGCGGTCGTCGGCCGCGTCGAGCCGGTGGCGCGCGACGTCGTGCAGCTCACCGTGCAGCTGCGGCGCGACCAGCCGTTCCCGTTCCGCTCGGGCCAGTTCGCCAAGCTGCGCTTCGGCCGGTTGCCGGCGCGCAGCTACTCGATGGCCAGCCAGCCCGGCGCGCACGAGCTCGAGTTCCACGTCCGCGTGCGGCCCGAAGGTCGCGTCAGCAGCTACGTGGCCCACGAGTTGCGCCGCGGCGACCCGGTGGAGGTGCGCGGCCCGTTCGGCGAGGCCTACTGGGAAGGCGGCCTCGACGCCGAAGCACGCTCGTCGCACCTGCTGCTGCTGGCCGGCGGCACCGGCATGGCGCCGATCCTCTCCGTGCTCGACGCGGCGCTGCGCGAGGGGCACGACCCGCGCGCCATCGACGTCTACCACGGCGTGCGCACGCCGGCCGACCTCTACGCCGAGCGGGCGCTGCTCAGGCGCGCGCGCGAGCACGGCTTTCGCTTCGTGCCCGTGTTCGCCGAGGGCGGGCCCGGCCGCACGGGCCTTCTGCACGAAGCCGTGCACGAGGACTTCGCCGACCTGCGCGCGAGCCTCATCCACGTCGCCGGCCCGCCGGCGATGGTGGACGCGGTGCGCGACGTCGCGACGCGCCGGCGCGCGCAGCCCGGGCGCATCCGCGCCGACGCGTTTCACGCCTCCGAGCCGGAGAAGCGCAGCCTGTGGGAGCGCATCACGGCCTGGGGGTCGCTGTAGCCCGCAGGCCGGCGCGCGCGGCCCGCGCTCCGCGCCGCCCGAGCGGCGCGCCCGTCAGGTCAGGCAGACCAGACGCGAGCCATCGTCCTCCGCATCCAGCGTGCGGTTGGTCAGGTGCGCGGCCACCACCGGGTCGAGCACGAGCACCGTGCGGCCTTCGTGCTGGAACCTCTGGTCACCGTCGTGCGCTTCGTCGATGGTGGTCTTCAGCCCGTCGGGCCGCACGAGGATCCGCACGGCCGACGGTTCGGGCGCGTTGGCGCGTTCCAGGGCGTGCGTCAGGTATTCGCCCGCGGCCTTGGTCATCGTCATCATGGCGCTCTCTCCTTTCGACGGGGTGGAACCCCTGTGGACCGGGAGAGCCGGGCGGGGTTCCGCCCGATTTGCCGCCGAACCCCCTAGAACCCTCTAGAACAACTGGCCCTCGCGCCGGGCGAGTGGCGCCTCGATGGCGAGCAGCCGCTCCTTCGTCGCCACGCCGCCGGGCGCGGAGAAGCCGCCGAGCTTGCCGCCAGCGGCCAGCACGCGGTGGCATGGCACCACCAGCGGCCATGGATTGCGGCCGAGCGCGGCACCGACGGCGCGCGCCGCGCCGGGGTCGCCGAGCGCGCGCGCGACGTCGCCGTAGGTGCTCGTCTCGCCGGGGGCGAGCCGGCGCGTCAGTTCGTACACCTCGCGTTCGAACTCGCCGACGCGGTGCCAGGCCAGCGGCACGGCGGCCAGCGAGGCCGCCTCACCGCGCAGCAGCGCCTGCATCGCCGCGACGGCGTCCTGCACGAAGGTGGGCCACATGGGCTCGGGGGCCGGCTCGGCGTGGCTGAGGTGGCGCAGCAGCGATCGCGTCGCCGCCGCGTCGGCCGCGGGCAGCAGCACGTGCGTGAGCGCGCCGCCCTGCCACGCGAGGCCGCACTCGCCGATCGGCGTGGCGAAGTGGGCGGACAGGCGCGCCGGGGCGCCCGGCATGGCGCCGCCGCCGTGCACGCCGCCGTCCACGCCGGCGGGATCGTCGGGGGCGGTCATCGCGCGCATCACCCCACCCCCGGCGGCGCTTCGTTCGCCGGCGGCAACGTGCCGAACCAGCCGCGCGCCAGCTCCTCGTCGAGCCGGGCGCGCATCCATGCCCACAACGCCGGGCAACCCGCCTCGATCGGCGGGCCGATGCGGCGCACCACGCGCTCATGCGTGATGCCGTGCTCGACCCAGCTCTGCCCGCGGTTGGCCAGGTTCAGCAGCGCCGGCATCGCACGGTCGGCGGCATGCGCGAAGCGCGCCTCGGGGGTTGTGCCGTCCTCGAACTCCTGCCACAGCGCGACGAAGGGCGCGGCCTGTTCCACCGGCAGCAGGCCGAAGATGCGCTCGACCGCGGCGCGTTCGGCCGCCTTGCGCTCGGCCTCGCCTTCCTCGATGTAGACGAGGGTGTCGCCGGTGTCGATCTCGCCCACGTCGTGCACGAGCAGCATCGCGGTGACGCGCGCCAGGTCGAAGCCCGGCGGCGAGGTCGGCGCGAACGGCGCCAGCGCCGCGGCGAACATCGCGATCTGCCAGCTGTGCTCGGCCGAGTTCTCGAAGCGCTCGCTGCCGGTGACCCGCGTCTTGCGCGTGACCGACTTCAGGCGCTCGAGCTCGAGCATGAAGCGCACGATGTCGTCCACCACCTGCCGCCTTCTCAGAAGCCCAGCTGGCGCGCCGCGAGGTCCTTCAGCACCTCCTCGCTGCCGCCGCCGATGACCATCACCTTGACCTCGCGGTAGAGGCGCTCGCTCTTCGTGCCGCGCATGTAGCCCATGCCGCCGAGGATCTGCACCGCCTCGGCGGCGCAGAAGGCCATCGCCTGCGTCGCCTGGATCTTCGCCAGGCACGTGCGCGCCACCAGCGCCGCCTGCTGCTGTTCGTTCATGCCGGCCCGGTGAATCAGCCGCCAGGCGAGCGCATGCACGAACTCGCGCGCCACCTCCACGCGCTGCACCATCTCCACCAGCTTGTGGCGGATGACCTGGTGCTCGACGAGTGCGTGGCCGAAGGTCCTGCGCTCGCGCGCCCAGGCCAGCGCCTCCTCGGTGCAGGCCTGCGCGTAACCGACGGCGCTGGCAGCCATGACCAGCCGTTCGTGGTTGAAGTTGCGCATGATGGCCCTGAAGCCCTGCCCCTCCTCGCCGAGCAGGTTGGCGGCCGGCACGCGGCAGCCGTTGAAGCGCAGGTGCGCGGTGTCGCTGGCCCACCAGCCGGTCTTCTTCAGCTCGGTGCGCTCGAGGCCGGGTGCATCGGTTTCGACGAGCAGCAACGAGATGCCCGATGCGCCACGGCTTTGCGGATCGGTGCGCACGGCCACGGTGATGAAGTCGGCGCGCAGGCCGCTCGTGATGAAGGTCTTCTCGCCGTCGACGACATAGTGCGTGCCGTCGCGCACAGCGCGGGTGCGCAGCGCCGCCACGTCGGAGCCGCCGCCCGGCTCGGTGATGGCGAGCGCGGCGATCTTCTCGCCGCGCAGCACGGGCGGCACGACACGCGCCTTCAGCTCGGCGCTGCCGAGCGCCAGCACCGGCGGCAGGCCGATGTGCAGCGAACCGAGCGAGGCCTGCACGCCGCCCGAGCCGGCGCGCGCGATCTCCTCGGCCGCGACGACGGCGAACATCGTGTCGGCCGGCGTGCCGCCGAGCTCCTCCGGGTAGCCGATGCCGAGCAGGCCGATCGCCGCCGCCTTGGCGTAGAGCGTGCGCGGGAAGGTGCCCGCCTCGTCCCACTCGGCGGCGAAGGGCGCGATCTCGCGCTCGGCGAAGGCGCGCACGGTGGCGCGAAAGGCTTCGTGCTCGGGGCCGAAGTGATGCGGGGCGGGGGGCAGGTCGAAGGGGCTCATCGTTGCGTGTTTGTGCTCTCGCTGTTCAGGCCGCGGCCCATCGATCGACGAGGGCACGGGCGCGTGGCGTCAGCGCCTCGGCCGGCGTGCCCGGCGCGTAGAGCGACGAGCCGGTGCCCACGCCGGTGGCGCCGGCCGCCTTGAACGCGGCGAGGTTGTGCTCGCCGATGCCGCCGACGGCGAACATCGGCGTCGCCTTCGGGAACACGGCGCGCCACGCCTTGAGCACCGGCGGACCGAGCATCTCGGCCGGAAAGAGCTTCAGCGCATCGGCCCCGGCGGCCAGCGCCTGAAACCCTTCGCTCGGCGTGGCGACACCCGGCATCACCTGCAGCCCCAGCGCCTTGGCGCGGCGCACGACGGCGGCATCAAAGTTGGGCGCCAGCACGAGGCGCCCGCCGGCTTCGGCCACGCGTTCGGCCTCGGCCGGCGTGAGCACGGTACCGGCGCCGACCAGCAACCCGTCGCCGAACTCGCGCGCGAGCAGCGCGATGCTGTCGAAGGGCTCGGGTGAGTTGAGCGGCACCTCGATGACGGCGATGCCACCGGTGGCGAGCGCCCGGCCGACCGCGACAACCTCGCGCGGCGTCACGCCACGCAGGATGGCGATGACGCCCTGCAGTGCCGGCAGGCTCCCTGGAGCACCTTCGTGCTTCGCACTCCGGTATGAGCCCTTCGGGCGGCCGGGCGGGCTCACGCGCCGGCCTCCTCGACGAGCCCGGCGGCGCGCGCCACGAGCCACTGGCCGCGCGTCGTGGCGTCGCCGGCGGCGCGGCGATGCGCGATGCCGGCGACATCCAGTGCCGCCTCGTAGCGGGCGCACAGCGCCGGTTCACCCAGCAGCACCACGGCAGGCGGCGCCGCGGCGCGCGTGGCGCCGCCGATCTCGATGCCGATGAGCATCCCGGAGAGGAGCTCCGGCAGCGCCTCGGGTGCGACACGACCCGCGAGCCCGGCCGTGCGCACCGTGAACAGCAGGTGCGTGGCGCTGGCGTGCTCGGCCAGGCCGAGCCGCACGCCTTCGGCGAAGGCCCCGGCATCGCGCGAGGGCACGCCTTCGCCACCGGGCGGCATCAGCCGCCCGAGGATCGAGTGCTGCCGGAGCACGGCGTAGAGCTCGCCGGTCATGAAGGTCTGGAAGCTGCACACGCTGCCGCCCTCGCCGAGCCAGGCCCACTTCGAATGCGTGCCCGGCAGGATGAAGCAGCGACCGGCGACGACCCGCGTGACGGACGGCTCCTCCTGATCGGCCGCGCCGAACAGCTGCGTCTCCTCGCCGCGCATCACGTCGTCCTGGCCGTCGGCACCGATGCAGCTGAGGCCAGGCACGATGTGCAGCACGGTGCCGGCGGCGTGCTCGACGCGCACCAGCCGCGCCGCCACGGCCGCGAGGCCGGCCGGGCACTCGACGTACGGTGCCTCACGCCAGCCCTGCCGGCTGCCGATCATGCCGCTGGCGATCAGCGGACAGCGATGCGTCTCGATCCAGTCGCCGGCCAGCGCCATCAGCGCCGCGGCGAAGCGGCCCGGGTCGCCGCCGGGCAGCGCCATCACGCCGCTCGCCGCGCTGCGCGTCTCGAGCACGCCGCCCTCGGCGCCGAGCAGGCTGGCGCGCAGGTTGGAGGTGCCCCAGTCGAGCGCGATGAGGGCGGGGCGGCGCGGCATGGGGCGGCGACAAGGTCGGATCGGCAGTCTAGGCCCTCGGGCCGGAGCAGAATGCCCGCCGGAGCGGGCCGGCGCGCGCGCCGACGCGGTCGGCCCGCAGGCTCGGGCTTGATTCCGACAACCAAAGTATGTACTATTGACGCATACTGTATCCGTCTGATTGAACCGATCAGACAGGAGGCCCCATGGACGCCACCGTCGCCGAGCGCGGCCAGATCACGCTGCCCAAGGCCGTGCGCGACGCGCTCGGCCTCACCAAGGGCACCAAGCTCAAGGTCGAGCTCGACGGCGGCCGCATCATCCTGCGCAAGGACGTGAGCGACGCGCTGGCGAAGGTGCGCGGGCGCTTCAAGCTGGCCGAAGGCTTCAAGAGCACCGACGAGGCGATGCGCGCGATCCGCGGCCGCGCCCCCGGCGACCCCTACCCGCCGCCCGAAGACAAGTGATCGCCGTCGACTCCTCGGTGCTGGTGGACCTGCTGATCGGCGATGAGCGATTCGTCGAAGCCTCCGAGGCCTGCATCGGCGAGGCGCTCGCGGTGGGCGACGTGGTCGTGTGCGACGCCGTGGTGGCCGAGGTGCAGACGATGCTCGACACGCGCGAGACGGCGATGGACTCGCTCAACGCCATCGGCATCCGCTACCTCGCCACCAGCGAGCAGGCGGCGGTGCGGGCCGGGCACATGCAGCGGCGCTTCCGCGACCGCGGCGGCCGGCGCGAGCGCGTCGTCGCCGATTTCCTCATCGGCGCGCATGCATTGCTGCAGTGTGATGCGCTCATCACCCGCGACGCGGGCTTCTACCGCGACTACTTCAAGGGCCTGAAGACCATCGTGCCCAGGATCGACCACCTCCCGCCGAAAAGGAAACCGACGTGACACATGCCTATGCCAAGACGCTGAAGACCTTCAAGACGGCTTCGGGCAAGGAAGGCCGCTTCTTCAGCCTGCCCGAGCTCGCCAGGTCCTTCCCGAACGTCACCCGCATGCCCGTCTCGATGCGCATCGTGCTCGAGAGCGTGCTGCGCAACTGCGACGGCAAGAAGGTCACCGAGGAGCACGTCAGGCAGCTCGCCAGCTGGAAGCCCAACGCCGAACGCGTGGACGAGATCCCGTTCGTCGTGGCGCGTGTCGTGCTGCAGGACTTCACCGGTGTGCCGCTGCTCGCGGACCTGGCGGCGATGCGCAACGTCGCCGCCGAGATGGGCAAGGACCCGAAGACGATCGAGCCGCTGGTGCCGGTGGACCTGGTGGTGGACCACTCGGTGATGATCGACCACTTCGGCAAGAAGGAGGCGCTCGATCTCAACATGAAGCTCGAGTTCGAGCGCAACCAGGAGCGCTACGAGTTCATGAAGTGGGGCATGCAGGCCTTCGACACCTTCGGCGTCGTGCCGCCCGGCTTCGGCATCGTGCACCAGGTCAACCTCGAGTACCTGGCGCGCGGCGTGCACAAGGCGGGCCAGGGCAAGGACGCCGTGTACTACCCCGACAGCCTGGTGGGCACCGACAGCCACACGACGATGATCAACGGCATCGGCGTCGTCGGCTGGGGCGTCGGCGGCATCGAGGCCGAGGCCGGCATGCTCGGCCAGCCGGTGTACTTCCTGACGCCCGACGTGGTGGGCTTCGAGCTCACCGGCCGGCTGCGCGAAGGCGTCACCGCCACCGACCTCGTGCTCACCGTCACCGAGATCCTGCGCAAGCACAAGGTGGTGGGCAAGTTCGTCGAGTTCTTCGGCGAGGGCACGCGCACGCTGGCGCTGCCCGACCGCGCCACGATCGCCAACATGGCGCCCGAGTACGGTGCGACGATGGGCTTCTTCCCGGTCGACGAGCGCACCGTCGAGTACCTCGAGGGCACCGGCCGCACTGCGGACGAGATCGAAGCCTTCACCGCCTACTTCAAGGCGCAGAAGATGTTCGGCATCCCGAAGCCGGGCGAGCTGGACTACACGAGCATCGTCAAGCTCGACCTTGGCACCGTCGCACCGAGCCTCGCCGGCCCGAAGCGGCCGCAGGACCGCATCGAGATCACGCACCTGGCCAAGAGGTTCGGCGAGCTGTTCAGCAAGCCGACTTCCGAGAACGGCTTCAACCAGCCGGCCGAGAAGCTGGCCAAGACCTTCAAGGCCGACAACGGCGTGGAGGTGAAGAACGGCGACGTGCTGATCGCCGCCATCACCAGCTGCACCAACACCAGCAACCCCGGCGTGCTGCTCGCCGCCGGCCTGCTGGCGAAGAAGGCGGTGAAGGCGGGCCTGACGGTCGCGCCGCACATCAAGACCTCGCTCGCGCCCGGCTCGCGCATCGTCACCGAATACCTCGAGAAGGCCAAGCTGCTGCCGTACCTCGAGCAGCTCGGCTTCGCCGTCGCCGCGTACGGCTGCACCACCTGCATCGGCAACGCCGGCGACCTGGCGCCGGAACTCAACAAGGCCATCACCGACAACGACCTCGTCTGCGCCGCGGTGCTCTCGGGCAACCGCAACTTCGAGGCCCGCATCCACCCGAACCTGAAGGCCAACTTCCTGGCCAGCCCGCCGCTGGTGGTGGCCTACGCGATTGCCGGCACGGTGACCCGGGACCTGATGACCGAGCCCGTGGGGTACTCGACGAAGGGGGGCAAGAAGGGCAGGCCGGTGTACCTCGGCGACATCTGGCCGAGCAGCCAGGAGGTCTATGACCTGATGAAGCTGGCGATGAACCCGAAGGCCTTCCGCAAGAACTACGCGAAGGTCAAGCAGCAGCCGGGCAAGCTGTGGGACGAGGTGAAGAGCGTCAAGGGGCAGGTCTACGCCTGGCCCAGGAGCACCTACATCGCGCGGCCGCCGTTCTTCGACGGCTTCACGATGCAGCCACCGGCGCTCGACGCCGGGGTCACCGGCGCGAAGGTCATGGCGCTCTTCGGCGACAGCATCACCACCGACCACATCAGCCCGGCGGGCAGCTTCAAGGACACGACCCCGGCCGGCAAGTTCCTCGTCGGCCAGGGTGTCGTGAAGGCCGACTTCAACAGCTACGGCGCGCGCCGCGGCAACCACGAGGTGATGATGCGCGGCACGTTCGCCAACGTGCGCGTGAAGAACCTGATGCTGCCCGCCAGGCCGGACGGCAGCCGCGAGGAAGGTGGCTACACGCTCTATCAGCCGGGCGGCGAGAAGATGGCCATCTACGACGCGGCGATGAAGTACATGGCCGCCGGCGTACCCACGGTCGTCTTCGGCGGCGAGGAGTACGGCACCGGCTCCTCGCGCGACTGGGCGGCCAAGGGCACGCAGCTGCTCGGCATCAAGGCCGTGGTGGCCAGGAGCTTCGAGCGCATCCACCGCAGCAACCTCGTCGGCATGGGCGTGCTGCCGCTGCAGTTCAAGCCGGGCGATTCGTGGGAGAGCCTCGGCATCCGGGGCGACGAGACGATCGACGTGCGGCTGGGCGCGGAGATCAGGCCGCAGAGCGATGCCACGCTCGTCATCACGAAGCCCGACGGCACGAGGCGTGAAGTGACGGTGACGCTGCGCATCGACACGGCGATCGAGGTCGACTACTACAGGCACGGCGGCATCCTGCCGTTCGTGCTGCGGCAGCTGCTGGCGGCGTGACAACTCTCCCCCCGAAGCGCCTTCGGCGCCTCCCCCTGGACCCGCGGGGTCCACTGCGTGGACAGGGGGGCACCGCCGGCGGACCGGCAGAGCCGGATCCGCGGCGGTCGCGGGCGTCACGAATCTAGCGCCCGCGCAGGAAGAGCGCGTCCAGCTCCTTCGTCGTCACCTGCCGCCACGTCGGCCGGCCGTGGTTGCAGGTGTCGGCGCGTTCGGTCGCCTCCATCTCGCGCAGCAGCGCGTTCATCTCCTCGACCGTGAGGCGGCGGTTGGCGCGCACGGCGCCGTGGCAGGCCATCGTCGCCAGGATGTCGTCGCGCGCGCGCTGCACGATGCGGCTGGCGCCGCCGCTCTCGGCCGCGGCCAGTTCGGCGAGCACCGAGCGGGTGAGCTCGGCCACGTCGGCATCGGGCAGCGCCGCCGGGCGGCTGCGCACGGCCAGCGTACCGGCAGCGAGCGGCGCCACGTCCAGGCCCAGCGCCAGCAGCGTCTCGCGTTCGCTCTCGGCCAGCGCCAGCTCGGCGGCGCTGGCCGAAAGCGTCACCGGGATCAGCAGCGGCTGCGCCGGCAGCGCGCCGCCGTGGCCGACGGCCGCGGCTCGCTTGAGGCGCTCGTAGACGATGCGCTCGTGCGCCGCGTGCATGTCGACGATGACGAGGCCGTGCGTGTTCTCGGCCAGCACGTAGGCGCCGCCGATCTGGGCGAGTGCGCGGCCGAGCGGCCAGGCCTCGGCGGGAGACGACGTGGTGGCAGCGGCGGTGCCGGCGCCCGTCACGACGTGCGGTTCGGCGCCCGCCTCGCCCGGCGACATGCGCAGTGCCGCCCAGGCGGCGAGCCCGGCGCCGCGAGCAGGCGTGGGGCCTGCGCCGCCGCGCCACCCCGGCATCGGCTCGGCCAGCGCCAGCGCCGGCTGCCACATCGGCGCCGCCGCTGCACCCGCTAGCGCCGGGGCGACGTGGGCGGGCAGCGCCGTGCCTTCCCTCGCAGCGGCTCCGGTCACGTCGGCCGGCCGCGCCTCCTGCCCGGCCACGTCGCGCGCCCGCGTCGGAGCAAGCGCACGCTCCACCACGTGGCGCACCGCCTGGTGCACGGCGCGGCTGTCGCGAAAGCGCACCTCGATCTTCGTCGGGTGCACGTTCACGTCCACGAGCTCGGGCGCGATGGTCAGGAACAGCGCGTAGGCGGGCTGGCGGCTGCCGTGCAGCTGGTCCTCGTAGGCCGAGCGCACGGCGTGTGCGAGCAGCCGGTCGCGCACGAAGCGGCCGTTGACGAAGAGGTACTGGCTGTCGGCACGGGCGCGCGCCGCCTCGGGCCGGCCGATGCGGCCTTCGACGGTCAGCGGCCCGAGCGTCGCGTCGAGCGCCACGCTGGCGGCGCCGAACTCCGCGCCCAGCACGTCGGCACGGCGCAGGGCCGCCGCCGCCGGCCGCCACTGCACGACGAGCCGCCCCTCGTGCCACAGCGCGAAGCCGACATCGGGCCGCGCCAGCGCGTGGCGCCGCACGGCCTCGGTGCAGTGCGCCAGCTCGGTGGCGTCGCTCTTCAGGAACTTGCGCCGCGCCGGCGTGGCGAAGAAGAGCTCCTGCACTTCCACCGTCGTGCCGCGCGCCCGCGCCGCCGGCGCCACCTCGCCGGCGCGCGCGTCCAGCCGCCAGGCGTGTTCGTCGCCGGCCGTGCGGCTGACGATGGCCAGCTCGGCCACCGAGGCGATGGCCGCCAGCGCCTCGCCGCGAAAGCCCATCGTCGCCACCGACTCGAGGTCCGCCAGGCTCGCGATCTTGCTCGTGGCATGGCGCTTCACCGCCCAGGGCAGGTCGTCCCGGGCGATGCCTTCGCCGTCGTCCTCGACCACCAGCGAGCGCACGCCGCCGCCGGCCAGCCGCAGCGTCACCTGGTGCGCGCCGGCGTCCAGGGCGTTGTCCAGCAGCTCACGCACCACCGAGGCCGGGCGCTCCACCACCTCGCCGGCGGCGATCTGGCTCACCAGTTCGTCGGGTAGCGGGCGAATGCGCCGCGCCGCCGTGCCACGCGCGTGGGCGGGCGGCCGCTCGATGTTCATCGGGGGATTCTAGGGATGCGTCACCTAGACAACAGTCTGGCTCGCCCCCGCCTCCTGCGCCTAGACTCGGGTCTCGTACCAAGCCCGGCGAGCGCTCACCGCGCGGCCGCCGGGAAACAAGAAACCGTTGGGAAACCTGCATGTCGACGTTCTTTGCCGATCTGATCGGCCGCACGGACGAGGACCGGCGCGCGTTCGAGACGCATCCGGTGGTGCTCGATGCCGTGGCGAAGGGCATGACGGTGGAGCGCTACCGCGCGCTGCTGCTCGAGCTGTACCACGTGGTGTGGCACTTCAACCCGGTGTGCGCGGCCGCCGCCAGCCGCATGGGCACACCGGCGCACGAGCCGCACCAGTCGGTGCGCCACTTCCTCTACGAGCACATGCACGAGGAGAGCGGGCACGAGACCTGGGTGCTCAACGACCTCGACGCCGTCGGCGTGCCGGCGAGCGACGCGCGCGCGCACCAGCCGTCGGTGCATACGTTGAGCCTCGCCGGCTACAACTATTGGGCCGCCGACCGCCGCCACCCCTGCTCGGCGCTGGGCATGCTCTACGCGCTCGAGGTCGTGGCCAGCGTGTACGGCGGGCCGTTCGCGGCCGCCATCCGCGAGTCGCTGCTGCTCGACGGCGACCGCGGTGTGTCCTTCATCGACTCGCACGCGACGATGGACGCGCAGCACATGGCCGAGCTGCGCCAGGTGCTGAACCAGGTCAAGGACGAGGCGGCGCAGGCGGCCGTCGTGGAGTCGGTTCGTGTCAACTTCCATCACTTCACCCGCATCGTCGAAGGTGTCTGAAGGGCCCGCCTCCCCGCCGTCGGAGCCCGCTCCGGGCCCGGCAGGGGGCGTGCCCGGCGTGCCCGGGGTCACCTCCGGCCCCGCGCCGGCGGTCGGCGTGGCCGGCCTGCTCGGCCGCCCGTACAAGACGATCCGGCTGGAGTGGACCAGCGACCTGCGGTTGCTGCGGGTGCGCCTCGCCGTGCGGCCGATCCAGTGCTACAGCCTCGCTGCGATGTCCGAGCTCAAGCAGATGCTCGACGACATCACCGCCAACCCCGGGCTCGTGCGCCACTTCGTCATGACCTCCGACGTGCCGCAGGTCTTCAACTTCGGCGGCGACCTGGCCCTCTTCGTGCTGCTCGTGCGCGCCGGCGACATCGAGTCGCTCGAGCTCTACGGCCGCCGCTGCGTGGACCTGGTGTGGTGGATGGAGAACGCCGCCAACCTGGGCATCCACACCACCGTGCTGGCGCAGGGCGACACGCTCGGCGGCGGGCTGGAAAGCGTGCTGCCGTTCCACAAGGTCATCTTCGAGCGCGGCGCGCAGGCCGGCTTCCCCGAGGTGCTGTTCAACCTCTTCCCGGGCATGGGCGCCTGGGACTTCACGATCCGCAAGGCGGGCTTCGCGGTGGCCAACGAGATGATCCTCTCCGGGCGTCTGTTCAGCGCCGAAGAGCTGCACTACCGGCGGCTGGTGGACGTCGTCGCCGAGCCCGGCGAAGGCGAGGCGACGCTCGACCGCGCCGTGCGCGAGGTCGACCCGCGGCACCGCGGCACGATCGCGGCGCTGCGCGCGCAGCGGCTGGCCGCGCCGATCCGCCACGAGAGCCTGCTGGCGATCGTCAAGCTGTGGGCCGAGAGCGCGATGGGCCTGACCGACCGCGACCTGCGCCTGATGGAGCGCCTGGCTCGCGCACAGGCGCGCAAGGCCGGCGGCGCCGACGAAGGCGCGGTCGAGGAGATCAAGCGTCTCGAGCTCGAGACGGCTTGGGGCGAGCGCCGCAGCGGCTTCGAGCGCCGCGCCACCGTGATCGGCGACCGCCGCATGCGCGGCTAGGAGCCTGGGCGGCAGAAATCCAGGCCCGCGCCGGGGCAGGCCCCGGCCGGCTTGGCGGCCGCGCCGTGCACGAAGCGCCGCCCGTGCCGTCCGGGCGGCTTGCGATACTGCGCGCCGTGCAACCCGACGCGATCGGCCGCCCGACTTCGTCGCCGACGCCACCGCCGCCGCCCCAGCCGCCGCAGTGGCAGACGCTGATGCTGGCCAGCGCCAACTTGCTGAACCTGGCGCTGCCCGGGCGCGTGTTCTACGAGAACCTGGAGCCCTACGACGACGCCGAGTACGAGCGCAAGACGGCGTGGCTGGCCGGCATGCTCGAGCGCCTGGACGCCGATGTGCTGGGCGTGCAGGAGGTGTGGGACGAGGCGGCGCTGAAGGCGGCCGTCGCGCGCAGTGGCCTGAAGCGGACCACGGTGCAGGTGCCCGGCGCCGAGAACGACGCGGCGCGCGGCGGCGCGAGCGGCACGCCGCGCGTGGGCCTCGTCACGCGGCTGCCGGTGGAAAGCCTGGAGTCGATCGCCGCGTTCGCGCCTTCGGAGGTGGTGTCGCTGCCCGAGATCGGCCCGCTCGAGCGCTTCGAGCGGCCGGTGCTGCGCGCGATGCTGCGCACGCCCACCGGCCTGCCGCTGCACGTGCTCGTCGTGCACCTGAAGAGCAAGCGGCCGAAGTATGTGCAGGACGAGGCCGGCCGCGTGCTCGAAGACCGCGACGACCCGGCGGTGACGGCGCGCGCGACGATGCGCTCGCTGCTGCAGCGCGCGGCCGAGGCGGCGGCGCTGCGCCGCGTCGTCGTCGAGATCACCGGCCGCGACGGCGAGCACCAGGGCGAGCCGCTGGTGCTGCTCGGCGACATGAACGACAGCGCACACGCCGTCACGACGCAGATGATCGCCGCCACGCAGGCGGTGGCCTGGGACCGCGGCGCGCGCGACGTCGCGCTGTACCACGCGCTCGACGTGGCCACCGAGCCGGCGCTGAAGCGCGACCTCGCCTACTCGCACGTGCACCAGGGCTGGCCCGAGCTGCTCGACCAGATCTGGGTCAGCGAGGAGCTGGTGGCCGGCTCGAAGTTCGCGCTCGGCGACATCCGCCGCGTGGAGGTGTTCAACGACCACCTGCACGAGAGCCGCGAGCGCTGGCGAAGCGACCACGGCTTCGTGCGGGCGCTGGCGCGGCTGCGGCGCTGAAGGGGCACCGGTGAACGACACCGCCGGTGCCACGCCGCTGCCGCTCGCCGGCGTGCTTGTCGTCGAGTTCACGCACATGGTGATGGGGCCCACCTGCGGCATGATCCTCGCCGACCTCGGCGCCGAGGTCATCAAGATCGAGCCGGTGGCCGGCGACAACACGCGCCGCCTGCTCGGCTCGGGCGCCGGCTTCTTCGCGATGTTCAACCGCAACAAGAAGAGCCTGGCGGTGGACACGAAGGATCCGCGCGGCCGCGAGATCGTGCTCAGGCTCGTTGCCCGAGCCGACGTCTTCGTCGAGAACTTCAAGGCGGGCGCGATGCAGCGGCTCGGCTTCGGGCCCGGGGCGCTCGCCTCGCTCAACCCGCGCCTCGTCTACGCGTCGCACAAGGGCTTCCTTCCCGGCCCCTACGAGCAGCGCACGGCACTCGACGAGGTGGTGCAGATGATGGGCGGCCTCGCCTACATGACCGGCCGCCCGGGCGACCCGCTGCGCGCCGGCACGAGCGTCAACGACATCATGGGCGGCATGTTCGGCGCCATCGGCGTGCTGGCGGCGCTGCGCCGGCGCGACGCCACCGGCCGCGGCGGCGAGGTGCAGAGCGCCTTGTTCGAGAACAACGTGCTGCTCGTCGCCCAGCACATGATGCAGTTCGCCGTCACCGGGCAGCCGGCGGCGCCGATGCCCGCCCGCATCAGCGCCTGGGCGGTGTACGACGTGTTCACGGTGCAAGGCGGCGAGCAGATCTTCCTCGCCGCGGTGAGCGACACGCAGTGGGCCGCGCTGTGCGACGAATTCGGCTTCGCCGACCTGCGGGCCGACACCCGCCTGGCGAGCAACAACGCGCGCGTGCTCGCGCGCGAGTGGATGCTGCCGCTGCTGCGCGAACGCCTGGCGCGCTTCACCGCCGCCGAGCTCGCGCGGCGCTTCGAGGCGCGCGGCCTGCCGTACGCGCCGATCACGCGACCCGAGGCGCTGTTCGACGACCCGCACCTCGCGGCCACCGGCGGCCTCGCGCCGGTCGAGGTGCCGGCCGACGCCAGCGGCGCGGCGCGGCCGATCGCCACCCGCGTGCCGCT